>NZ_JRJB01000032.1:0-278 GCF_000760615.1 Lactobacillus sp. wkB10 | reverse complement strand
CTTTCAGACAAAATAACTGAAATAGAAAGTCCTAGCGACTTAACACTAAATCAGTTAAACGAAATATCTGCTTTAACAAATGTAATTAAGAGTTTTACTAAGCGTTACAGCGACTTAGTGAATAATTCGTGCATGCTAACTTATTGTGGAAAGGAATAAACCATGGAATTCAAATTAGATCAAGAACAAAAAACAGACCTACAAAACTATGTTTGGGGTCTGATTAAAGACAGTATTAAAAAAGGAGCATCCACACAACAGCCCTATTTAAACCGTGC
>NZ_JRJB01000031.1:0-412 GCF_000760615.1 Lactobacillus sp. wkB10 | reverse complement strand
GAGCAGGAATGCTAAGAGAAGTCAGGCAAGCGCACGGAAGCACATGAGTAGGGAAGACATTGTTTAGTTTTGAGGGTAATACCTCAAAGAGAGAGCAGATACGCTGGAAACGGGCCTATAGCTCAGCTGGTTAGAGCGCACGCCTGATAAGCGTGAGGTCGATGGTTCAAGTCCATTTAGGCCCATAGGCAAGGAAAAGAGAAAGCGCATCTGAGAGATAAAAGATCATGGGGGCTTAGCTCAGTTGGGAGAGCACCTGCTTTGCAAGCAGGAGGTCATCGGTTCGAACCCGTTAGCCTCCATTGGATCTGAGAAAGATCCAATGAGTTAGTACATTGAAAACTGAATATAATCCAAGAAAAAACCGAGAAACAATCAAAAGAGAAGAGATTGCCAAAGAGCGACCGAGAGA
>NZ_JRJB01000030.1:0-899 GCF_000760615.1 Lactobacillus sp. wkB10 | reverse complement strand
ACAATAAGTTTATTCAAATGGCAACAGAAAGCTTGGATATTTTTAATTGTCTGACTATTCTTTCAGACAAAATAACTGAAATAGAAAGTCCTAGCGACTTAACACTAAATCAGTTAAACGAAATATCTGCTTTAACAAATGTAATTAGGAGCTTTACTAAGCGTTACAGCGACTTAGTGAATAATTCGTACATGTTAACTTATTGTGGAGAGGAATAAACCATGAAGAGAACTGTTAAAGATATAGAAGCTTTAGATAACGGCCTAATAACTGCTTCGTTAAAAAGTGAAAACTTATTAAGAACCATTGAGTTAATGCTTGAAAAATTGAATCAACAGAACATTTCTTTAGCTGATTATCAAAAAATTTACGGATTAGCTGATTTAATGAGAGTTTATGTATGCAATCTGCGAGATGAAATATCTCATACAGAATCATTAATCAATTTTGAGGAGGAATAAACCATGGAATTCAAATTAGACCAAGAACAAAAAACAGACCTACAAAACTATGTTTGTGGTCTGATTAAAGACAGTCTTAAAAAAGCAGCATCCCCTCAACAGCCATATTTAAACCGTGTAGAGATTGCAAAGTACTTTGGTGTAGCTCCATCTACTATAACTTATTGGGCCTCTCTGGGGATGCCAGTGGCTATCATTGATGGTCGCAAACTATATGGTAAGCAATCCATCACTAAATGGATTCAGAGCAAAGAAAAACCGTTTCTTAGACAACCACGAAAAAGAAAACGGTATTTAGATAATTATAACATCTAGAAACGTGCAAGTGAATTAATCTTAGATGTTTAACTGAAAAGGAAATAAATTATGAGTCAAGACAACGAAGAATTAATCAAATGTTTAAATGAAATAAACCAAAGTCTGAAAGATATAAATAGC
>NZ_JRJB01000029.1:0-1199 GCF_000760615.1 Lactobacillus sp. wkB10 | reverse complement strand
ATTCCCAGTGCTATAAGAACTGTTATGTATACGTCACAAGCATACGATGAAGATGGACAAAAGGTAGATGCTAAATATCCAGCTTTTCATCAGGTCAAAGTTGAAAAAAGACCATTAATCCTAACTTTCAAGCCCTATGCCCCATACTATAAAATTAGCGGGAAAAAGCAATATATTAAAGCTAATAACATCGATGGCGTTAAACGCAAGGTCAAACGTAACTCTTATGTTTATGCTACAAGTTCACGCAGGGCTGACTATCGTTTAATTAGAAAAGGAACTTCCATTACAACTTATGGTGGCACCGTCAAGTTTAAGAATGGTTTGCGCTACTACCGCATTGGTGGTCCTGCAAAACAATATGTGAAAGCCGGCAACTTGGGCAAAATCACAGCTTCAAACACCGAAGAAACTATTGCAACAGTGACAAAAGACGGTGGGACTCCAATTTATGAGATCAATAATGGTCTCAAAACTACTAAAAAGGCTAAAAAAGGTACTACTTTTATAGTCGACCGAGCTCAAGAAGAAGGATATGCCGACGATATAACCAATATGGCTATTCCAAATGCAGTTATTTATCGCATTAAAGGGACGAATAATTGGCTCAATTGCCTAGACGTTAAAGTTAAAAAAGAGCTTCCGCATCATTTTTATAACTCCGAGCATTATTCCTATATTAGATTTTATCAAGATACAGACGTCTATAATGCTGATGGCACCAAGCAAGATAATGATGGACAAAGAATTAGGAAACAAGGCGGTAATATAAAGGTAGATAAATTGCTTTATATTTGGGTACCAGCCGAAAATAAAGCAGAACTGTTTTATCATATGAAGGGTCATTGGTTTTATGCCACTGATAAGCCAGACGGAAGTGGCGGTAGTGAAGTAGATTTTGGCGATAGCTATGTCAAAGCGAGTGATGTTAGATTTATTGACGGCGTAAAACTAAAGCCGATCAACACAGCTGAAGAAGCAAGTCAAGCTGCTAAGCAAAAAATGACCAAATAAATTATTTTAAGAGAACTAAATAATTTAAATGCACCTAATAGTAAAAGCCAGCTATTGGATGCATTTTTTATTAAGATATTTGCCTAATTTAATTCACCATTTTTTACCTTCATTAATTATCAAGAAAGGCACAGAATAAAATTATATGATTCCTTGTTTTGATTGCAGAAATTAGACAATCAAAA
>NZ_JRJB01000028.1:0-1494 GCF_000760615.1 Lactobacillus sp. wkB10 | reverse complement strand
TTGAAGTGCTCCATAATAGTTAGACATTAATCTGACTATTAGGAGCACTTTTTTCATGACTAAATATTCAACTACTTTGAAAATGGAAATTTGCAGTAAATACTTATCCCACCAAACCTCTTTAGCTAAACTAGAACGCGAATACGGCATTGATCATACCGAGATTAGGGCCTGGGCAGAACGTGCCCGTAAACATGGCTTAGCCGCTTTAAAGGTTACTCACACCCGACAAACTTATTTGCCTGAATTCAAGCTAAATGTGGTACGCTTCTATCATGAACATCACATGGGAGTACTCCAGGTAGCTGCAGTTTTTAATCTTTCGCGGTCAGTAGTAAGACAATGGCTGGCGGCTTATCAGGCTGCAGGCTACTCTGGGCTGCTCCCAAAATCCAAGGGGAGACCACCAACCATGACTAAAAAGAAGCGTCAGAAGAAGCTTAAACCCACTAAGAAGCTAACCGAAGTAGAACAATTGCGTCGTCAGGTTGCTGAGCTAGAGGCACAAAAAGCCGACTTAGAATTGGATAACTTAATCCTAAAAAAAGTGGCTGCCCGATATCCACGCTCACCAACCGGCAAAAAACCAGAATAGTCGTGGAGATTCGGGCTGAGCGACCTGAGGTGCCGTTAAAGCTTTTGCTTGCCAAGCTGCACCTTAACCGCAAAACTTATTACGACAACCGCAGTCACCGATTGAACCGATTAGATAAATACGCTGCTGTTAAAGGCGTAATCAAGTCTATCTTCTACCAAGAAAGTGATGAGACTTACGGTTATCGACGTATGCATGGTGCACTCTTAGATCAAGGCTTTAGCTATGCGCCCAATACCGTGCGCAAGCTGATGCGGCAGCTGGGACTAAAGACCAGAGTCTACAGTAGGCGCACTGCACGCTACAGTTCTTATGCGGGCCCTGCAGGCGTAATCAAGGAAAACATTTTAAAGCAGCGGTTTAATGAAACCAGACCCTACCACGTCTTACACACGGATATTACCGAATACAAGCTGACCACAGGCAAAAAGGTTTATATTTCACCGGTCATTGATGAGGCCTCACTGGAAATACTGGCTTGTCAAGTCAGCTATTCGCCTAACATGAAGCTGGTTTATGATATGCTGGCAGAGCTTAAGCACAAGCTGCCTAAAACAGCCCAGCCTATTTTGCATTCAGATCAGGGTTTTCAATACCGCCACAGCGGCTATCAGACCAAACTAAGACAGATGAAGATTAAGCAAAGCATGTCGCGCAAGGGTAATTGCCACGATAATGCACCGGGAGAAACCATCTTCAACCTAATGAAACGGGAGAAGCTCAACCGCATTAAGATCAGTTCACTAGCAGAAATGCGGGAAGTACTGCATGATTACGTTTACTGGTTCAATCATATTAGAAGATCAAACAAACTAAAATACACGACCCCGATCAAATATCGAAATCGTGCATTGAGTCTTGCGTAATATTAAAATGTCTAACTTTTTAGTTGCACTTCA
>NZ_JRJB01000026.1:0-2107 GCF_000760615.1 Lactobacillus sp. wkB10 | reverse complement strand
TAACCATGCCGAACACAGCAGTTAAGCTTCTTCACGCCGAGAGTAGTTGGTGGGAGACTGCCTGCGAGGGTAGGACGCTGCCGTGCTTATGGAGGATTAGCTCAGCTGGGAGAGCATCTGCCTTACAAGCAGGAGGTCACAGGTTCGAGCCCTGTATCCTCCATCTCGAGTCGTTAGCTCAGTTGGTAGAGCATCTGACTTTTAATCAGAGGGTCGACGGTTCAAGCCCGTCACGACTCATGGCCCCATTTTGCGGGTGTGGCGGAATTGGCAGACGCGCTAGATTTAGGTTCTAGTGTTTTCGGACGTGTGGGTTCAAGTCCCACCACCCGTATTCGCCAATAATATATACCATATTTACATTTTGCCGATTTAGCTCAGTTGGTAGAGCATCTGTCTTGTAAACAGGGGGTCGTACGTTCAAATCGTATAATCGGCATTACATATTGTGCGGAAGTAGTTCAGTGGTAGAACATCACCTTGCCATGGTGGGGGTCGCGGGTTCGAATCCCGTCTTCCGCTTTCATTACTTGCCGGGGTGGCGGAATTGGCAGACGCACGGGACTTAAAATCCCGCGGTTGGTTTCAACCGTACCGGTTCGACTCCGGTCCTCGGCATTTAGTGATGCGCCCTTAGCGCAACTGGATAGAGTGTCTGACTACGAATCAGAAGGTTGAAGGTTCAAATCCTTCAGGGCGCATAATTACGGGAAGTGGCTCAGTTTGGTAGAGCACCTGGTTTGGGACCAGGGGGTCGCAGGTTCGAATCCTGTCTTCCCGATTGTAATCTTTATAAAATGATTGCATTGTTGGCGGTGTAGCTCAGCTGGCTAGAGCGTCCGGTTCATACCCGGGAGGTCGAGGGTTCGATCCCCCCCGCCGCTATTTCCCAGAGCTTGGACCTTTAGCTCAGTTGGTTAGAGCAGACGGCTCATAACCGTCCTGTCGTAGGTTCGAGTCCTACAAGGTCCATAAAGTATGGAGTTTGTTTGTACTTTTTGTACTTTTATATTTTAAAATCGCGGGATGGAGCAGTCTGGTAGCTCGTCGGGCTCATAACCCGAAGGCCGGTGGTTCAAATCCACCTCCCGCAATATGGTCCATTGGAGCAGTGGTTTATCTCGTCTCCCTGTCACGGAGAAGATCATCAGTTCAAATCTGATATGGACCGTAGGATGGCTCGGTAGCTCAGTCGGTAGAGCAAAGGATTGAAGCTCCTTGTGTCGGCGGTTCGATTCCGTCCCGCGCCATTTATTATTAGTGCGGGTATGGTTTAGTGGTAAAACGAAAGCCTTCCAAGCTTTAGTCGCGAGTCCGATTCTCGTTACCCGCTTTTTGGGGCCTATAGCTCAGCTGGTTAGAGCGCACGCCTGATAAGCGTGAGGTCGATGGTTCAAGTCCATTTAGGCCCATTGTGGAGACTTACTCAAGTGGCTGAAGAGGCGCCCTTGCTAAGGGTGTAGATCGGGTTATTCTGGTGCGAGAGTTCGAATCTCTCAGTCTCCGCTGATATAATTAAAAAGACCGTTAGAACAAAATCTACGGTCTTTTTAATTACTAGATATAGCTGTAATACAGGCTTTTTAACAATATGTTATAACAATATTTGTATTGCTTAAAGAAAAATACTTTTAATTGGCAATCTTACGAAAAAAGTTTAACTTTTTGCACAAAACTCTTGCATGATGAGTCATAATCCTGTATTATTAATAACGTTGTGATTCAGCAACTTAAAAGGATTTATCGCATCAGCTAAATAAAAAAAGGTTGACTTTTGGCAATAAGTTCGGTATTATAATTAAGCGTCTTATGGCGTAAGAACGATAAATATGACCCGTTGGTCAAGTGGTTAAGACATCGCCCTTTCACGGCGGTAACATGGGTTCAAATCCCGTACGGGTCATTACCATTCTTGGTATATTTACATTTGGAGGATTACCCAAGTGGCTTAAGGGGACGGTTTTGAAAACCGTTAGACGGTCTTGCCGTGCGTGGGTTCAAATCCCACATCCTCCTTTATTAAAATCGCGGGATGGAGCAGTCTGGTAGCTCGTCGGGCTCATAACCCGAAGGCCGGTGGTTCAAATCCACCTCCCGCAATATGGTC
>NZ_JRJB01000025.1:0-2524 GCF_000760615.1 Lactobacillus sp. wkB10 | reverse complement strand
TCTTAGCAGCTAATACTTCTGTATTGCTTGGCATTACTGCGGGTAGCATAGGACTAATAGCAAGAATGCTTGCTATGGAAGCATAAACAAACTTTTTATTTAATTTCATGTAATCACCTCAAAAATACTGATTAAAGATCTTATAGTCATTATAGAACTGTATAGCTATCTTTGCATAGACTTCCAATGAGATTAATGCTAAGTTATTGAATTGAAAATAAGCTAAAGCTATTTAAATTTAAAGGCAGATAAAAAATTAATTTCCCAAGAATAGTGAAGTTAATCAAGATAAGCGCTTTATTTAGTTGTAGTGCTTTTTGACTCTCTAGATAATTTAGTCATAAAAATAGTCCCAAAAGTTGTCTAACTTCTGGGACTCATTTTATAGCAGTCTGCATTCCTTACTCTACTAATTGTCTTTGGAAAGATATAGTAAGCATCTTAAATGGAGTTGCCTCACAAAGCTTAGTAATATCTAAAATTAATTAAAACTTGTGTAAGCCTAGCGCATGTTGTGCGGCTAAGTTCAAGATATTCCATTGCCGATCAAAACTTGGTGAGAAGAAGAAGTCTTGCTCAGCTAAATCTTCTAATGTTAATTTATGACCAATTGCTAAACTTAAGACATTGCCTTGAGCGGTAATATCATGTTTGGACATAACTGCACCTCCAAGAATTTGATGAGTATCCTTATTATAAGTTAAGGAAATATATCCTAACGGATTATCATCAGCAGGAATAAAGTCTGGACGCAAATGATCGATGTAGATGCTAGTTGCAGAATTAATGCCGGCAAATTCTGCAGATTTTTGTGGGAGGCCGCTAACTACCGCATGTACATCACCAAATTCTAGTAATTGTCCGCCAACTAAGCCTGGGAATGGACGGCTTGGTTTTTCTTCAAACAAATGTTGCACTAAGTAATTTGCTTCGTGGCGAGCAGCGACTGCTGATGGAATTGGCATCCTTTTATTAGCCGGGATTGACAGTGGCCAAATAGCATCACCCAAAGCATAAACATCTTTTTGATTAGTCCTTAAATATTCGTCTGTTTCAATATAACCCCGTTGGTTTAAATTAATAGTATCTTTAAGCCAGTCTGTATTAGCAACAATGCCTGCAGCAACAATGACTATATCAGCTTTAATGTCACCATGATCAGTTTGGACTAGGTGATCATTGGTAAAACCAGTAACTTTTGTATCAAGCTTTAAATCGACACCCTTGTCTCGCATTTCTTGTTCAAAAACATCGGTAAAGTCTTTTGAAAAATAATTAGCCAAAATATGGTTGCTGGCATCAACCAAGGTCATGTTTTTACCAGCTAAAACACCAGCTTCAACGGCAGCGATTCCGTTACCAGCACCCACCACAACGATATTTTTAATTTCATCATTATGAAGAGCTTCATTGATCTTTTTAGCCCAACTGTAGCCCCGCATTAAATAAACGTAGTCTAAATCTGCCCCTGGAATTGGCAATTGGAGTGGATCAACTCCTGGAGACAAGATTAATTTGTCATAGTTAACTTCTTCAGTCTGACCAGTTTGGGTATTTTTAATTGTAACTTGCTTATTTGCCGGATTTAACGCAACTGCTTGCGAATTATTGACAATCTTACCGCCTAATTTTTCCAGATCAGCAGGTGAAAAATTGCGTACATTGTCTTGTCCGGTAGTTTTTTCTTCTAAAAAGAGCTTCATTCCACAAGACATAAATGAAACAAAATCACTTGCTTCATAAATAGTGACATCAAGATCTTTATATCTGTCTAATAATTCGATGGCTGCCTCATGACCTGGATGAGAAGCACCAATGATGACTACTTTTTGATTCATTGAAAAAATCCCCTTTTTATCAGTATCTGAAAGCGTTTGTAGCACTTTCATTGTATCCTATGGTAACACAAGAAATGTGTCAGTTATACAAAGATGCATCAGTATAGCTAATTTGTATATATATTAAAATTTATAAAGTAATAAAAATTAATACCACCATATAAATTGACTTTACAAATTTCACTAAATATAAAATTTGCTGATAATTTATGAGTAAAATACGGCCAAGTAAATCATTTAAAAAGAACCTAAGAAGTATAAATAGTACTCAAATAATAGTACAAATAGAATATCATTTGAGAAAGGAAAGTGTTCATTTAAGTATGTGAGATCAAAATGAAATTGCAACTTTTGCTATTGCTTTAAAATCTGAAAGAAAAGGCAAAAACAGTTCTTTGTCAAATTTTGTTGATAAAGAGTAAATGAAAAGAATAAAGTATATAATATACTGATTATTTATTTTCTTTGTTTTCTTCCAATCTGATCCTTATCAGAAAATTTTTGAAATTGGTGTGGCCAAAAGATGTGTACCCAATTTGTTTAATTTTTAGATCGAAACTTTCCAAACATCCGTTGGAATGATCCTATGTTATTCACGAAAAAGAAATAATCTTCAAAAACAATATTTTGATCTTAATATAATCATCAAAAGGAGACATAATTCAAACCTGCTATAAAAACTGAGG
>NZ_JRJB01000024.1:0-3206 GCF_000760615.1 Lactobacillus sp. wkB10 | reverse complement strand
GAGTTAGTACATTGAAAACTGAATATAATCCAAGAAAAAACCGAGAAACAATCAAAAGAGAAGAGATTGCCAAAGAGCGACCGAGAGAGTATCTTGAGTAAGGTCAAGTAAAGAAGGGCGCACGGTGAATGCCTAGGCACAATGAGGCGAAGAAGGACGTGACGAACCACGAAAGGCTTCGGGGAGCGGTAAGTACGCAGAGATCCGGAGACATCCGAATGGGGGAACCCAATGCATGCAGATGCATTACCAGGCGGTGAACAAATAGCCGTATGGGGCAAGACGCAGTGAACTGAAACATCTAAGTAGCTGCAGGAAGAGAAAGAAAGATCGATTTCCTTAGTAGCGGCGAGCGAAGAGGAAAGAGCCCAAACCAGATGATTTATCATTTGGGGTTGTAGGACTGCAAAAAGGCAGCGCAGAGGATAGCAGAATTATCTGGGAAGGTAAGCCAGAGAGGGTGAGAGCCCCGTAAGCGAAATCCGAAGCGCGTCGAGCAGGATCCTGAGTAGGTCGGGACACGAGGAATCCCGATTGAAGCAGCGAGGACCATCTCGCAAGGCTAAATACTACATTGTGACCGATAGTGAACCAGTACCGTGAGGGAAAGGTGAAAAGAACCCCGGGAGGGGAGTGAAAGAGAACCTGAAACCGTGTGCCTACAAATAGTCAAAGCCCATTAAAGGGTAATGGCGTGCCTTTTGTAGAATGAACCGGCGAGTTACGTTAGCTAGCGAGGTTAAGTCAGAAAAGACGGAGCCGGAGCGAAAGCGAGTCTGAAGAGGGCGCAGCAGTTAGCTGATGTAGACCCGAAACCAAGTGACCTACCCATGACCAGGTTGAAGGTGCGGTAAAGCGCACTGGAGGACCGAACCCACGTAAGTTAAAAATTGCGGGGATGAGTTGTGGGTAGCGGTGAAATTCCAAACGAACTTGGAGATAGCTGGTTCTCTCCGAAATAGCTTTAGGGCTAGCCTGGTGCCAGGACGATCATGGAGGTAGAGCTCTGTTTGGACGAAGGGCCCGTCAGGGGTTACTGAATTCAGATAAACTGCGAATTCCAGAGATCGAGGCACTGGAGTCAGACTGCGAGTGATAAGATCCGTAGTCGAAAGGGAAACAGCCCAGATCACCAGTTAAGGTCCCCAAATCTATGCTAAGTGGAAAAGGATGTGGAGTTGCGTAGACAACTAGGATGTTGGCTCAGAAGCAGCCATCATTAAAAGAGTGCGTAATAGCTCACTAGTCGAGTGACGCTGCGCCGAAAATTTACCGGGGCTAAGCATAGTACCGAAACTGTGGATGTGCAGTAATGCACGTGGTAGGAGAGCGTTCTAAATGCGGCGAAGCTTAACTGAGAAGATAAGTGGAGCGTTTAGAAGTGAGAATGCCGGTATGAGTAGCGCAAGACAGGTGAGAATCCTGTCCGCCGAAAGACTAAGGTTTCCTGGGGCAGGCTCGTCCGCCCAGGGTAAGTCGGGACCTAAGGCAAGGCCGAAAGGCGTAGTCGATGGACAACAGGTAGAAATTCCTGTACTGCGCAGCTTCGTTAACAGCGAAGGAGGGACGCAGGAGGCAAAGAACGCATGGCGCTGGAAGCCATGTTCAAGCGTTAAGTGTAGTAATGAGTCAAATGCTTGTTACTGTTAAGCACAAGGCGTGATGAGGAGCGAAATCAAAGTAGCGAAGGTTCAAGCGTCACACTGCCAAGAAAAGCTTCTAGCGAGAAGCTGCGTACCCGTACCGCAAACCGACACAGGTAGTCGAGTGGAGAACACTCAGGTGAGCGAGAGAACTCTCGTTAAGGAACTCGGCAAAATCGCCCCGTAACTTCGGGAGAAGGGGTGCTGGTATAAAAGCCAGCCGCAGTGAATAGGCCCAAACAACTGTTTATCAAAAACACAGGTCTCTGCCAAGTCGTAAGACGACGTATAGGGGCTGACACCTGCCCGGTGCTGGAAGGTTAAGGAGAGCTGTTAGCGCAAGCGAAGCAGCGAACTGAAGCCCCAGTAAACGGCGGCCGTAACTATAACGGTCCTAAGGTAGCGAAATTCCTTGTCGGGTAAGTTCCGACCTGCACGAAAGGTGTAATGATTTGGGCACTGTCTCAACGAGAGACTCGGTGAAATTATAATACCCGTGAAGATGCGGGTTACCCGCGACAGGACGGAAAGACCCCATGGAGCTTTACTGCAATTTGATATTGGGCAGCTGTTAAACATGTACAGGATAGGTAGGAGCCGGAGAAGATAGCACGCCAGTGTTATCAGAGGCAATGTTGGGATACTACCCTTGTTTGATGGCTGCTCTAACCAGGGCCTCTAAGCGAGGCATGGGACAGTGTCAGACGGGCAGTTTGACTGGGGCGGTCGCCTCCTAAAGTGTAACGGAGGCGCCCAAAGGTTCCCTCAGAATGGTTGGAAATCATTCACAGAGTGCAAAGGTATAAGGGAGCTTGACTGCGAGAGCGACAACTCGAGCAGGGACGAAAGTCGGGCTTAGTGATCTGGTGGTACCGCATGGAAGGGCCATCACTCAACGGATAAAAGCTACCCTGGGGATAACAGGCTTATCTCCCCCAAGAGTTCACATCGACGGGGAGGTTTGGCACCTCGATGTCGGCTCGTCGCATCCTGGGGCTGAAGTCGGTCCCAAGGGTTGGGCTGTTCGCCCATTAAAGCGGCACGCGAGCTGGGTTCAGAACGTCGTGAGACAGTTCGGTCCCTATCCGTCGTGGGCGTAGGAAATTTGCGAGGAGCTGTCCTTAGTACGAGAGGACCGGGATGGACATACCGCTGGTGTACCAGTTGTCTTGCCAAAGGCATCGCTGGGTAGCTAAGTATGGCCGGGATAAGCGCTGAAAGCATCTAAGTGCGAAGCCCCCCTCAAGATGAGATTTCCCATACGCAAGTAGTAAGACACCTCAAAGACTAAGAGGTAGATAGGCTGGGAGTGGAAGAGCCGCGAGGCTTGGAGCGGACCAGTACTAATCAGTCGAGGACTTGACCGAAGCTTAATGGCAATTAAGGTTTTTTAAAGAGGATTATATTTAGTTTTGAGTGTAAAAGCTCAAAGAAAGAGAAAAAGTACGGTGGCAAGAGCAAGAAGGAAACACCTGTAACCATGCCGAACACAGCAGTTAAGCTTCTTCACGCCGAGAGTAGTTGGTGGGAGACTGCCTGCGAGGGTAGGACGCTGCCGTGCTT
>NZ_JRJB01000023.1:0-3664 GCF_000760615.1 Lactobacillus sp. wkB10 | reverse complement strand
AAGTCTGAAAATTATAACAGCTTGTGTCGATTATTAATACAGTATTCTAGAAAGAGAGGTTTCAAATTTGTCTGATAATAAACCACGAGCAATTACCATAGACCCTGAGTTAAAGGAAAAATATGAACAATTAATCAACAAAACCGTTTGTTGGATAATAATTGATAAAGATGGCAAATCTAAAGTCAATATCTCTGAGTTAGGCAATACTATTCTTGAGGTACATAATTGCATTATCGTTGAGAACGGCAATAAAGATGATTTTTACGAGTATAACAAAGTAAAAGGGTACTGGGAGCTTAGAAACATTAAAAGCATTAAGAGCGTAATTACAGAGCTTTTAAACATGTATAACGTGTGGACTGATCGAGTGGCCAGGGATGCTTTTCATTTTGTTTGTGACAGCATTAAGCGTGTTAAATGGAAAGATACGTTTGGCAAAAAACAAGGTAATTATTTCAACTTCAAAAATGGTGTTTGGAATTGGGATGATTTCAAATTGCAAGAGCATTCGCCTAAGTACTATTTCACATCATGTGTTGATTATGACCTGGTGGTTACTGATAAATATCCGAACTCACAAGCCGTTATAAATAGTTGGAAAAATAAAAATAGTTGGTTAGAAACAGAGAAATGGTTAGCACTTTCAGTAGGTGAAAACATGCAATCATTGATGGAATTCATAGGTTACATATTTTATCCCAGTTATGAACCAATTCAATTATTCGTTATCCTGTTAAGCCCAGGTGGTGACGGTAAAACCACCTTTATGAACCACCTTACCACCCTTGTAGGCAATGAAAATACTTCTTTTGTTTCTTTAATTGATTTAGCAGACAAGCGTCCTAATAATTTCAGTCATTCAGAATTATACAATAAATATCTAAATGAATATGACGATATATCAAACGCGTACATCCCTGATACTACTGTTTTACAGAAGTTAACCGGTGGCAGTTCAATAACTGCACCAGTTAAAAATAGGCCAGGTATTACATTATTTAATTATGCTAAATTGCTATTTGCATCTAATGACTTGCCTAGTTTTAGCAATACAACCAATGCATTTTTACGCCGAATTAATGTAATTAAGTTCTTTAAAATAAACAACTTTGAACAGACTATAAATATGAAAAAAGTTAAAAAAGAACGTGGTGAGTTTGTTTACAAATGTATGGTCTTAGCCAAGGATGCAATGAAAAGAAAAGAAATCAAACAAACTGAGTCAATTATTGCACAGAGAAACAATTGGATAGAAGATAACGACCCCATAAAGCAATTTATTAATGAAGATTGTACCTTAGCTCCAACGGAAGAAGTTGATGAAAATGATTTATACGGTGCCTATAAAGTTTGGTGTATTAAATATAATTTCAAACCAGTTAGCAAAACAAAATTCAAGAAAGAGCTTGAGAACAAAGGAATTTTTAGAAGTGTTGAAAACAAGCGTATTGATGGAGAAAAACGAAAAAGGCGGTATTTTTATAAAGGTATCAGCTTAAATTAAAGACAGGTACAAACCACAAACTTTCAATAAACCCTTATGAGAGTACCCACGGTGCAAATGGAACTTTCTAGGTTCAGATAGAAAAACATGCCTAACTCGTTGAGAGAGTAAGTAAGGTACTAGTGGTACACTCTTTTTTAAAATAAATAAAATAATATATATATTGGAGTACATACCCCTATATACAATCTCTATCAAGCTCAAAAAAAGTGTACATTTTGTGCCAAGCTTACAGGCTGTATGTTAGAGGGGTATTCCCCGATTTGTACCAAATGTACCACGTCCGCCAAAAAGTTGGTATACAGAGGATTTGTTGAATCAGTTATTTGTGCCATGCCTTTGTACCGCATCACATGTATTAAATAAAGGAATTAAATTATATGTATTACTCACTTGAAAGTCTAAACAACTTCGATAAATTAGATTTTGTTTTGCAGATCGAAAGAAAATCTGGTAAACATGCTGCTATTCATTTCTGCGATTGCATGACATTAATTTTAAATAAGGCAAAGCATAACGATTACTTTGATGAAATGAACGATAAGCAAGCTTGGTCTAGGATAGCCGTTGAACATGACGTTACCCCTACACTATTCTGTGGTTCCTTTTCAGCTAAGACATTTTATATCTAATACCATCAAGGATAATCAAGTTAAACTTGAGATCAAGCAACTAGAAAGTAGCTAATCTCAATATATTCATTTGAACTAAACTAGCTAAAAAGGCTAGTTTCTTGTATTATTTTTTATGAGGTGAATAAATTGAAAATTATAAAACTACTCATGTTATCTGTCTTATCAATAATTATCATGGCAATAATAAAATTCCCCCAAAAAATAGGATTTTATATACAAAAAGCAGGAAGCAGTAAATTGTTTAAGTTTACCTTTAACATAGTGGAATTTTTAGTAGTTACGCTTATCCTCTATACACTTTTCTACAAAAAGAAGTCAGTTATTATTTTTACTAAGTATTTTTTTTCTCCCGATTGGCTAAGTGCAATTGGAACTCTTGGTGCAGTAATAGTATCATTATATTTATCTTTTAATAATAATAAGCGAGAAAAAGAATCTGACGTCAACTTACATTTACCCTACTTTAGAATTGATAATTTAAAACCTATATGTTTTAAAATTTCACTAGAAAACTGGCCTTCCATGAATCCAGCACTTGATAAAGTAAAAAATAATATCCAACCCCAAATAACAATTGTAAATATAAACCAAGTTAAGACCTTGACGGATTTTAAAATGGTTTTACGGCTTGTTCTTACTATAGAGAAGAATAATGAAGTTGAATACTTAGGAAATATATATTGCAAGCCTATAGTTGAGACTTCATCTATGTTGGGAAAATCACAGTATGATTTAGAAATACTAGGAAACAAGCAGGAACAGCTTGAACAATTAAAAGACTGTTTTTATTGGGATAACATCGATGATTATGATCCAAAAGACTTAGAAGATGCTTTCAAAGAAAATAAAGAAATTAGTGATAAAATAACTAGGGAAAAAAAAGAGAGTTATATCTGGACTAATTACTATCATGGCGAAATTGAGCAAGCTATGATTAATAAAGTTATGCGAGCAAACTGGAACAATGGCTATAAATATACATTTTTAGTGAGAAATGTATATATTTCATGCAAAACTGTTTTAGGGACAGAAGTTTACTATCGGTATGATATGGACAATGGTGAAACTTATTATCGGCTCGATAAAAGAAAAATATATGCAGGATTTAAAATGAACGTAGCTGAACTTGATAAAGAAAAAGATAATTTATTGAAGTTTATAGAAAACAAACGAGACAAAATTGATGAACAAGATAATAAAGTGCAGGAAAAAAACCAAAAAATCAAAAAAAAGTTATGGAAAGAATGCAAAAACCAAATTAATAAAATTAGAGGAGAAAAGTAGCACCGGAGTTGTTCTAAAGTGAATTTCTAAATGAATAATTGAGAAAGAAAAGACACATAAATGTCGCTAAAAAAGACATAGATGTGTCTTTTTGTTTGCTCTAATTTTATAAAGTGCCAATTGGTTATTATCTAGTATTTATATTGATACTCGAATCGAATAGTGTGTGGCCATTCATGGCTGCAGTATTTAATCTCTGGGAAATGGGCGAGGTCGGTGGTTTCTTTATCTCTATAAT
>NZ_JRJB01000022.1:0-3914 GCF_000760615.1 Lactobacillus sp. wkB10 | reverse complement strand
TATATTGATCTGCTTTTTTATATATAATATAATCATCTTTATTATGTTATACGAGTTGATTTTAATATTGTTAAATTGCTTGTATATAGTTTGGCATTAAAAACTATTTGAGTATATTTTAACAACAAAAATTATTATAAAAGAGGAAAACATGTCTGATTTAATAGTAACAAATAGACTAACAAAAAAGTTTAAAGATCAAGTTGTACTCAATCAAATAAGCTTACATGTCCCAGAAAATCAGGTCTATTGTCTGTTAGGACCTAATGGCGCAGGTAAGACTACATTAATGAAGATTTTAACGGGAATCATACCCGCTACTAGTGGTACTATTACGTTTGCTGGTCACGATTGGTATAGAGCGGATTTATCTGCTATTGGTTCCCTGATTGAAAATGCACCTCTTTATGGAAATTTAACGGCTGCTGAAAATCTCCAGGTAGTTTGTCGTTTAAGAGGAGTCGAAGAAAGCGAAATATCAGCTATTCTGGAAAAAGTAGGCATTAGCGATACGGGGAAAAAACTGACAAAAAATTTTTCTCTGGGAATGAAAGAGAGACTTGGTATTGGATTAGCTCTAGTTGGTCAACCCAAGTTGTTAATTTTGGATGAACCGACAAATGGACTTGATCCACTGGGCATTCAGCAATTGCGGAATTTGATTTCTAGTTTTAAAAAAGAAGGCATTACTATTATCATTTCTAGTCATATGCTTTCTGAAGTCGAGCGTTTAGCCGATAAAATTGGTATTATCGGTAAAGGCCAGCTTTTGCTTGAAAAAACTATAGATCATACAGAAAATTTGGAACAATTATTTAATGATACTTTAATGAATGCTGGTGTAACGAATGCTTAACTCATTGTCTATTGAAGTGATAAAAACAAAAAGAACACTTGTCAGGCAGTTATTGTGGCTTTATCCTCTTTTAGTAATAATTGTAGTGACAGTGCTTTTTGCCACTACTGGTTATGCTATTCAAAGTGTCATTAATCAGTGGAGTACCATTTGGTTTCCCTTATTTCTTGCTTTGGTCGTTGGGCTGATTGACCGACACGAGAAGAATAGCACGAATTATAAGTTGATTTTGAGCTCACCTTACAATTTATTTGATTATGAATTAGGTAGAATTCTACACGTTGCACTTTTAACATTAGTTTCTTCTTTATTCTTAGCTCTTTTTGTAATTTTGCTTTATTTTATTTCTGAAATCAGTGTCTCGTTAATTTCATGTTTTTTTGCAATCTTAGGTATTTGGTTAGTTAATCTTTGGCAAATTCCTTTATATCTTTGGCTTAGTCGCCTTACTAATATATATGTAACTATTGTATTGGCCTTTGCCGGAATTTTTAGCGGCATAGAAGTAAATAGTTATTTCCTTGGCAAAATTTGGCCATTTACCTGGTCTGAACTTTTCCCAGTACCGCTAATAAAAATGAATATTAACGGATTACCTCTAAGTCATAATGTGGCAGGTTCAAATAACTACTGGATTATAGCAGCAGCTATTCTGCTTTTCATTTTGCTCAGTTATCTCGCTGCCAGATCATTTAAGAAGCAGGTAATTAAAAATGATTAAAAATATTTTTCGGTCAGAAAACGTTAAACTTAAGCGGAGTTTTTTATTATATTTA
This sequence comes from Lactobacillus sp. wkB10, assembly GCF_000760615.1. Taxonomy (NCBI): domain Bacteria; kingdom Bacillati; phylum Bacillota; class Bacilli; order Lactobacillales; family Lactobacillaceae; genus Lactobacillus; species Lactobacillus sp. wkB10. Next base: position 2,282 of record NZ_JRJB01000022.1, on the reverse strand, counting down.
CATTTGTTAACTTTAATTGCTTATCCATTATTAATGGGATTTTATTATGGTACAAGAAAAAACATTGTAAACTCATCCGTTATGATAATAACTTTTTACGAATTGCTGGCGCTTATTTCTCCGCTAGTTATTAGCATTGTTATTAGTCTGGTTTTTGATCGCGAAGAAAAAGCTGGTCATTGTAAAAATTGGTTGGCAAATCCTGGCAAAAAAGGCTTAACTATTGGGCTGCAGCTATTTTATTATTGGTTATTATATTTCTTTGAAATTATCGGAATGAGTTTAATTTATTTCTTTATTTTAAGATTTGCTTTTCAGATAAATAATATATCCTTTATTAAAATTTTACTAACCAGTTTTATTTTTGCACTTTTCGGTCTTATTCAATACGAACTAGCACAATGGATAGTATTAAGGTTTAATGTTGGTGGTGCCATGATTCTGGGCTTTTTTGGTGTTGTAATCTCAGGCTTAAGCATTACCAGTCTTTTTGATTTTATCTGGCCCGTGATTCCTTGGGCATGGCAAATAAGATTAATCACTTTTTGGGAAGCTACGATTAGCAGTCAAGTACAGACCCTGACGGCTTGGGAAATGATTATTCCGTTAATTTTAACTATGGTTATAACTTTGTTAATTATAAAAGTGTTCGACAACTGGCAAAATTAGAAATGTCAATTAAATAAATACGAGTTCTTTGTCAAACATCTTGTTGATAAAGAGTAAATGAAAAGAACCAAGCAGCGAACAAACTGTTTGGTTTTTTTCATTGTTTTATCCCAATCTGATCCAGCTATGGATGCAGATACTTATGTGTTTGCTGGATGCTCAAATGATTTAAAGCCATCAAGTATCTCTTTTTATTAGAAAAGCTGTAGATTAATTATCATCCTGTAGTATTAAGATATTTGCCTGATTAAGCCCACCATTTTTTACCTTCATTAATTACTAAGAAAGGTTCAGAATGAATTATAGCGAGTATGTTTGCGCTATCATTTATTTTGCATTCTTATTATGAAATAAGAGCGATGCAGTAACAACAGTGCCTGTCTTAAGAGAAAGGAGTAAAAATTATATGACTAAAAAACCTTTTCGTTATTTAGCAGTTGCTATATTGGGCATTTCTGCAAGTCTGGTGCTAAACCAACAAACTAATACTGTAGAAGCTAAAAGTATTATTAAAACCGTGATGCACGATGCTCAGGCTTATGATTTGTACGGTGATAAAGTAAAAGGAAAATATGCAGCTTACACTCAGGTTAAGTTAGATGATCAACCAATTCCATTTTCTTTTAAGCCGTTTGCACCCGCATATCAAATTAAAGGCAAAAAGCAATATATCAAGGCAAGTAATATTGACGGTGTTAAACGCAAGGTCAAACGAAACTCTTATGTTTACGCTACAGGCTCTCGGAGGGCTGACTCCCGTTTGCTTAAAAAGGGCAAGACAATAACAACTTATGGCAATTCCTTCAAATTTAAGAACGGACAACGTTACTACCGCATTGGTGGACCAACAAAGCAATATGTGAAAGCCAGTAACTTAAGTAAGATTATTAGTTCTAATACAGAAGAAACAACTGTGAAAGTAACTGCAAAAGAAGGTGCTGGACTTTATGATTTTATTAAAGACGATACTTATTCCAAGAAAGCCAAAAAGGGTACAAAATTTACGGTAGACTATGCTGAAAATAATGGAGGAGATGAAGATGATCCCCAAATATTTACTTATCATATTAAGGGTACAAAATATTGGTTACTGAGCAGTGAAGTTAAAGCCAAAAAGAAAATGCCTGTACATTACTATGATTCTGAACATTATTCTTACATTAAGTTTTATAAAAATACAGATGTTTACAATGCAGACGGTACTATGCAAGATCATCACGGACAAAAGATCAGAAAACAAGGTGGGTTTTTAAAGGTAAATAAATTGCTTTATATTTGGGTACCAGCTGAAAAGAAAGCTGAATTATTTTACCACTTGAAGGGCCATGAATTTTACGCCTCTGCCTCACGAGAAGGAGGAACCTCTGTAATAGATGTTGGTGATGGCTATGTTAAGAAAAAAGATGTTAAATTTATTGATGGTCTTAAATTAAGTCCGAGTAATACTGCAGAAGAAGCCCAGCAAAACGCTAAGAAAAAAATGACCAAATAAATCATTTTAAGATATTTGGCTAATTAAGCCTATCATTTTTTACCTTCATTAATTATCAAGAAAGGCACAGAATAAAATTATATGATTCCTTGTTTTGATTGCAGAAATTAGACAATCAAAA
>NZ_JRJB01000021.1:0-3958 GCF_000760615.1 Lactobacillus sp. wkB10 | reverse complement strand
CTCTCTGGGGATGCCAGTGGCTATCATTGATGGTCGCAAACTATATGGTAAGCAATCCATCACTAAATGGATTCAGAGCAAAGAAAAAACCGTTTCTTAGACAACCACGAAAAAGAAAACGGTATTTACATAATTATAACATCTAGAAACGTGCAAGTGAATTAATCTTAGATGTTTAACCGAAAAGGAAATAAATTATGAGTCAAGACAACGAAGAATTAATCAAATGTTTAACCGAAAAGGAAATAAATTATGAGTCAAGACAACGAAGAATTAATCAAATGTTTAAATGAAATAAACCAAAGTCTGAAAGATATAAATAGCTCACTTAAAAGTCTGAAAATTATAACAGCTTGTGTCGATTATTAATACAGTATTCTAGAAAGAGAGGTTTCAAATTTGTCTGATAATAAACCACGAACAATTACCATAGACCCTGAGATAAAGGAAAAATATGAACAATTAATCAATAAAACCGTTTGTTGGATAATAATTGATAAAGATGGCAAATCTAAAGTCAATATTTCTGAGTTAGGCAATACTATTCTTGAAGTACATAATTGCATTATCGTTGAGAACGGCAATAAAGACGATTTTTACGAGTATAACAAAGTAAAAGGGTACTGGGAGCTTAGAAACATTAAAAGCATTAAGAGCGTTATTACAGAGCTTTTAAACAGATATAACGTGTGGACTGATCGAGTGGCCAGGGATGCTTTTCATTTTGTTTGTGACAGCATTAAGCGTGTTAAATGGAAAGATACGTTTGGCAAAAAACAAGGTAATTATTTCAACTTCAAAAATGGGGTTTGGAATTGGGATGATTTCAAATTGCAAGAGCATTCGCCTAAGTACTATTTTACATCATGTGTTGATTATGACTTAGTCCCCTTTGATGTAGAAAAAGAGTTAACTAATATCAAGAATAAAAAAGCAGTGCAATTTGAAACAACTAAATGGCTTTGGAAATCGTTTGGTGAAAACATAACTCCAATAATGGAATTGATCGGTTATTCTTTCTACCCCAGTTACAAGCCTATTCAAGCTTTTGTTTTGATAATAAGTAATGGTGGTGACGGTAAGACAACTTTTGCCAATTACCTGCAGACGCTATTAGGCCAGGAAAACGTTGCTCATGTTTCTCTAGAAAACTTGACAGATGATAAGAGCAACAACTTTAGTCTTTCAGAGCTAGCAGGTAAATGGCTAAATATCCATGATGATATTTCAAAGTCCTTTATTAAAAACCCAGCTATTATCAAAACCTTAACAGGTGGCGGTGAAATGAACGCTCCAGTAAAAAATAAAGCCGATATCACCTTTTCTAACCATGCTAAACTGCTTTTTATTGGTAACGAAGAACCTAGTTTTTCCGATACCAGCAATGGCTTTAAGCGCAGGGCAAACATAGTTCACTTCATGCGAATAGAAAACTTTGATAAAGCCATTGATACTGAAAAAATAAAAAAAGAACGTGGTAAATTTGTTTATTTATGTATTTACATAGCAGAGAAAGCTATGGCTAAACATACTCTTACACAAACTTTATCAATTTTGAAAGCAAGAAACAAATGGCTAACTGACAACGATTTAGTTCAGCAATTCATTAATGAAAATTACATTCAAAGTGAAGGTTCAACAGTAAACCAAGAAAATTTATACCAGACTTATAAAAATTGGTGTGATGACAATGGAATTAAGCATCCCCTCACAATGACTAAACTCAAAAACGAATTAGAAAGAAAAGGGATAGTACGAATTAGCAAACAATTGAGATTATCAAACGGCAAAAGACCACGCCTTTATTTCTACAAAAATATCAAAGCTAAATAACTAAGGGAACAAAAAACAATCCTCATAAGCACTGAAATATCAGCAAAGGAACCCATGTGAACAATTAAAGAACAAAATTCAAAATGACCAAATCCCTTGAATAACTAGTTAAGGAACAAAGGAACACTCTTATATTAAAACAGCAGAAGATATATATAATATATATACTATATATACGTGCGTGGCTAAAATCGTTAAAAAAATTGTTCCTTGTTCCCAACCTTGATACTGTAGGGCTTAGGTCTGTTTTTAAATTTGTGACAGCACAAAAATAATTGTGACAAATACTTCTATACATTCGCTAATCAGTTTCAAAAAGCGCGAATGGTCAATTACCTTTTATAGAAAGCAAGGGAATTAAATTTATGTATTACTCACTTGAAGATTTAAATAACTTCGGTAAATTAGATTTTGTTATGCAGATTGAAAGAAAATCTGGTAAGCAAGCAGCAATTCATTTCTGCGATTGCATGACATTAATTTTAAATAAGGCAAAGCATAACGATTATTTTGATGAAATGAACGATAAGCTAAGTTGGTCTAGAATAGCCGTTGAACATGATGGTACACCTACACTATTCTGTGGTTCCCTTTTAACTAAGACATTTTATATCTATACCATCAAAGATAATCAAGTTAAACGTGAGGTCAAGCAACTAGTAAATGAATAATTACAGCCGTTTATGTTAATAAATGGTAAAGCTAATAGGTGTCGTTTTTACTTGTACTAATTTCAATATATTCCACTAATCTAAACTAGCCTTATTGGCTAGTTTTTTGTATTATTGTGTTGAGGTGAATATATTGATTAGTTTAATTTTAGCTACTTTTTTAATATGCTTTTTATTTTTACATTGTCATTATTACCAAAAACAATGTTTGAATTTTGAAATTGAAAATGAACAACATAAATCTAAACATAATAACAAGTTTGAAAATGATAACGGAAAGAAAAATATACGATTCCTAAAAAATTCGTATGGTATTTTTCAACCATCATTATTTCTTTAATATGTGGAGCTTTGCTTATAGTTTACTTTCCAAATATAAAGTTTAATTTAAAAAAATGTCTAATTCAATCATTTCAGTTATTTTTTTGATTCTTCTTATTTATATTACTATTAACATTTCTGGACTATCTAAAGAAAAACTAACAAGTATTTATAAAAAAAAACAAAACGTCTTTTAGATACTTTCTTTCTTTTGAACTTTTAGTTTTGCTAATAATACCATTTACTTTTTATATAGTATCAGTATTTTCTAGATCAAACTTTGAAATGAGCTTTTCCGACTACTTTAATTACTTTGGTGTGATTTTAACTGCTGAGTTTGCTTTTTTAAGTCTACAGTACCAATTATTCGTTACTAGACGAGATGAAAAAGAAATGTTTATTAGGCGTGAAGTTATAACTGGTATGACTTCAATTACGAAAACTTATAAAACTATAAATGACAGCTTGACAGATGCTCAAAATGAATGGTCCCAGAATGAAATGGCTTGCGAATACTCGAGTTTGAATTTTGAGAAAATGCGTGCCTTCATTACAGAAATTTCAAACTATAATTTTATATGCCAGCAGGAAAACGAATTATTTAGAATCTGTTATTTTAAATCTATAGCTAATCAAATTAACAAATTGAATTCAGCAATTGAGAAGACTATCAAACAGGAAAATATAATAATTCTTGAATTAAGCCAAAAAGAAGGAATAATTGATAATCGTTGTCGAAAAAAAGTAGAGATAATGAATGAGTACTTAAAAAAAATTAATCACTTAATTAATGTCCTAAACAAGGATATAAATCACGAAGTACTTGATTTAAAAGTAAATAATAAAAAAATAAAAACAAGGTTTGAACGCGCTTGATATTTTCTAATGAATGAATATAACAATGAAACACACATAGAACAAACAAATGGTTGTATTGATTGAACAAAGACACATAAATGTCGATAAGCGGACATGATGTGTCTTTTTGTTTGCTTTAATTTTATAAGCTGCTGATTGCTTTAATGTCTAAAATTTATATTGATATTCGAATCGAATAGTGTGTGGCCATTCATGGCTGCAGTATTTAATCTCTGGGAAATGGGCGAGGTCGGTGGTTTCTTTATCTCTATAAT
>NZ_JRJB01000020.1:0-4014 GCF_000760615.1 Lactobacillus sp. wkB10 | reverse complement strand
TCTTAGCAGCTAATACTTCTGTATTGCTTGGCATTACTGCGGGTAGCATAGGACTAATAGCAAGAATGCTTGCTATGGAAGCATAAACGAATTTTTTATTTAATTTCATGTAATCACCTCAAAAATTGATTAAATACCTTACGTACAGTATAGAATAATAGCCTGTCTTTGAATAGGTTTTCAAACAGTTTAATACTAAGTTAATAAGGTGAAGGTGAGTGAAAGTTATTTACACCAAGCCGTTTAGTTAATTATCTGGCTCTTCTTTTATTCAATATGCAAACAGTATTTGTTATAATTAATTTAGAATTCAAGCAAATTGTTTTGAGGGCGGTTGGCTGTTGATCTGGAAAGGAGATGGTGCCTATGGCACGAAATCTTTTAGAAAGAGAAGCAGTTAATGAGCGTTTACCAAGCATTACAAATAATGTTGGCATTCGCCACGTTTATTATTGTGTTGTTGGATTATATCAATAATCACAAGAAATAAAAAAGACCGTCCCAATCATACTTTAGCAAGTTAGGGATAGTCTTTTTTATATTCCTACTCAGCTAACCGCCTTTAGAGCGGCTGCTTGTTTTCAAAGAGGTCTTGTTAGCGCAAGGCCTCTTTTCTTTACAATTAAATTATATCATGACTGAATTAATTTTGCACAAGTGGACTGAGTCAGGGATTGCATGTTGCCATTTATAATCGTTTTTTTAACAGTTACAAAATAGGATTAAGGAAAAAATTAGTGCTAACGGGAAATTTGTCAGTATAAATATTAAAAGAAAATAAAATTATCTTATTGACTTTTAAAGATTAAAACCTTAGTATTTTGGTTATCTAATATTTATTTTTTATTAATTTAAAAGCCTGAGTTTTAATAATTAAGCTAAAAATTTCTTCACATGGCTTATTGGACAAGCTTAAGAGCAATATTGAATTTAAAAATGAGTATACATACTATAAGTGAAGAACTAGACTAACAAAATGCTATTTAAAAAATATTGGACGGGAAAACTATGATTATAAAATACTCACACCCATGGAAAATAGCCTTATACGTTTTTTTTGCTTTTTTGAAATCGCTTCAGGTTGTTTTTGCTGCCTTCATTTTTCAAAAATTTATTGATTTCGCCCAAAAGCCTCAAGGCAGCTTAATCAAGCTGACTGTCTTTGCTGTTTGTGGTCTGCTAATATTTGGAATAGTCGGCGTTATATATCAGTATTTCTATTATAAAATTATAGAAGAAATTAATCTTAACCTAAAAAGTGCGTCTGCTAATTATTTAGTGAATAACTATGCTGGCCATAACGAAATTGACAGTTCATTTATGACCAATGACCTAAAGCAAATTGAAACTAATAGTATTGAGGCAGAGCTTTCAATTATTTCTGATTTAATTCAATTTTTGGCAGCTGTAGTCTCTGCATTTGTTAGTTCTTGGATTATTGCGCTGGTATTTTTAATAGCTTCATTTACTCCTGCCGTTATTCAGTCTGTTTTTGGCCCTAAGATCGAAAAAAATTCTGAAAAGTGGGAAAAATCCAATAGCAACTACACCAACACCGTTATTGAAACTCATTCCGGAGCAGAAATGGCTAACATCTATGATGTTCAATTTTCAATGGTTAACAGGCTGATTAAAGCAGCGAAGCTAATGGAAACGGCTCTTTTCAAAACCAATTGGACTAAAGGTATGTCTAATGAGATGACTATGATAGTAGCATATATTTTCAGTATGTTCCTTCCTTTTGCCATTGGTATTAGTTTCATTGTTAGCGGTCGGCTGACTTTAGGCACGTTTATGATGATCGCACAACTGGCTAATAATTTTATTAATCCTGTAGTTGGTATTTTTGGGTCAGTAAACGATATTAAAACGGCAAAGCCGATTTTGCAAAAAATCAAAAAAATCGACTTGTTGATAAAGCCGCAGGGCAGTAAAACTGCAACTGCTTCAGATACTTTTCAATCATTACAATTGACTGATGCTGGAGTTAGCCTGGGTAAACAGAAAATTTTTGCCAATGTTAACTTAAAAATTGATTCTGGGGAAAAGTTCTCCTGCAAGCCCCATCAGGTTGGGGAAAATCAACTTTACTGAATGTCTTAATTGGTATTCAACAACTTGATTCTGGATCCTATGAAGTTAATCATTCTGAAGTAAATGGTAATTGGGCAAAACTACACGAGTACTTTTCCTTTATTCAGCAAAAGCCTTTTATTCTAGATGATACTTTAAAATACAACATTACTTTAGGTCGCCATGTGTCTGAAGAAGACTTAAATTATGCTGTTGAACAAGCAGGCTTAAATGATCTCGTAAACGAAAAGGGATTAGACTACCAACTTGGAAAGAGTGGCAGTAATTTATCTGGTGGTCAAAATCAACGAGTTGAAATTGCACGAGCATTAGTATCAAAAAGACCAATATTATTAGCTGATGAAGCAACTTCATCTCTTGATCAGAACTTATCTTTGCAAATACATCAAACAATTCTAAGTGAGTTTAAAGGAACTGTTATCGAAGTTGCTCACCACATTTCATCAAACGAAAAGGAAATGTTTGACCAAATAGTTGACTTGGCAAAGCAATCTTGATCTTTAGCTATCAATAAAGCATAGTAAAGTAAGAGAGAAAAATAAGTAAAAAAGGATATGACTCTCGAAATTGAAGTGTTCCATAATAGTTAGACAATAATCCGACTATAAGGAGCACTTTTTTCATGAATAAATGTTCCATTGCTTTGAAAAGCTGTATAAGAATCTCACCGAGCTGGGAGACGCAGTAAGAAACTTATTGAGTATTACAATCAGAAAAGAATTAAAATCAAGCTAAAAGGACTAACTCCGATCGAATATCGGCAGTTAGTCCTCAGTAAAGCTAATAAAGTGTCCTAATTTTAGGGTTCACATCATTTAATAATTTCTTGCTTCTTTAATTAACTTTGTAAGTTTCTAATATTTTTCTGGCATTGAGTTTCTTGAATTACTGTAGGCAGCATATTCATCAACTGTTAAGTAGGCTAGTTTTGCTTTCATCTGTAAACGTCTCGTGGCTTCTTTAACTTCTGAAACTGTTGCTTTATCTGAACTATTAATTTCTTTGGCTCTTTCTAGTGCATCATTATAAAAATTAAAGTGGTAAAACTTGTATCCATCAGTATTGTGAACTGCATTTTCCTGTTCAATTTCCTTTTGGAGGTCTTTTTTATCTGCTGCAGTTGCTATTTTCGCATCTGCTTTAGCTTCATCAACCGTATTAAGAGGTTTCAAAAATGGACCAGAAATATATTTACTGTCAGCAGCTTTGATGAATGACATATGTTCTTCATTGTTTTCTTCAAAGTTGGTGTTCGAAAAGTTATTGGCGTCGCCTAAATGATAGTAGAGTTCAGCTTTATTGTCCTTATTTGACCAAATGTATAATAATTCATCAACCGGAATTTTCTCGCCTTCAATAAAGGTGGTTAGACCAGCTTTATCAACCTGATTTGGTCGTAAATCTCCATTAGCATCAAAAATATCAGTTCCAGCAGTAATTAAAACATAGGTGTCAGCGGTAAAAGTCAGCAGCCTTTGTCTTAGCTCTTTTTGTACGTATGATTTAGGAAACCAGCCAGTTTTGGTCCCACTAATAATGTAACTAGGTGAACTGGTTGGATTATACATAAATAGCGTTTCACGGTTGACTTTTATTTTTTGCAGAGGCTTAACCGTGATTTGTTCTTTGCCCAAGCCAATCTGAACTCCTTTGGAGTCAATATCCTTTGGACTAATTGTCACGGTTGCTTCTGCGACATAAAGGGGCTTGTTATCAATGTTGCCAACATTGGCCGCATTAACATAGCCACCGTCTCCAATATTGTAGTAATATTTGCCACCGATTTTTTTATAAGGGAGCCATGACTGATTATAGTTGTCATCATTGACTAAGAAATACTGCTTGCTATTCCGGTCAATTTTTTCTACAGAACCAGAGTATTTCAAAGGGGTACCTTTGCGCAAATGCGTATTCTTTTTA
>NZ_JRJB01000019.1:0-4115 GCF_000760615.1 Lactobacillus sp. wkB10 | reverse complement strand
TAGCCCACTCTGCGCAGCACCTTGTTGAGAGGCGTCACAATAATTGGTGTCACAATTGCAGTGAATACCGCCTCAACCAGACCATTCAAACCTAGGGCAATTATTAACGCTGTAATTAAAGGCGTCCCCTGAGCAAAGCTGCCCAAATGGCCTAGCAGTTTGGCAGAGTTGCCCATGAAAACCAGACTGGTTAATAGAATTACAAAAACAGTGTTAGTTAAAGAAGTCACTGCTCCCGCAACCGTGTAGCTTACCTCTTTAATACTATTTTTCTTTTTAGCAGTTAATTTTCCAATCAGTCCTGGAAAAAGACCCGCCAAAACACTAGGAATTACGGCAATCGCAAAGTTTTGAAAGAGCATCAAGCTGACAATATCCCCAGGTTGCGTATATGCCTGCACCATACGGGCAATACCCCAGAAAATACCAAAAAATGTGCCGGCAATTGGTCCCATAAGCAAAGAATAAATGGAAACAGTCAAAGGAATAGTAGTTATAGCCGGCAAAGTTGGCAATATGCGAATATAACCGATATTAGGAATGAAAGTTTGCAATAAAAAGATTGCGACAAATATGGCAGTAATAGCCAGGTTCTTAGTTTCTTTTCTGCGCATTTGCGTCCTCCTTAAAAAAACACCTTGCTATTATATTGCTTAGAATTATTTGTCGCAAATATTATCTCTGCTAAGTATTAGTTTTAACAATAATTACTTTAATAAAAACTATATTTTAAATTCTTTCTCTAAAACTGATCCAGACTCAAAAAAGCGCTTAAATTTTTCAGCTTCCGTAAGTAATTTTTCCCGATTATCTACCTGTGAAAGCTTATAGCCGACAAAATATGGCGAAGCTGTGTAGCGCAAAATCAATTTCGCACAAATACCCTGATCAAAACGCGGATAAAAGAACAAATTGTAGGAGTTACAGCGACCATTGGACAAAACTTCCAGCATGTATTTAGCACCACTTTGAATCCAGTCGGACCAGTCATCAATACTTTTTTCATCAAGCAGGTTGAAATCTAATTCGATATAGCCTTGAATCGGATGGGTGCCAACGTTAACCTCCAGCCCGTTTTTGTTAAAAATACTAATGCCTTCAAAATTATTGGGCTGAAGATACTTATAGCCGTTCATCTTTTTCAAGCCAACGATTTGCATGTGCGGGTGCTCAAGTGAACCTCCAGAATTTTTGCCAAAATTCTTGTACCATAATACCGATCCGAACTCAGGTGAATCATTCATTTGCTTAAAACATGACAGTGAAAAGCGCATCAAAGCCCGATTATATTCAGGTGAATAGGTAGTGATATCTCCCGCATGTTTATTAGATTCAATCAAAACTGTTTGAACAGTATCCAGCAATGTCGGATATTTATTAGCTAGCCAAATCATGTCGCCTTGCCTTTTTATAATATTAGTCAATCCAGCCACATCGCAAAAGGGACAACCAGAATTGTTTTTCACTTTACGGTAAGAATTAGGCTTTTCTTTAGCTATGTTAACATCAAACACTAATGGGTCATTTTCCATTGGGCAATCCCTCCTAAAAAATTTTCTTAAATCTTGCATTTTACTAGAGCCGCAATAGATGGTAAACTGTAACCGCAATTATTTTTTAAAAAATTCCAACGGTGGTAGAACTATGCAATCAAAAAGAAATTTAAAAAAACACAATAACCGCAATAACTTGTTTCTGATTATTATCGGAATAGTTCTGATTTTAGCAGTTATATTTGGCGTGGTTCTATATAATAATCACGTTGAATCGCAAAAGCAGGCTAAAGCATTCGCTATTAATCATTTTAACCCTAATGTTAATATTTATGGAGTAGAAGTTGGAAACTTAACAATTAATAAGGCGACGGCCAAGATTAATCGGAAAGCCAACAATATCGTTTCCCTAGAAAATGGTAAAGTAGCAATTGAACGCGATCCCAGCATTGATACTATTAAGAAAAAGGAAGTTGCGAATTACTTTAAAAAGCAACATACTACAATGCCAGATAAGCAAAATTATGAATACCGCAATACTGACTTAGATGCTGCCAATAAAAAAATGCAGGCTGTGAGTCACGCTGTGGTCAATTACCATGTTGCCGGCAAAGACTATCAGCTTAAAGCTCAAAATCTGATTAACCAGGCAATTTACAAAAAAGGCAAATATTCATTTCTTAATTCAGAAAATTTAACGGCGAAACTCAATAAAATTGACCAGGAAATTTCAACTATTCACCAAAGCTACAAGTTCACTGTGCCAAAGGGCAACAAAGTTGCAGGAAGCAAAATTACCGTCAAAAACCAAAGCTATGGCTGGGGTGTTCATGTCAAAAGGGCTCAAGCCGCTGTCGAACAAGCATTTTTAAACGGGACTAAAAATCTTGATGGTAAAGATTACATCTATGGTCTGGGTTATAGTACTTATGGTTTAGGCTATGGTAAAAACAATCATGGCATAGGAAATAACTATATTGTTGTTTCACTTAAAAAGCAGGAAATGTGGATTGTAAAAAATGGCAAATTAGTCGTACATTTGAATGACATTGTCACTGGTACGAGAGATGGCGTTAAGGGTAACAGTACCCCTCAAGGTGTTTGGTATATTCACTATAAGCAAGGTCATGCTGTATTGCGCGGACGCAATAACGACGGGTCTAAATATGCTTCACCAGTCAGATACTGGATGCCGTTTACTTTAAGTGGTTGCGGCTTCCATGATGCCAGCTGGCGCGGCGATTGGAGTAAAAAAGCATATTTACGTGGGGGTTCTCACGGCTGCGTTAATATTAAGCCTAGAGAAATAAAACAAGTTTGGCATAATGTAAGCAAGCATGAACCTGTAATTGTATATGATTAAGTAATTTAATAAGAAATTAAAGGACAAGAATTTAAAAAACTTGTCCTTTTTGTTATGCAAAAAAACCTGTTAGCTTAATATCAAGTTCACACTCGCTTTAGTTAACAGGTTTTGCAATTTTAAATATTAAACAGTTTTTACTTACAAATTTTCCCTAACAGCCTGATTGACAGCATCCTTTTCAGCATTAATCACGTCAACCTTGGACTCGATATTCTTGGTATCCATTCTGATCTCACGCCCAAGACCCGGCTGATCAACCTTTGGTTCAAAGAATTCTTTAAATTCTTTCAATCTCTTTTCAGTATGGAAAATGTTTGAAGCCACAGTAATATAAGTGGTAAATTCCATATCACCACCGACTGTCTTCTCCAGCCATGACCATTGGTCCCGTAACCAGTCCCAAGCAAATTGTTCGCCTTTTGGATTAGCTAAGACATTCGCAAACCAAGAGCGCAAATCTTGAGGCTTAACAACTGCAGCATTCTCAAAATTCTCAATAAGTTTCTTGATTTCAGATGGATTCTTGGTGTTGGTAATACCATCAGTAAGATCGTCCTTATAGTTAGGATCGATGGCAGCTTGATATTCTTTCAGCAAACGATCAACTAGGCCCGCTTTATTATAGTTTTTAACTTCATTCATTAAAACATACGGTCTAACTGAAGCATCAATTTCGTTTAAGTTTTGATCGTGCTCAGCAAAAATTTGGTGACCAGCTTTTATCACAGCAGGGTTTTTGGCATACAAAGCTAAGGCTATTTCTAGTGGTCGAATTCTCTTATCATCATCTGTATCAGAAGCTTTTGCTTGCCAGCCTAAACGTTTAACTTGCTCTTGGGTTAATTTATTAACAAATGCCTGCAAATCTTTTTCTTGAGCTGAATCAGGTGTAACAAATTTAAATAATGAACGGATACTAGATAACAAGGCACTAATGACAATGTATGATTTAGAATCCGCAAATTTCGGCAGCAACGGTACAATTTCAGCGTATGAGATTTGCTTGCCTTCTGCTAAAAGTCCTAAATCTTGCAATAATTGCAATTGATCTACCGGTTTAAGCTGATTAAATTCAGCCATAATATCATTCATCAAGGTTTCATCATAATTGACAATGAAGTGTGAACTATTGCCTACGTTTACACGCAAAGCGTGACCAGCTGCACTGCGTAATTCTTGGTAATCTCCCAGATCCAGTTCTCGTTCAGACATAATCTGCGGTGCCTCAAAGTTTGCGTTCAAAGGAATAGCCCACT
>NZ_JRJB01000018.1:0-6438 GCF_000760615.1 Lactobacillus sp. wkB10 | reverse complement strand
GCAGGCGCAAGAAAAGCTGCATAAGCAAGTTTATCAGACAATGCAAAAACGAGCCTTAACAAGTAATTTCGAATATTGCATTTATCAAAAAATAAATTAAGGAGTTCTCAATGAATATTCTTTTTTGTGGCGATCATAACGCCGAAGATGGTATTCTTATCGCTACGCTTTCATTAATAAAAAATAGTGGCGCAAAAGAACTCCATATCTACATTCTAACAATGTACACTCAGAGTTATCACAAGAAATTTAAGCCCTTCAGCAAACATGCAGCGGACTATTTAAAAGAACTTTTGGTAAAACAAAATCCTCAAAGTACGTTAAAATTAATGGACTGCACGGGACTATTCGTCAGAGAGCCTCTAATAGCTAACATGAGCACTCATTTTACTCCTTATGCTATGCTCAGGCTCTTTGCTGACGAAATACCACAGTTGCCAAATAAAATACTATACCTTGACGCTGATGTAATAGTCAGGCGAAGTCTCGTTAGTTTTTACCAACAAGATATAACTAATTACGAATTCGCCGGAGTCCTTGATTACTGGGGACGGTTCTTCTTTCACAACCTGCACGAGCATAAAGTTTTTGATTATATTAATTCCGGCGTGTTGCTGCTTAATCTCCCAGAAATTAGAAAAACTAAATTATTCGCTAGAATCAGGCACCTTCTGCAAACCCGAACCGTATTAATGCCTGATCAAACTGCAATTAACCGTTATGCCAGAAATAAGAAAATTGCCCCGCGTCGTTATAATGAACAGTATAAATTGCAGTCGGACACAGTAATTCAGCATTTTACTACCAGTTTCCGTTTCTGGCCCGTGTTTCATACCTTGACAGTTAAGCCATGGGATGTTAAGCGGGTACATACAGTACTAAAATTGCACGAATATGATGACATTCTGAATTACTATCTCAGTGTGAAAAGCAATTTAGTACAAAAATAATGTTTGGAGAAAATAAATATATGACAATTCCAGTTTTTTATGCAATTAGTGATGATTTTACAAAATACGCAGCAGTTTCGCTGAACTCTTTAGTAAAGAATGCTGCTGAGGATAAAGATTATACTATCTATTTTTTAAGTCAGGACTTATCACCGCAGCACAAACAAGATTTATTAGAAATAGGCTCTTCTAACGTTCATGTTAAATTCTTTAAGATTAACGATGAAATAGTTGCACCAATTCAAAATCGTACTGAAAACTATTTACGAGCTGATTTCTTTACAATGTCCATTTTTTACCGCTTATTTATTCCTGATCTGTTTCCCCAATATGATAAGGCAATTTATATCGACAGTGACACAATCGTAAATGATGATATTGGTAAATTGTATGATACAGAGCTTGGCAATAATCTCTTTGCAGCTTGTACTGATTCCTCCATTCAATTTGTAACAAAAATGGTTGCCTATATTAAAGAAGTATTAGTTCTTGATCCTAAAAAATACATTAATTCCGGCATGCTGGTTTTAAACTGTAAAGTCTTTCGCGATGAGAATTTTATTGATCATTTCATGCGTTTACTCAGTAAATATCATTTTGACTGTATTGCCCCAGATCAAGATTATTTAAACGAAATTGGCGATAAAAGAATTTTACATTTAGATCCCAAATGGGATGCAATGCCAAATGATAATACTGAACCTTTAACTAATCCCAGCTTGATTCATTACAACCTTTTCTTTAAACCATGGCATTTTAAAAAAGTTCAATATGAAGAATATTTCTGGAAGAGCGCAAAAGAAACCAAATTTTATAATGATCTGTTGACTGAACTAAATACATACACTGATAAGCAACGTGATGAAGACCGGCATAAATTAGATCATATGCTAGCTAAAGAAGATAAAACTATTAATGACCCATACAACTGGGCTAATGTGAAAAAGCAAGGACCTGTCAGTTTATGATTATAGGCGACAATCGTGAACAAGTTATTCAAAACATTAAAGAAGCAGTTAATAGTGGCAAGTGGGATGCCAAAGTCGAAGTCGGTGATCCTGTTCTTTCTATAAAGGAAAGTAAAGAATTAGTCAATGCTTTTTGGCGAGAGCAAAAAACTTTTAAAGGAAAAATTAATAATCGGATTGGACATTTAATTTTCAACACTTTAATGCATATTTTTACATCTTCCACTACATTTACCGGTCTGGAAAATTTAGCTAATTTGCCACAAGGTGGAGCAATTATTACTGCTAATCATTTTAACCAAATTGACTCTTTACCCATTAAGCATTTAGCAAATAAAACACACCATTCCTTAACTATTGCCATTGAGGACACCAACTTAAAATTACCCGGAATATTGTGCTACCTAATGAACTATGTTGGCACTATTCCTTTAATAGAAACCCCTAGCTATGTCGGTAATGAATTTCCACGTCACCTACATGATGCGTTAGAGCAAAATAGCTGGGTTTTAATTTATCCTGAACAGGAAATGTGGTGGAATTACCGCAAGCCCCGCGAATTAAAACGAGGCGCCTATTACTTTGCTGCCAAGCAAAATGTGCCGGTTATTTCAACTTTTATTGAAATTCAAACAACTGACAAATTAGAAAAAGACCACCCTGATTTTTACCAAACTAAATATGTAGTTCACGTTTTGCCACCTATTTTCCCTGATGTTAAACTGAATGCCAATGAAAATTCTAAGCAGATGATGAAGCACGATTACCAGCAAAAAGTAGCAGCCTATGAAAAGGCTTACCAGCGTAAATTAGATTCGGCTTTTACCCCCTGGGATATTGCTGGCTGGCGTTTTAATTATCAAAAAAAATCAAAGTAAAAGTTAGACTTGTTGATTCTTTGAGCTATAATATAGGTGACAATAAGTAAGTGTATTTGGAAAGGGGATATTTTCCAATGGAGAAGTTTACAAAAGAATCTTTAGCAAAATATGATGGTAAAAATGGCAACCCAGCTTATGTCGCTATTAAAGGTGTTGTTTATGATGTCACTGGCAATCCACACTGGACTGATGGCGAACACCATGGCAATTTAGCTGGTCGTGACCTGACTGTTGCAATAGGACAATCACCTCATGGTGAAAGTGTCTTAGGCAACCTGAAAAAAGTCGGTACCTACGAAGATTAATTAGATAATAAAATAATAAAACAGGCATATCACTGTGAAGATATGCCTGTTTTATTATGGTTAATAATTCAAGTCTTTTTCTGATAAATTATTGCCGTTACTTTGTATCACCCTCTTATACCAATAAAATGATTTCTTTTTTAATCTTTTGCATGAACCACTGCCATCATCATGCAGATCAACATAAATAAGTCCATATCGTTTACTCATTTCTCCTGTTGATGAGCTCACTAGATCAATACAGCCCCAAGGGGTATAACCAATTACTTGAGCACCGTCATAAATAGCACCACTAATTGCTTCAATATGCTTTTTGAGATAATCGATTCTGTAATCGTCATAAATTTTATTTTGGGCAGTTACTTTATCTTTAGCTCCGACACCATTTTCAACGATAAAGAGCGGTTTTTGGTACCGGTCATATAATTTGTCTAAAATTACGCGCAAGCCTATTGGATCTATTTGCCAGCCCCATTGAGTAACAGTTAAAAACGGGTTTTTAACACTTTGAGTTAGATTTCCTGGCACAATTTCTCGCTTGTTAATCTTATCAATAGTATTAGACTGGTAGTAGCTTAAAGAAATAAAATCAACAGTTCCCTCAGCAATTTCTTTAAATTCAGCTTTTGTCCAGTCAATACTTTTCTCTGTCAAACCATAATCCTGTAAAAACCTGTGCGTATAACTAGGATAATACCCTCTTACCTGAACATCTGAACAAAAGAAATTAAAATCTTGCTCTCGGTGTAAAGTTGCCAGCTGATTTTCTGGATTGCAGTCATAAGAATAATTAGCGGTAGAAAGAATCATGCAGCCCATTTTAATTTCTGGAGCCAATTGGTGTGCAAACTTAACTATTCTGGCACTTGCGACAAATTGATTATGCCATGCTTGAAAAACATTCTTAAAGTTTTTAGACCCAGTGCGAGGTATTAAAGCCTGAGAAAGAACTGGAAAATGCAATGCAGAATTAATTTCATTAAATGTAATAAAATACTTTACCTTATTTGCGTACCTGGACAAAATCACCTGTGCAAACTTGACAAAATAGTTAATCATCTTTTTGTTTGCCCAGCTATTTAGCTTCTTAATCAAGTTTAAAGGAACCTCATAATGAGAAAGTGTAATAACCGGCTCAATCTGATATTTTAAACACTCATCTATTAAATTATCATAAAACTGCAACCCTGCATTATTAGGTTTTTCTTCATCACCATTAGGAAAAACGCGACTCCATGAAATAGAAAAACGATAACATTTAAAGCCCATTTCTTTAAATAAACGAATGTCTTCTTGATATCTGTGATAGTGGTCAATACCAAAATGATTGGGATATTGATACTTCTTTTCATCTATTTGCCAGTTAAAATCGTTACGATTAACTATTTTTAATCTATCGTTTCCTCCAGGCATTGCATCAACCGTTGAAGGCTTTCTACCGTCCTCTAAATATGCACCTTCAATCTGAGATGCTGCAGTAGCACCGCCCCAAAGAAAGTTTTCAGGAAAGTTGTTATAATTCATTATCTTTATACTCCGTTTGTTGATTCAAAAAATTATATAATCCTCCATATAAGTTAGCATCGCTCAAAAAAGTGGTAGTTACGATTTCCGGTAGTTCGATGTTTTTAGCGATTTTGGGAGATTTTTCAACAGCAGTGAATAATTCAACTTTTATTTGCCTAAGCAAAACTGGCTGATTACTAATACCTCCACCAATTGCTACTCTTTGAATATCAATCACACTATGTATATTTAAGATGGTAGTCGCAATGGCAGCACAATAGTCTTTAAATATTGTCCAAATCGCTGGATCCTCGTTATTGATAGCTTCAAAAACTTTTTTACCATCATCAATATTGGATAAATTTTTATGTTTTGCACATTTTTCAATCATATTTAAAGCAGAACATAACTTACCGACAATATTATTTTGGTCAATAGTTCTTCCTAAAGTGATAAAACTAATTTCTCCAGCCTGATCATGAAAGCCACGCAAAATTTTACCATTTACTATTATTCCGCCACCTACGCCAGTGCCTAGAATAATTACTGCACCATTAGCAATATTATGCATACTACCGCGCCATATTTCAGCTAAAGTTGCAGCTCGACCATCGTTTTCTACTTCAACTGGAACATGATATTTATTTCCTAATATGTGTTTAAAATTAAATTGATCAAGATAGTGTAGCGAGCCCCCGTGATATACAATTCCAGTTTTAGAATCAACTTTACCCGGGACACTGACGGCAATTCCTTTTATATTAACCAAATATTTTTTTACGATCTTATCAATCGTTTTGCCAAAATCAGAAATATTATTAGGTGTACTAGTATAATCTTTTGTAATTAAGTTCCCTGACTTATCAAATAAGCCAAATTTAATATTCGTGCCGCCTATATCTATACTAAGATATTTACACATATTTCTTTCCCATCTTTTATCTTACTTATAATACTTCTTTAACAAGTAAATTGGTGTGCAACTCCACGCATGACAATAACTATTTATTGCTAAATTATTATATGGTGAAAAGTCTAGATCATCTGGCTTAAAGGCTTCCCAAAAAGTATCAGCACCTAAGTCAAGCATGCTACCCCAATATTTTTTAATTAATTTTATAGCCAGCTCATTATTACCCGATTCAAAAAGCGCTGCGGCAATATGATGATACATATATGGTGTAGTAATATCTTTAAACGGATAAAATTTTTTCATACTTGCAACCATAAGTTGCTGGTTTTCTTCATCTGTTAAAATGTGGGCTAACACCATCCAAACTTGGCTTGCTACGTTAATTTCTTTGTTTTTTCCACTAACAAAAAAGCCAGTTTTTTTATCATATAAATTATTAAGAGCAGCTTCTACGATATCTTGTAGTTTATTAGTATAATCTGTCATATCTTCATTAACAACCTGGCCCAAAGAAATGAACTGCTTAAGTGCATAAATTAAAATAGCAGTTGCACAAGTTGATTTATCAAAGTTATTGCCAGAATCAACATATATTGGCCAATCTGATTTTAGCTCAACTAAATTTTGCTCATTTAAATAAAGCAGTGCTTGTGCCAATTCGCGTTTAGCTGGAAGAAACAAATCTTTTACAGTTTCTTTGTCATGGTATTGTTGATAATAATCATACAAAGTTGAAATGAAAAATAAACCATAATCATATAAGAAAGTATCATCAGGAATAGGTTCTGAACCTGTAAATAAATTGCTGGTAATTCTGCCACTACTGGTCGGCAAAGCTCCAAATAAATATAAACACCGCTTTACTAAGTTCTGATCATTAAAGGAAGCGTAATTTGCTAATGCCTGCAGGCGCAA
>NZ_JRJB01000017.1:0-14038 GCF_000760615.1 Lactobacillus sp. wkB10 | reverse complement strand
TATGGAAACACACTAGATAAATTTGTATCACAAATGTAATAAAAAACATTTTTTCAATAAATTTGAAAAATGTTTTTATTTTTTATATTTTATTTATTTTTATTTTATAGCCTTTATTATCTATAAATAGTGATATATATAAATTAAATAATGTTATTTGAAATAAAAAATAATAATTTAAAAAATAACATTTATTTATAATATTATTTTTACTTACAAAAGGTATATTGACAATTAATAACGATGGTTATAAAATTCAAAGTGTATTTTTAAATTGAAGAAAGGACAACTTATGTTAGGTAAAAATAACTTTAAAGAACGACTAAGAAAAATGGAAATGCAACAAAAACAGGATCGCTTCTCAATTCGTAAATTGACAATCGGTGCTGCTTCTGTTTTGTTAGGATTCACTTTTCTGGGTTTAGGGAGCCAAACGGTTAAAGCCGATACTGATCTTCCCACTCAACAAGTCGATAGTAAAACTGAAACCAAGTCATCCGAGTCTGATTTGAGTAAAGCTGCAACAGAGAATAAGAAGGCTGATTCTCAGTCAACTCAAGAAGATAGACAAACCAAAAAGACCGAAAAAGAGCCAAAATTATCTACTTTTTCAGGTTTATCTTCATTTTTGAAGAGTAGTGATGAGGACTCTAAATCTGTAAGCAAGTCTGGAAATACAAAAGACCAGACAAAAAAAGATAGTAAAGAATCTGATCAACCTACAGAAGCGAAGCAGCCGGATACTGGTGCAAATGACGCAAACGCAGTTACACCGGGAAAGACTGGTTCAACTGGTAAAGACACTAACACTGATATTACCTCCGGAGACAATACTTCAAGTAATGGTAAATTGCCAGATGATTCACAGGCAAATGTGATTAAGCCTGGTGATAATACTAGCAATAATGATGAGCAAAATAGCAGCACGGATAAAACTGCGCCTGCAAAAAACAAAAATCCATTAGTTAAGGATGCTGGTGATGGCATTTCTTATCAGGTTTATAACTGGAAAGATTTTCAGGATGCGCTGAACAATATAAATATCACT
The DNA here is from genome assembly GCF_000760615.1 of Lactobacillus sp. wkB10. Taxonomy (NCBI): domain Bacteria; kingdom Bacillati; phylum Bacillota; class Bacilli; order Lactobacillales; family Lactobacillaceae; genus Lactobacillus; species Lactobacillus sp. wkB10. Next base: position 12,990 of record NZ_JRJB01000017.1, on the reverse strand, counting down.
GAAATTATTTTAATGAATGATATTAGCGCAAATCCTAATAATGGTAATAATACTTTTGATGTTCCAGGGCGTAATCTCTTAATTAGATCAAACGGAAATGCCAAATATAAACTTGACTTCACTGGTTATTCACCTAAACAAAAGGGTGGTACAAATGCAGATGTTACTTATCAAAGTCTTAATATGCGCAGTGGGGACTATTACGGTGTTTGGAATACCGATAATGTAAATGGTAATTATCATGCCAACATTATGTTTAAAGATTGTTCGTTTGAAGGCTCGCAATTAATCTATGCTGGTAGCAATACTCATATCTTTTTTACCGGAAATAATGATGTTCATACTGCAAAATGGCCCAACCGTAGTGATCAACAAATGTTTGAGTTTACTGGTGGTAAACAAAATGACAGTATAGAATTCTTAGACGGTGAATTTATTGGTTCAACGTATGGTGGCTCTATAATCGAAATGAAAGGTAGTACCAATAATGTTAAAATTAACAGGGGTGCTACCGTAACACTTAATCCTGTGCAAGACTTTGATGGAGGTGGAAGCACTGGTGAATGGGGCTTTCCATATAGCGCTATTTACATGGAAAACGGCGGAAATGTTCAAGTTGCCGGCGTTTTGAATATTAATATTGGTCTGAATAAAGTGAGACCTTATACAGGAAAAAGAGATGCCGGTAAAGCCAGGGCTGTTTATTTAAAAGATTCTGGTTCATCATTTAACATCTTACAAAATGGTCAAGTCAATATTAATACTAATGGTAATATTACTGATGCTGCTTCAGGAAATCTATTTTATGATAACGGTAATTTGAACATTAATCCTAAAGGTGAATTAAATATTCTGGGTAGTGACATGGGTGATTACTCAGGCACACTAGTTTATATTACTGGCTCAGCTGATGTTGAAAATGGTGCCTTTAATATTAGATTAGGTGATAAGCCGGGCACAGGAGCAATTAAACTACTCGATGTTCAAGGTGGAACTTTAAAAGTTAACAATCCGACATCGTTTATTTTGGATTCTCATAATAATTTCAACCCGTTAACGAGCATCATTGGCAATAACAAGATTACAATTACTAATGTTCGCCAGCAGCTGCAAACTAACTCTGGCAGCAGATTTACATTGCCGCCTTTCCATGTTTTACAACTGCAGAAATCAGCGAAGGGCATTTCTGTAAATAACATAGAAATGCTTGATGGCAGTAAGACCTTGACTCAAGAGCAGCTAGATGAAATTAAGAACGATCCTACCATTAAAGATATTATTAATGACAGAAAATTTAGTTCTTTCTTAGCTGCTGCTGAAGCTGCTGTTAAGGATCCACAATTTAATACATTAGATGATATTATCAAAAATGCTTTAGAAAATGCTCTCAGCAGTTCAGATTCGGACAGCTATAATAACGTAGCTTTTGGTCCTGCTAACCCAAGTGGATTCTTGGATATTGATGATGATAATTTACAAGTTATCAAAAATAATGACGGTTCTAGGACTATCAAAGGAAAGGTCAAGAATTACACTGAAGAAAATGATGGCCCAAGTAGTGATAATGCCTTTTATAAGTACTTTCCTAAGGGTACAAAGGGTTATGTAATTATTAGATATATTAGCAGCAATGCTAAGTACAATAGGGTTATTCAGGAAGATAAAAATCTGAAGCCTTATGCGAATACTAATGACAAATATCGTGGCGATATTATTGATCGTGTTCCGGAATTGCCAACTGTCTTTACCTCTGCAATCAATCCAGATGGAACTTTTTCAGTAACAATACCTTCTGATGTCACTTTAAACATGAATACGGGTGATAAGATTGAAATAACACCCAACGCCAATTTCGTTGAATACAATCCAGAAGTTGTCGAAGTAGGTTCTCGTCCGATAGTTAAGAGTTTAGGTATTCTTACTTTGTCAGAAGCTAAAGATGACGCTGCTTCTACGATCAGAAATGCAGTAAAGGACGCCAAGAACAAGAAGCCATCTAATTTAAAAGAAAGCCAATCAAAGACTTTTGATGACGAGCTGGCTAAAGCATTGGCAATGGCAGATCCAGTCACTGAATCTAATAAAGACACAACAGTTTATGGTGCAGATACCATTGCCGAAGTCAATAGACGTAAAGGAGTAGCTCTTGATCTTGTGAATAAAGCTTTGCAAATTGCTAATGATGAGTCTACTGAGCAAGATAAATTGGCTGCGGCCAAAGAAGCTGCTAAACAAGCACTTGAGAATGAGCTCAATGGTAATGGTACTTCTGGAATGCCTGGTGTAGTTAACCAAATTGCAGATTTAGCAAACAGTGGTTTAACTCAAGACAACGTTAAGAAATATCAAGAACAGGCACAGAAAGCATTTAACGATGCAGAAAAAGCTATTGATGACTGTGACAGTTTTGATGAAATCACAAAAGCTCAAGGCAAAGGTGTAGCAGAGATTGATCAAGCTTTAACTGATGCTAGAGCGCAACAACTTATTGATAAAGCTGTAAGTGACTTAAAGACTGCTAAAGAAGATGCTTTGAAAGAATTAGCAGCTGAAAAGGCAACTGTTGAAGATAGCATCGCTAATTTAAAGAATATCAGTACTGAAGCTAAAACTGCATTTAATAAGGAAGTTGAAGCTTACTATCAAGACGCTGTTGACAAGGTTAATAACCCGTCACCAGCAAGCCTTGAACAAGTAGACATTGAGAAGAACACTGGGATTAGAAACATTGACAGCGTTTTGGACAAAGCTACGGCACTGGATAAGGAAATTGCTTTTGACCAGAAAAAGCTTGATGACTACGCCCAGGCAGCAGCAGACCGAATCAATAAGACAGACATGTCCGATGACGAAAAGCAAAACGCAGTAAACAACATTAATAAGGCTCGTGATGATGCCAAGATAAATGTGGGCAAACAATTGACGGCTGAAAATGCAGATAAGGCTACGGATGATGGCGAAAAGGCGATAAAAGCAGCTGAAGATAACGCTAATGCAGCGAACATTGAAGCCGCTAAAACTTCTAACATTGCTAACGTTAACGCTGCTGCTGATAGCGCCATTGAGCGTGTGAATAAAGCTTATAATAGTTTGACGGAAGCTGGCGAGCAGGACAAAGCTGCTGCCGATAAAGCGGCTGCAATTACAGCTATAAATCAGGCTAAAGCCGCAGCCACCGAAACAATTAAAGCTGCTACAAGCAAAGATGCAATCATTAATGCCTTTAATACTGCTAAAGACAAGTTTGACAACGCGGCAACCACAGCTGAAGTTTCTTTTGCAAAAATATCAGCTATTGATGCAGTCAAGAAAGAAGCTGACAGTGTCAAGCCGAGTTTAAGCTCAGCAGATCAACAGAAAGTTGATGGTATTGTTGCAACAGCCAATAACGATTTCCAAAAAGCAACAACAGTCGACAAGGTTAATAGCATTAAAGATCAGGCAATTAAAGATATTGATAATGTTAAAACAACGGCTGATGTAGTTAAGGAAGCCGAAATCAAGGCTAACAAGGACACTCAGGCAGCTAATATTGATGCGGCAGCCACTGCAGCTAAAAAGCGTGTAAGTGATGCTTACCAGAAACTGTCAACAGACAATCAAACTAGTTGCCAGGACTCGTTACAGAAAGCTTTAAATGATATAGACCAGGCTGCAAACTCTGCTAAAAACAATATTCAGGTCGCACAAAATGTGGAAGATATTATAGCTGCAGCTGAGAAAGGTACAAAAGCAATTGCTGCTATTGAAACAAAAGCAGAAGTAACTTTTGCTCAAGCAGATGCAAAAGAGGCAATTGCAAATGAAGCTAAGAAGGTTAAGCCAAACTTAAGTGCAGCTGATCAACTGAAAGTTGATGGCATTGTCACTGCAGCTAATGGCAAGATTGATGTAGCTACTGATGTTCCAACTATTAATAGTATCAAAAATCAGGCAATTCAAGATATAGACCAGGTCAAAACTACAGCCGATTCAAGTGCAAAGGAAAAAGTTGATAAAGCAAAAGAGCTGAATAAGACTAGTATTGATGGAGCAGCTCAAGCAGCGATTGCGCGGGTAGACGCAGCTTACAACAACTTAACAACTGCTGAAAAGGCAGCCAATAAAGGCACATATGACCAGGCTATTTCAGATATTAAAAACGCTCAAAGCACCACTGATGCCAAGATTGCGGCCGCAACTACTGAAACTGAAGTTACTGCCGCAGCCAGTGAAGGCACAACCAACATTAACAAGCTGGCAGATGCAGCTGAATTAACCTTTGTCAAGATCACTGCTAACGATGCGGTACAAGCTGAAGCGGCAAAAGTTAAACCTAATCTGAAAGAAACCGCAGATCAAAATAAAGTAGATGAAATTGTTAGTCAAGCAAAAGATGATATCGGAGCAGCAGAAAACGTTGATAATGTAAACAGAATAAAAGAGAATGCCATCAAGGCAATTGACAACGTCAAGAGCAATGCCGAGCAAACGATTCAAAAAGCACAAGAAACAAGCAAAGTTAGTGTTGATGCTCAAGCAGAAGCCGCTAAGAAGCGGGTCAAAGAGGCTTATGATAAGCTTACAGCAGAAGAGCAAAAGACGGCGGCAGTCCAAACTGCATATAACGCAGCTAATAATGCTATTGATGAAGCTAAGAGTATAGCAGAGAGTGCAATAGCTGCTGCGCAAACTAATTCAGAAATTACGACAGCTGTTGATAATGCTAACAAAGCATTTACACAAGCAGCAGCTGATGCCGAACTTGCCTTTGCCAAGGTAGCTGCGATAGATGCAGTTCAAAGTGAAGCGGAAAATGTCAAGAAAGGCTTAAAGCAAACAGCTGATCTTAATAAAGTAGACAGTATAGTAACCCAGGCTAACAGTGATTTGAACAATGCCGACAGTGTTACCAAAGTTGACTTTATTAAAAACCAGGCAATTAAAGATATTGATAATGTTAAAGCTACAGCTGATGCAGCAATTGACAATTCCCAAACAATTAACAAAGCTAATATTGATAAAGCAGCAGCTGATGCAACTCAACGCGTTCAGAATGCTTATAACCAGTTAAGTGCAGCTGAAAAAGAGCAGGCTAAGTCAGAATATAATAAAGCTCTCAGCGATATTAATGACGCAAAGAATACTGCGGATGCGGCAATTCAGGCTGCAAAGACAGTAGATGATGCAACAAATGCCGCTACAACAGGAATTTCTGCAGTTAATGATATTGCCAACAAGGCTGAACTATCATTTGCAAAATTGGGAGCTAAAGGTGCAGTTAAAGCAGCAGCAGATGAAGTGACTAACAGTCTTGATAATGAAAACAAACAAAAGGTACAAGAGATAGTAACTACAGCAAATTCTAACATTGACAAGGCTACTACTATAACTGACGTGGTTAGATATAGGGACCAGGCTATCAATGATATTAATGGTGTCAAAACCGTGGCAGATGCTGTTCAAGAAGCACAACTAAATGAAAACAAGAAAAACAACACTGCTAACGTTAATGATGCTGCTGATGCTGCTAAAAAGCGTGTTGATGAGGCATATAACAAGTTAAATGATTCTCAAAAGAATGCCAATCATCAGACTTACCAAAATGCCCTTGATGCGATTACAAATGCTGCAAATAGTGCAAATAACCAAATTTCACAAGCTGCTTCAAGTGATCAAATATTAGGTATAGTTAAAGATGCTAAAGCTCAGTTTGACAATGCAGCAACAAAAGCGGAAGTAGCTTTCGCTAAAGTAACAGCTAAAGCAGATATTCTAAATGAAGCTAATAAGGTTAAGAATGACTTAAAGGCTGATGCTGATAAGAATCGGGTTGACAGTATTGTTAACACTGCAACCACCAATATTAATAGCACTAATACTGATACTGTAGCAAAAGTAACCAGTATTAGAGATCAGGCTATTAAAGACATTGACGCCGTTAGAGCTGAGGCTAATGGTGGTGAACAAGCCAGTCTGGAAGAAACTAAGAATAATCGTACCGGTGACGTTAATAAAGCAGCAGCAAGCGCTAAAGCTCGGGTTGATACAGCTTATGGCAAGCTGACATCGGCTGAGCAAGATGCAACAAAGCAGGCCTATAATGATGCTCTTGCTGCTATTGAAAATACGCGTCTTAAAGCAAATAACGATATTGCCAGTGCTGAAACTAAGGATGCGGTAAGCGACATAGCAGCAACAGCAGAGCAGGAACTTGATCAAGAAGCGACAAAAGCAGAGGTTGCATTTGCAAAAACGGCTGCTAAAGATGCGATTCAGGCTGAAGAAAAGAATGCTATTGCCGATCTGAAAGGTCAAGATGATAAGACTTCTGTCCAGAACATTGCTAACGATGCTATCGCAGAAATTGACCAAAATTCAACAGATACTGTTGCCAAAGTAAACAGCATTAAAGACAGCGCAATTAGTGCTATTAAGGCTGTTAAAAATACTGCAAATGCAGTAGATAAAGCTATTGTTGACGAAGCTCGCAAAGACAGCTCTGAGAATATTAATGAAGCAGCTGAAACAGCTAAGAAGAGAGTCGAAGCGGCATATAGTAAGCTGACGGAAACCGAACAAGCAGTTGCCAAACAGGCTCATGATGACGCCCTTAACGCAATTGCAAGTGCACAAAAAGCTGCTAACGATGCAATTTCTTCATTAAATTCAAAGGCAGAAATTACTCAGGCAGCAACTGAGGGTATTAATAAGATTAATGTAGCAGCAACTGAAGCAGAAGTTGCCTTCGCCAAGGTAGCAGCTAAAGATGCAGTTCATGAAAAAGCCAAATCTGTCATTGATCAGTTGAATAAATCTGATGATAAGAAGCAGGTACAGGCAATTTCTGATCAAGCAGATAAAGATATTGACGCAACTGCAACGGATACTGTAGATAAAGTAAACAGCATCAGAGATAAAGCAATCAGCGATATAAGTAACGTAAAAGCAACTGCGGATACTAATGAGCAGAAAGAACTAGACCAAACAAAGGAAAATAACAAGACTAGTGTTGATGATTTAGTTAAAGCTGCTAAGAAACGTGTTCAAGATGCTTATGACAAACTCGGAAAAGACGAAAAAGTTTTAGCTGCAAGTGATTACAGTAAAGCCATGGATGCCATCACCCAAGCTCAAACCACAGCAAATGATGCGATTAGTGCGGCTACAAATGCGGATGCAATTGTTAAAGCAGTAAGCACAGCTTCTACTGCCTTTGATACAGCAGCTACAACAGCTGAAGTAGCATTTGCCAGAGTGGCAGCTAAGACTGCAATCCAAGCTGAAGCTGATAAAGTCAAAAAAGGTTTGAAGCAGGAAGTTGACCAAACAAAAGTCGATAACATAGTGTTACGAGCAGAAAATGATCTTGCTGCAGCTGTAAGCGTAGATAATGTAAATACTATTGCAGCTCAAGCTATTAAAGATATTGATGCCGTTAAAGATACTGCTGAGGAAAATGAGCAAAACGATTTTGCTAAAGTTAAGACTGATACTAAGCAGAGTGTTGATCAGGCTGCAACAGCTGCAAAGCAAAGAATTAAGGATGCCTATAATAGTCTTAGTGCAGACGAACAGGCAGCAACTAAGACAGATTATGACAAAGCAATCCAAGCTATTACCGATGCTCAAACTACAGCTAAAGATGCTATTGAAAAAGCAACGGACAAGGATGCTGTAAGTAAGGCTGCTGGAGAGGCCGATCAAGCTTTCACCCAAGCAGAAACAGAAGCTAAATTAGCATTTGCTAAAGCAGCAGCTAAAGATGCAGTACATAAAGAGGCAGGTATTGTTAAGGGCAAATTGAGTAAGGATGCTGATAAGAAACAAGTAGATGTAATTTCAACTCAAGCTGATACTGCTATTGATAATGCTAGCGATATAACAACTGTCAATAAATTAAGAGATAAGGCCATTAGCGACATTGATGCTGTTAAAGCAACCGCCGATGCAGTAGATCAAGCAACTATGGAACAAGCTAAGAATAATGGTAAGACCAATGTTAATGGTGCTGCTGACGATGCTAAAAAACGGGTAGAGAATGCATATAATAATCTTAATTCTGACCAAAAGAATGATAATTATCAAGCATATCAAAATGCTCTTACTGCAATTGACAACGCTGCAGATGCAGCAAATATCCAAATTGGTCAAGCCCAAACTGCTGACGAAGTTAATGGGTTAGTAGATAATGCTAAGACCAAGTTTAATGATATTGCAACTAAAGCTGAAGTAGCCTTTGCTAAAGTTATAGCTAAAGCTGCTGTTCAAAAGGAAGCAACAAAGGTTAAGAATGACCTGAAGTCTCAAGCTGATAAAAACAAGGTTGATGGTATCGTTAACCAAGCTAATATCCAGTTTAACGATATCACTACAGACACAGTGCAAAAGATAAACAGTATTAGAGATAAAGCAATTGATGATATTGACGCTGTTAAAGACGCAGCAAATGGTAATGAGCAGGCAAGTTTAGATGAAACTAAGAATAATCAAAAGAGTGATCTTAACAAAGCGGCAGAAGCAGCTAAAGCTCGAGTAGAAAAAGCTTATGGTAATCTAGAAACAGATCAACAACAAAAAACTCAGCAGGTTCATGATAATGCAATTACTGCAATCGAAAATGCGCTCCAAAAAGCAATTGCCGATATTCAAAATGCTGAAACTAAAGATGCTGTGGTAGCCATAGCAGCAACAGCAGAGCAAAAATTTGATCAGGTAGCAACAAAAGCAGAGGTAGACTTCGCGAAAGTGGTAGCTAAAGATGCAGTTCACAAGGAAGCCGCTAACGCTCAAAGTCAGTTAAAGAACGCTGCTGATAAGCAAAAGGTTCAAAACATTTCTGATCAAGCAGATACCGATTTTGATGATGTTGCAACAGATACGGTAGACAAAGTAAACAGCATCAAAGAAAATGCTATTAGTGCAATTAATGCTGTTAAAAATACTGCATCAGCAGTAGATGAGGCTTTGCTAGAGCAGGCTCGTAAAGACAGCACTCAGAACATCACTAATGCCGCAGAAGCTGCTAAGAAACAAGTTGAAGATGCTTATGAAAAACTAAGTTCAAGTCAAAAGGCAGCAACAAAACTTGACCATGATAATGCGCTTACCGCAATTGAAAATGCCCAAACTGCAGCCATTGATGCAGTCAATGCAGCAACAAGCAAAGATGCTATCACTTCAGCAGCTAATGATGGAGTTAACAAGATTAATGCAGCAGCAACTACCGCAGAGGTAGCTTTTGCAAAAACGGCTGCTAAAGATGCGGTTCAAGCTGAAGCTGCAAATGTGGTTAAGAATCTGAAAGACAAAAAAGATCAGGAAACAGTTCAGAAAATCGCTGACGATGCAGTGGCAAATATTGACAGTGCTTCAACTGATACAGTGCAAAAGGTCAATGATATCAGAGATCAAGCCATCAATGATATTGATAAGGTGAAGAATACTGTTGATACCGCTGAACAAGCTAAGTTAGAAGAAGCTAAAGACAACAGTCAGGCAAGTGTTGATGCAGCTGCTGCAGCCGCTACAAAACGGGTTGAAGATGCATATAATAAGCTTAGTTCGCAGCAACAAACCAAGGCTAAAGCAGATCATGATGCAGCTATTACTGTAATTAAAAATGCACAAAAAGCAGCAAATGATGCTATTGCGCAAGCAAAAGATAAGGGTGCAGTGGCTGAAGCTGTTTCAACTGCAAATACAGCCTTTGATCAGGCAGCCACTCAGGCTGAAGTAGCTTTTGCAAGGGTAGTTGCTAAAGAAGATATTAGAAATGAAGCAGATAAGATCGAAAATGGCTTGAGCCTTGAAAGTGATAAGGCTAAAGTTGAAGGCATTGTCAACGAAGCTAATACACAGTTAAATACAGCTGATACAGTGCAAAAGATCAATGATATTAGAGATCAAGCCATCAGTGATATTGATACTGTTAAGACAAACGCAGATAAGGCAGCTGCAAATGAGCTTGATAATGACAAGAAAGATGCAATTGATGCTTTAACTAATAAACAAACTGAAGTTAAAAATGGCATCGACTCCCTGAAAAATGTCAGTGATGAAAACAAGGCTGCTCTAAAAGATAAAGTAGATCGCTATTACCAAGATGCAGTTAACAAGATTAAAGATGCAGGTACAACCACTTCTGACCAAGTTAACAATGCTAAACAAGAAGGCATCGATAACATGGGCAAAATTCTTGAGGATGCAAAAGCTTTAGATACAGCTATTGCAAATGACCAAAAGAAATTAGATGATCATGCTTCTGCAGCAATTGACAAGATTAATAAGTCTGATTTATCTGACGCTGACAAAGAAAAGGCTATTGAATCAATCAATAAAGCTCGTGATGATGCTAAGGATACTGTTGCTTCACAGCCAACTGTTGAAAAGGCGGACGCAGCTGAAAAAGCTGGTGAGAGTGCAATTGATACAGCAGAAAAAACTGCTACAGATACAGATTTAGGAAATACCAAACTTACCGAAAAGACCAAAGTCGAGGCTGCGGCAGACAATGCTAAGAAACAACTTGATGATGATTATAATAAGCTGACTCTTGACCAGCAGAAGGAAGTTAAAGATAAGTATGACAAAGCTAAAGCAGATATTGACCAGGCTAAAGCTGATGCTGAAAAAGCAATAGATTCAGCTAATTCCAAGCAAGATGTCAATAATGCATCTGATAAAGCTAAGACTGACATTGATAAAGCTAAAAATGATGCTGAATTAGCCTTTGCTCAAGCTGCAGCTAAGGACGCAGTTAAAGCAGTTGCTGAAGATATCAAGAGTGGCTTAAATAAACAAGAAGATAAAGACAAGGTTGATTCTCTTGTTGCTCAAGCTAATAAAGATATTGACGATGCAACTACAATTGATTCTGTAAATAGCATTCGTGACAAAGCAATTACTGCAATTAAGGGTGTTAAGAATTCTGCTGATCAGTCAGATAAAGATAACTTAGCTGATGTCAAGTCAACTAATAAAACAAATGTTGACCAGGCGGCAACAAAAGCTAAAAACAGGGTTGAAGAAGCTTATAACAAACTTGATGACACTCAAAAAGCTACTACAAAAGTTGACTATGACAAGGCCATAGCCGCTATTGAGGATGCTAAGAAGGCAGCTGAAACTAAGATAGACAGTGCTACTAATGCAGACGCGGTTGCAGCAGCAGTTGACAATGCCTCTAGACAATTTGATTCTGCTGCAACAACAGCTGAATTGGCCTTTAGCAAAGTGGCTGCCAAAGATGAAGTCAATAAAGCAGCTTCTACGGCTAAGCCAAGTTTGAGTAAAGATAATCAGGATCGAGTAGATGAGATAGCAAAACAGGCAAGTGTTGATATTGATTCAGCTGAGACTGTAGCTAATGTTGATAGAATTAAGCAAACGGCTATTGATAAAATTAATGCCTTGAAAGGTAATGATGAAAAAGACTTAGTTCAAGCTATCTCAGATGCAAAAGCAGAATTGAGTAAAAAGCATGATGATGCAGTAGCAAGGCTGAAAGATAAGTTTGGTAAAGATGCAGATACCACTGAAGTAGATAAGGCATTTAACTCTAATAAGGACATCACTGGTACTTCGGTTGATGAAGTTAAAGAGCACGAATTAGCAGCCGAAAGGGAATTGGCTAAAGGCGAAGTTCAAGACACTGGCACTAATGCTAAGAAGAAAGTTGACGATTTAAAGCACAAGGATGGTACTGACTATACCCAAGCTGAAAAAGATGCTATCAAGAACCAAATTGACAAAGATGTTCATGAAGCTATTGATAAAAATGGTACTATTGATCAAGCAAGCGATTCAGCCGGTGTTGACAAAGCACGTAAAGATGCCGTAGACAAGATAGTTAGTGAATCTATTCCTGATAGTCAAGAAGGTAATAAAGTAATAGAACAGGATCCAGATGTCTTAAAGGAAAGACTAGCCCAAGCTCGTGAAACTGCTTCAAATTATTTGAAACAGAGATTCGGTAATAATGCTGACGATAGTACTATCCAGCAGAACTATGAGCAGGCATTAGCCAACCTTAAAGAAAAGCCAACTGACTTAGCAACCGAACTTGAAGGTGAAAAGCTGATCGCCAAGGGTGCTTTAGCAGATGCACAAAAGGCTGCAAATAAGAATGTTGATGGTAATTCTAATTATGATTCTGCTGCTAAGAAGCAAATCAAAGAGCATATTGTGAAGGATTACAATGAATTTGTGAACAGCATTAATGCATGTTCGGCAGTCAGCGAAGTAATTTCTGCACAACGTAATCTTGGTATTGATCAACTATATCGTGACTCCACAGAGTCGAATGTTAATGTAACCAATATTATAGAAAGCGGCGGTAATGGACAGCAAGTACAACCGATAGTACCTGCTCAACCTGATAAGACTGAAGATAAGGAAAATGATAAGAAGAATGAAGACTCTGAAAGAGTAATCTTAATGCATAATGCATACTTATACAATAGTAAAGGCAAACGTGCGAATGGCATTACCTTAGGAGCTGGATCAATTCTTGATACTTACGGTATTGAAACAATTAATGGTGAACAATATTATGTTTTAATTGACAAGGGTTCTGATAATAAGAAGTACTATGTTGCAATTGGCAATGTTAAGAGTACAGTTCAAAAACTGAAGCACAATGCTTATGTTTACAACCAATATGGTCAACGTGTAAAGAAAGCAGGCAAACTAAAGTCAGGCGAAGTTATTACTACTTACGGCAGTAGCGTCAAGATTCGCGGTAAGAAGTACTTCATCATTGCCAAGAACCGTTATGTGAAAGTGGCAAATATCTCAAGTCAAAATGTACCTTTAAAGGCAGCAACGGCCAATCAAACTGCTGCTGTTGAAGCAGGTGACCAATCTCATATCATTGTTAATAAAAAGATAATGCACAATGCATATCTTTATGATCAAAATGGTATTCGTGCAAATGGCTTAGTAATAAATGCTGGTTCAAATGTTGACGTAGTATCGCAAAAAGTTGTCAACAAGAGGTTATATTATGTT
>NZ_JRJB01000016.1:0-23723 GCF_000760615.1 Lactobacillus sp. wkB10 | reverse complement strand
TCGGCAAAGCTCCAAATAAATATAAACACCGCTTTACTAAGTTCTGATCATTAAAGGAAGCGTAATTTGCTAATGCCTGCAGGCGCAAATCACCTAGCCATAGTCTTCGATCTCTTTTTGGGCCATCTTCAAAAACATCTTGCATACAGTCCTGCAAAGTTTTTGCACTTACTGCAATAATTTTATTTAATTGATCATCATCTGTTTTAAAAGTTGCTACATTGGCTAGCGAAACTGCACTCTTAGCTTCAAAAGTGGGATTATGGAATACAATTTTCCATTTAGGCGAAGTATCTATTACTTCTAGTTTGATGTACCTGCATGAATATCTTCTATTTAATTTTAAAACTGTAGGGAGTTGGTCAACATGAACGTAGTCTTCTTGAAGCCAAGACTTACTGAGTGCACCATCATATGGCTCTGTTATTTTTACAAACTCAACTGGTTGTTCAGCAAAAACCAAGTGTAAAAACAAAGGTGCATCCATTGGCGAACCCACAGAAGAAATTTCAATACTGAAATAGCCCACATGATGATTGCCTAAATCTAGAATAATAGAATCGCCTTTACCCAATTTAATGTGACTAAGGTTCTCCAACTTTTGATTTGAAGCTTTAATAGTTATATTGTCTATTCCCTTGCCCTTAGTAACGGTTACCAGTTTTTGTGGTACCACTGTTTCTGTTAACAAAGGTTGTTGTGCATCTTTAGCTTTTTCCAAAAACTTGTTATTTCTGACAAAATCTATTTTTTTACCTGTTTGAAAATGCATAAAATTACCTCCTCATACTTAATTTGCAGTTTTTACTTTTCTAAAAGCTGCTACTAATGTAATCACTGCCAGAATAACTAATATTATTCCAGCATTAATAATAGCGAACTTGCCAGTTTTACCAATGAAACTACCGGCATATGGCGAAATGAATGAGCCAAAATTAGATCCTACTAAAGCTAAAGATGTATAAAATGGCGCATTTTGTGGTAAAGCAACTTCACTTATACGGTTAAAAATATACGGAGTTACATTAGAAGCAGCAAAACCAGTTAAAATATTTAACAAATAAATTACGCCCATTACCTTAGTAAAACCAATCATTATGAAACCCAGTCCTACTAATGCTAAACCGGCTGGTAATAAATATTGCCTTAAATGTTTGTATAAATAACCAAAACACATTCCACCTAATAATCCAGCTAAATTATGGATACTCCAAGCTGTTGCTGCTTGAGGAGCAGTACCAATTTTGTTTTGAACTAGAAAAGTTGGTAATTTGACTGAAAGAATCATAAAACAAACCATTGCCATAAACATGAGGAACATTAAAGTAATAAGGAGTCCTTTCCTTGTTTGACTTTGACCTGATTTCTTACCATCTGTTTCAGTACTACTTTCTTCATCTATGTAACCTTCCTTTTCGGGAACAGGTACGAAAATGACAAACAAAATAACAGCTGGAATAAACAATAAATAAACTAAGTACGAAGCATGCCAACTAATTTTTAACAATTGTCCAGCAAAATAAGTCATAAGTGAGGTACCAACACCGGCGATGGCTGAACGCCACCCCATTAGTTTTGCTCGTTCATCACCTTTGAAAAAGGTTCCGATTAAACTAATTGCTAAAGGATTAGCTAAACCAATACCTATACCCAAAACTGCACGAGAAATTAAAACTACCATGTATGAATTAGAAAAAGCAGGAACAATTGAGCTCACAGCTGCTATTACCATCCCTAACAGAGCTGTTTGCTTTTGCCCTATTTTTTTAACAATTACGCCACTGACTAGTACAAATACTGTTACAAACATTGAGACAATAGTCGTTAACATTTCTACGTTTGTTAGAGAAACATTACTAAAAGTCTTCGCCATACCTGGTATGGTAGCAGTAATAACACTAGCTGCTTGTTCAACAATATTTAAAAACAATAATGCAATAATCAACATTATTTTTCTTGTTTTACTCAATATCTTCACCTTCCAATAAATATTAATTCTGATCAATCCTAGTGCACTTAGATTCTGCAATAACTATAGTCAAAATTTTACATAAATATTTGCTCAATATTAATATTTTTTGTATTATATTATTATTAAAGAAGGCGCTTTCAAAAAATGGATGATTTAAAGTACATATTAAAGCATTTTAGTTCTGCTTTTAAACTGCCAATACTCTTATTTGACAATAAAAAACGTATCATTAAAAAATTTCAAAATAGTTTGACCCCTGTTTTTCCGAGGTTATATTTGAATCGCATTAATCCGTTAGGTCACACAAATACTATTTATTTATATGTTACACAAGAGCAAGACAGCTTCAGCGTCATTTATCTGGATAATCCCCAAAACAATATAATTGTGCTTTGGTCTAGTTCTCACAACTTAAACAACATGAAAACACCTACTTCTAACTTCACGGAAGTAAATATCGAATTATTGATCGAGTATAGTACAATACTTTATTTCAGTATTTATCAGAAGAAGCCTATTATTAACCAGCCAATAAGCATCTTGAAACATGCGTATCTTAGTAGCAATAAAAACAATAAAATAGTGCAAAATGAAATTAATACTGATCATGGAAACTATTTAAAAGAACAGTCAATGATGAATGCTATTAAACTGGGCAATCCCGCTTTATTTGAAAGACAATTAAAAACTTTTATTCCGAGCGGATCACCTGGAAAAATGATTAAAGGTAATGATTTACGGGAAAAGAAAGACTTATTGATAGTATCAATAACTCTATTTACCAGAGCTGCAATTCAGGGAGGGATGCGCCCTGAAGCCGCATATGACTTAAGTGACTTATGTATTCAAAAAGTAGAGGCTTTAAGTACAATTGGAAATCATTATGAAATAATGCTTGATATAGGAAAACTTTTTATCAAACATATTAGAATTAACCAAGGCTATCCGCACTTTAAGCTAATATACAGCATTCAAGACTTTGTATACCATCATTTAAATTCCAGAACCAACTTAACGGACTTGGCCCTACAATTAAATTATTCCAAAAATTATTTATGTGCGACTTTTAAAAAAGAAACTGGTAAAACCATTGTTCAATATATAAACGAATTAAGAATCACTGAAGCACAAAATCAGATTATTTTTTCAAAAAAGAACTTATCTGATATTGCTAATTCATTAGGTTTTACCAGTCAAAGCTATTTTTCTAAAACGTTCAAAAAATATACGCAATTATCCCCTAAACAATATCGTAGTAAATTTCAAGCATAAAAAAACTCCGAAGCATATTTAAGAGTGTTCTATATTTCAATATTATACAAATTACAAAATCCTATATCCTAAAAACTAGTTAGTGTCTCTACCATAAAGTAGTGAGAAATTAAGAAACAACATTATTGTTTATGCTGTAAATTTTTATAAAAATAATGTACGATATTTGTCAAAGGAAGTGATGCTCATGTTACAAATTCTACCTGTTTCAGAATTAAGAAATTACAATAAAGTCCTTGATAAAGTTAAAAAAGATAATCCAGTTTTTCTTACCAAAAACGGCTATGGCAAATTTGCTCTCATAGATATTGGGGACTATGATAAATTTAGAGTCATTTCCATATCTGGGCATTAAAGCTGCTAAGTTTTTTGAATTATTTAATGGTTGTTATGTTCTAATTGACAAATATGAATATATTTTTTACCGTGTAGATAAAAAAGAAAAAATAATTTGTATCGAACTTATATTAAGTACCAAAGAAAATCTCATTCAAAAAATCCAAAATTACTTTCATTAATTAAGGCGCATCCGTTTAGGATGCGCCTCTTTTGTAGTGTTAAACCACAATATACCAATTTCTATTTAGTAAAAGCCAAAAAATCAATGATGAATTATTGAATTTTTATTATTTCTCAGCCAATTTTGCTGCAGCAACAATATTTTGCTGTGCGGGCAAGGGGATCCTTCCTAAACCATCAAGGCCAATATTTAATAAATAATTGATTCCCAAGCTGTTTAAATATTTACGGTTGTGATAAATAGTTTCAGGGGACTTCCAATTTTGATCACGATAAGAAAAGCCCCAAGAATCATTAGTGGTACCGGCTGACTCATATAAACCATATGGTGAAGGTTTAAGGCCATTAAGTGAGTTAAAATTAATATCTTTTTGCTCCTTTTCTTTTTCACTTGGAATTTCATTATCACCAAGGGAAACATAATCATATTTGCCATTACCAAGACGTGAATTTATTAGGCAATTTGGTTGCAATTTTTTTACTGTCTCATAAATTTTCTGACTTTGGCTTGCAGTTAATGTCATCGGTACATCAAACCAAGCAACAGCTATCTCCCCATAATTACTCATTATTTCCTTAATTTGGGGCAGAATTTTGTCTGTAAAGCATTGATTATAATTCTTATTTTTTTGAGGAAAGTCCCAGCTATTGTCCCAAGTAGTGCCAGAGGATTCAATATCATTTGAAAGGTAGCCTCCCCCATTTGGTTCATGCCAATCTAAGTCTTGGGAATAATAAAGACCCAGCTTTAAGTCGAATTTTTGGCAAGCTGCTGCAAGTTCACCGATTACATCCCGCTGAAATGGTGCTGCATCATACACATTATATGAATCTACTTGTGAATGGTACATTGCAAAGCCATCATGGTGTTTAGTTGTAACTACCAAATATTTCATACCACATTTTTTAGCAAATGCTACGATTTTTTCGGCATCAAAATATATTGGGTTAAAAGCGGTAGCAAGCTGGCGATACTTTGCAACAGGTATTTGCAATTTAGACTGAATCCATTCAGCGTAATTGCTTGCAGATTTTCCCTCATACTCACCTGCAAGAAGTGAATACAAGCCCCAGTGAATCATCATGCCGTATTTAGCATTTTTAAACCATTCAATATTCTCGTTTGCAGTCATACATTTCTCCATTACTAAACTTACGCTGGAAATACATAGTGTTGTCATTAAAAAGTTTAACACTTATTTTTAGTATAAATTTGATTTAACCAAAAAAGAGTTAGCCTTAATACTTAAAGCTAACTCAAAATATCTATTATCTTAATAAAATTTACTGTAATGCTAAGTAATTTTCCGCATTACGCAGATCCTCAATTGACAACTGACCAGGTGCAGAAGTTTGACCAACAGCACCAAAGGACAGACTTGAACCGAAAACCTGGCCTGCTACTCTAGTGACTTTACCGATATCGCCCATGGCCATAGTAATCAGGGGATTAGCAATCTCTTTGTTCATTTCTGTCGTTGCTGTTAAAAGAGTTAAAACGTCAGCGGCACTATGAGGCATGCAAGCTAACTTTGGCACATCAGCACCAAGTTGCGCCATTTTTCGTAAGCGAAATTCAATTACATCTTTAGCTGGCACTTTTTCAAAGTCATGGTTACTCATAATTACAACAACATTGTAGTTATGAGCTAAAGTCACCAAAGACTTTATTCTTTTTTCATCATGAAAAAGTTCAATATCAACAGCATCACCCAACCTGTTAGTAATTACATATTCTACTAAATTTAAATACTGATCCTCGTCGAGCTGACAAACTCCACCTTCATTTTTGGTACGAAAAGTAACTAAAACTGGTAACTCGTCCACTTCTTGGCGCAATTTTTTGGCAGTAGTATTTAGTGTATTAAAATCCTTAATCCCTGCAGCATAATAATCAATGCGCCATTCCATTAAATCCGGTTTAGCAGCATTAATCTTCTTAGCTGAATCCATAATCTCTTTTTCAGTTGAACCGACATTTGGCACAGCAATTTTAGGCAGACCTGCACCTAAAACAATATTTCTAATCTTGACAGTAGCCATTATTCAATACCTCAACTAATTATTATCATCTGAAAACATAATTTCACGGATATAATCAGTTGGCATATCTTTACCTGTCCATAACTTAAATGAGGCTGCACCCTGATCAATCATCATGCCGATGCCATCAAAAACATGCTTAACTCCAGCTTTTTGAGCTACTTTCATTAATTTGGTAGTTCTAGGAGCATAAACTGTGTCAAACACCACCATATCTTCATGGAACCAGGAAGGATCTGAAACCAGCGTCTTATCCTCAAGTGGTTTCATACCAACGCTGGTCGCGTCACAATAAATATCGCTTTCTGCAATTGATTGTTTAAATGCTTCTTGATCAGTCAACTCAGTTAAAGAAACTTGGCAATCAGTTTTTTCTTGAATAGTTTTGACGTTCTTTTCAGCCTGAGCCCACTTATCATCTTTAATATTAAACAATCTGATTTCTTTAGCACCATCTAAAGCAGATTGAACAGCTATTGGTGTTGCAGCACCGCCGGCACCAGTCAAAGTCATCACTTTACCTTTAATATCAATGCCTTCATCCTTAAGCGATTGGACAAAGCCAATGCCGTCGGTAGTGTAGCCAGTCAAAACACCATGATCGTTCACAATAGTATTAACCGCATCACACATTTCAGAAGCTGGCGATAATTTATCAAGGTACTGGATTACCTCTTTTTTATTGGGCATCGAAACGTTTGAGCCACGCATATCTAAAGTGCGGATAGCGTCAACTGCACCTTTTAATTTATCATTGCCAATTTCAAAACAGAGATAAGTATAATTCAAGCCCAACTTAGCAAAGGCATTATTGTGCATTGTAGGTGACATTGAATGCCGAATAGGATATGCCATTAAGCCAATTAAGTAGGTATGACCATCTAGCCAGCCAGTAATCGGACCATTAACACCAGTAATTTTATTAGCCATCATTTTTCTCCTTTATTAAATTTAAAAATAAAATAATTAATCAACGTTAACTTTTAGAAGCACCGGACACTGCATCAGTTGAATCAGATGCAGTCTTTGCCAGCTTTTGGTAGTTAGCATTATCAGCAGCCTCAGTTCCGGCCACAAAACCTGAAGCATAGGACCAAGAATTCATCATACTTGGCATTGAATCATGACCATTAGCACCACCAACAATCTCCCCGGCGGCATAGAAATTGTCTAGTGCTTCAAAATCTTCGTCTAATAGCTGCATATGCCGGTTAGTTTCATAGCCACCAAGAGTAGTACAAAAACGTAATTTCTGTTCAATCACAAAATATGTATCGCCTTCATATTTATGCATAAACTGAGAAGGGCGATCAAACTCAGGATCATTACCTGAGGCGACATATTTATCGTAGTCAGTTAAAGTTTTCTTCAGGTTTTCATAATCAATGCCAGCTTTTTGAGCCACTGTTTGCAAGTCTCCGCTTACTAAAATCGGACTCTTCTTGCCATCAAGATCAAAGAAACCTTGAACTTCATCTTTGGTAAAACCATATTTAAGAAGCAATTCATAGAATCTGCTCCATGTTCTTTCATCCATCACTACAAAGGCAATTTTATCCTTTTGTTCTGCAATAGCATCCCGAAAATGAGTATACGGAGCTGATTCATTTACAATTCGTTTACCACTAGTATTAACAAAAATAGCACCCATGTCTGTCGCTTCTTTTGTTGAATAGGTTGTTAATTTGGCAATGCCAGGTTCAACTTCTAAACCATGTGGGTAAACTTTATACCAATCAAGATTGCGTGTAGCCAGATTCATATTTTTAGCAAAATCGAAATAATCACCAGTAGAAGTCATTGGACCGTAGTAAGGAATATTGGTTTTATGTTTAAGGTAATCACGAGCGCCCCAGCCACCAGCTGCCATAACTAAGGACTTAAAGTTTACTGTAACTGTTTCATGTTCGCTTTCAGCAACTAAAGAGGAAAGCTGGCCCTGTTTGTTTTTATTAAGTTGTTCCACCCGAGTTTCAAGTAAAATTTTGCCACCCTTTTTGGTAAAGGCATTTGCCACTTTAGAAACTACTTCATAAGAACTCTCTGAGGGCATTTCAATTTGCCTGTCAACAGAATGCTCAATAGTCTGTGTTTCAGCTTTTTGATAAGTTAGGTCTGCAAATTCAGTGATAAAATCAACTGCTTTACCAATATTTTGAACAAGTATATTTGAAAGTAGTGGATAATTAGTCCCCCGACATTCACGGACAATATCTTGGACTAAAAGCTGAGGAGAATCTTTTTTAGCTTCCTCGCCAAATAAAGCAGCTGCTAGTTTTGAACCAGTACCAACCACATTGGAACCATTAAGAATTGTAGCTCCACCAAGATAGCCATTCTTTTCAATTAAAAGAACGTTTTTACCCATTGATAGTGCCCGAGAGGCTGCCATCAAGCCTGCCATACCTGAACCAATTACAGCTACATCCACATCATAAGTTACATCTTGATGCGACTTATCACTAGACTTAGCAACAACGTTTACATCATTTGCTTTTAAGGCTTTCTTTCCAGAATCAAGCATGGCTTGTGTCATAATCGAAGCACCAGAAATGGCATCAACATCGAAACTTTGATTATTAATAATATTCTTTTTTAATTTACCTACAACCTGGTTAAAAATACCTGGGGTTTCTGCAGTTTTGGTCACATTAATATCTGTAATGTGATTATTTTCAACTTTGATGTCAAAGTCGATTTGGCCATTTCTTCCTTCTGCCGTTGCTTTAATTATTTTTTCTGACATAACTCCACCTTCTGCTTTATATTAATTTTTGATGTTGAAATTTTTACCACGACTAATTAAGACAACACACAGAACTACAGAAATAATCGTTATCACTGTAGTTATCCAAAATACCATTAGTGTACTTGCAGCATTCGCCTTTAACACAAATGCAGCTACAAGTGGTGCTACGAAGTAAACTACTGCTGGTGCAAAACTGTAGTATGATGTAATCTTTCCATGACTTTGGGGGAAATAAGAAGTTAAAACTGATAGTCCAACTTGCCATACTCCTCCTGCAGTAAAGAAGCCAACAGCTAATGCGCCTATTTCCCCAGCTAATAGGGATGGCTTTAGGACCATAAACAGCAGGCCAAGAGCAGTAATAGCTGAATAAACCATAATTAAATTCAATCTCTTTACCTTAGTAACTAGAGCTGATGTAACAAATACAGATATTAAGGAAGCGATTGAATACCATGATACAAGCTGATTGGCATTAGCAGCAGATTCATTTAAAACGTACTGTCCGTAATAAGGAGCATAGAGTGAAAAAATATAAAATGTGAAGCAAAGCGTAAAGCCCAAACCAATGATCATTAGACCATCAACGGCTAACTTAGGTTGGTTTTGACTACTTACGCTAGTTTCTTTTTCTTCTTCTGTTTCAGTAGTCTCTTTTGCCTCAGCTTGAGGAGCAAAGGCAGTCTTCATTGTAAATACAACATCCAATAAAATAATAATAACTAAAATAAATGCTGTAATCTTTGGATTTTTAATTAGTTTCACACAAAAAGGAAACAACATTTGCATTACTTGCATAGCAGCTTTAACAAATGAGTTCATTGTAGCTGTTTTATCTGGAAAAGCGTCTGCAAGTGCAGGGTAACCTGCTGTATCACCAAATGAATTAGTTGCCCCGAAAAACATTGCCGCTAGGCCAGCAACCCAGATATTGTTAGCAAAAACAGCGCCGAGAAGGAAAACTGCGTCACTGAGTAATGCAATTAACAAAGTTCTTTTCCGGCCTATCTTGTCTGAAATAGCGCCTGCAAATAAAATTGTAATAATTCTGCCTAAGCCCACCATTGCGATTACCAGTGAAACTTGGGTCTCATTGGCATTCCAAGAATGTGCCAAGATTTCTCTATATTGACTAATAAATAAGGTAGCTGCCCCTACAACCGCAAAATGGATATAAACAGAGGCAGCAACGCCAACATAACTTTTTTCTTCTTTCATAGCTTTACCTTTCAAAGTTAAGATTTGCTAATAATTTCATAAATAAATATATCTTATTAAAATAAATATTAATAATTATTTATGATTACCTAATTATAAATAATAACTATAATTACAAGCACTGGTATATCAATGCTTTCTTGCTTTATAAAAAAGTTAGAGTCTTGATTTTAGTGTTTCATGGGTAATTAGCCCCTACACGACAATCTATCATCTATTAAAATATTTAATACTTAAATAGTTAAAAGTAATAGTATTACTAATAAACAAATTAAATCAGGATCTCAACTTAAAACAACTCTATTTAATGCCAAATCTCTTTTTGACTGACTCAATATA
This sequence comes from Lactobacillus sp. wkB10, assembly GCF_000760615.1. Lineage (NCBI taxonomy): Bacteria > Bacillati > Bacillota > Bacilli > Lactobacillales > Lactobacillaceae > Lactobacillus > Lactobacillus sp. wkB10. Next base: position 13,611 of record NZ_JRJB01000016.1, on the reverse strand, counting down.
TTCTTTTTCTTCTGCATTAGTAACGTGATATTGCTCAATAGAACCTGAGATCGGCTCCAAGCTTGCATTAACTGCAACATAGGTAAATACCGCTTCACCGATTAATTCCGAACTTGAATTATCAAGAGAAATTCTATTCACTTCAGCATAAATAGTCATTGTCTTTGCTGTCGTTTTTAATAAAGTTACGCAAAAGCAAATATGATCACCAGCATAACTTTTTTTATGAAAAATAAATTTATCTATTCGACCAGTTAACGTACGTGTATGACAATATGAATTTGCAAACAAGCCCATTGCTGAGTCTGCATTATCTAAGAGCGTACCACCATGAGTAATTTCCATATGGTTAAGCATCCTTGGAGTTACAAAATAATCTGCCATTTGACGTTTAAAAAATTTATTCTTCATTTACTTTTTTACCTTCCAGCCAATTTTTTAAAAGATACTTTTTTATTTTGCCATTTGACGTTTTTGGTAATGAATCAACAACCCATAACTTTTCAGGCCATAATTTCTTATCAACGTGCTGCTTTTCTAATTCTGAAATCAACTCAGCTTTGGTTAATACTTTTTGACCATGATTTAGAACAATAAAGGCACCAATTCTCTGCCCTAGACGAACATCTGGGACTCCTAAAACGGCTACTTCCTCAATATTTTGGCAGCCCTTGATCTTGTCTTCAACCATATGAGCGGAAATATTTTCACCACCACGAATAATTTTATCGCTATTGCGTCCATCTATTTCCAACAAATCATCTTCATTATAATGGCCAACATCTCCAGTAACAAACCATTCACCGTCAAATGCTTTAGCCGTTTTTTCAGGATCATCCAGATAACATTTAAAAATGATCGGTCCAGCAACTTCAATTTGTCCTTGTTTGTTGCTATCTGTAATTATATTTTTGTTCTTCACAAGTCTGACTTTAATATTGGACATTGGCTTGACTGCCGTTGTCATTGCGCCTTTACTTAAATAATAATCTTGAGGAGTATAACTAAATGGAACTGCTTCTGTCAGACCATAACAGTTGTAAAGGGGAATATTTCTTTTTTTAGCCTGAACTAAAATACTTTCTTTAATTTTGTCACCACCACAAATGAGCATCCGCAGCTTACCCAAATTTTGAACTTTAAATAGCAGATCATACATAATTGTAGGCAAACTATCAATATATGTAATTGGTTCTTCTTCAAGCATTTTTGCCACTTGTTCAATATTATAATGTTTAATTATTGCCAAGTGACTTCCTGCCATAATCGTTGAAATTAAGCCATGATGAAATCCAATTGCATGATACATCCCCGAAAGAATTAAAGTCATATCATTTTTAGTGATGCCAAAAGCATCATTATATGCAATTTCTGCACTAATAATATTTTTATTGGTTAAAACTACTCCTTTATAAAGCCCACTAGTACCCGAAGTATTGAGAACCAGTGCAGGAGCATCTGATTCATCACCTCCAATGAATTCAGATGGTAAATGCTTTTCTCTGGTAAAAAATACCAGATCCGCGATTTTTTTAGTCTGATAATTATCCAAATTAGCAATATTACTAATAGTGTCACGACCACGCACAGATTTTTGCGAAATGATAGCATATGGCTTAAACCTATTAATCATGCTATTAATCTCATCAATATCAAAATGCGGGTTTAGTGGATTAATAACCACTCCCATTTTGATACATGCAATAATCGTTACAATATTTGCCAGATCCAGTTCGAACTGAATTGCTATTAAATCACCTTTCTTAATGCCATTATTCCGGAGCAAGTCCATCTGCTTATTGGCCAAAAAATCTATTTCCTGATAACTGTATTTACGACCATCCTCAGTGACAAAAATACTTTGAGCACTTTGCTTTAAGCGCTCCCGCCATAAATCATTTAAGGTTTGCACCTTTTTGCTAGAAGTCATTTTTTTACCTTACAAAAGCTCATTTAATTGCTTTATCACTTGGTTAGCATCCCCAACAATGCCATAATTTGCTAATTTAAAAATTGGTGCTGCTTCATCAGTATTGACAGCAATGACACATTTTGATTTAGTCATTCCCGCAGTGTGCTGGACGGCTCCCGAAATGCCAAAAGCATAGTAAACATCTGGTGCAACAGACAAATTCGATATTCCAATCATACGGTTCTTATCAATCCAGCCTTGATCTGTAACTGCTTTAGTTGCTCCCACGCTGGCATTTAATTTTTGGGCTAAAGTAGCTAAAGGTTTAAATTTATCTGGGGAACCCAGACCTTTACCACCAGCTACAATTACCTTTGCATATGCCAAATCATTGTCAGAGTTAGCTTCGGGTACATATGCTGCTCTATTAGTTTCTGCACATTCCCAGTCAATTATGTCAACTTCATTCTTACTGTGGCTCACGACACCATTACAAGAAAGAGATATTACTGCCTTGTCATTCAGTGTTATTTTTCTTAAGGCTTGTGTTTTGCCGATATCTTGGTTAACTATTATATGATCTTGATCACAGCAAATATCTTTGGCATTATAAATAAATGGGACATTTAGTACGGCAGCTAATTGACCGCCAAGACTATTACCTAAATTGCTCTTATCAAATACTATTAAACTATTTGCTTTATCGACAAAAATTTTCTCAAGAGCATTAGTCACAGCTGGCAAGTTTGTCACACTAAAGTTTTCATTTTGGTATATGGTAGTCTTGACTCCTGAAGAAGCATATTTATCCTTAATTTCACTAGCATGATTACTGAAAACCAGTACTTCTTTTTTACCTTCGAAATTGCTGGCAAGACCTGCTAAGTTATTACTGTTATGACCTTCATCAATATTCTTATCTTCTAATTGAATATAATAAATTGGTACCATTTTTCTACCTCAACATCCCGTTTTGCTTAAGTATTTCAACCAGTTTTTGCGTAGCTTTAGGATCTTGATCCAGATTGAAAATAATTTTCTCATTTTTAACTGGTTTAGCTACAATTTCACTTGTAACGCCTTCATCACTAGTTTTAAAACTTACGTTATTAATACTTGAATTAATTGCTGTACTTAACGACGTAAAACTAGCAAGGCGCGGCACATTGATTGAATCTAACGTAGCAATTACAGCTGGCAAGACACATTGCCCGGTAATTTTGCCTTTTTCAAGTTTCATTTCATAATTGAGGGAAGTATCAATCATAGAAACATAGTCATAAAATGATATTCCCAGTCTTGCAGCAATAGCAGCTGAAAAAGCTGAAGATGTTGTTTTTCCTGTTAAAATCAAGTCGTAATTTTCATTATTTTCTTTTAAGTAATGGACAAATTCACTTGCAATTTGATTTTGCAGTAAAGGATCATTGATATTACCCGCTGAAACTTTAGTAGCTGTTGTTGCTCCCATAGCCAGTGCCTCATGCAAAATCCGTTCAGCTGCTTCATTTTGTTCAAACGTAAAGACATCAATAGTACCTTTTTTTAACTCTGTTAATTGCAGGGCAAATTCTAGGGCACTTTTGTCTTCCTCACTCAGAAATAAATTTTCTGGATGATAAGTTACTTTGTTCTTATGAGAAGTATAAGTTTTAGGATTATCTGCCTCAGCCTTAGCAATTAATGCGATTTTCATTATAGTACCCTCCTAGTCCTGATATTTTTTGCTAACTTCACGTGCAATTGTCATTCTCTGAATTTCATTAGTTCCTTCCAGAATTTGAAATCCTTTGACATCACGCATTAGCTTTTCAACCGGATAAGCTCGGGTATAGCCATAACCACCAAGAATCTGGACTGTATCAGAAGTTACTTTTTGTGCTACATCAGTAACATAAAGCTTGGTCATTGCACCTTCTTGACGTACAGACAAATCTTTATCCATCATTTTCATTGTGTTGTTAACTAATAAGCGGGCTGTTTCAACTGCCGTTGCCATATTAGCAAGCATATTTTGCACAGATTCAAATTGAGAAATTGGTTGATTAAATTGTTCACGCTGATTGGCATATTTGGCAGCTTCATTAAGTGCCCGTTGCATAACACCAACGGTCAAAGTAGAAACATACGCACGTGAAAGGTTAAGGCTGTTTAACGCAATATTAATCCCTCTTCCTTCTTGGCCAATCAGATTTTCGGCTGGCACGTGTACATTTTTAAATCCTAACGGTACTGTATTTGATAAACGCAGTCCCATTTTATCTTCATGCCTTCCTACCCAAATACCTGGCGTATTTTTATCAATCATGAAAGCAGATAAGCCATGATTACCATTATTAGAAGTTCTAAAAATTCCAATAAAAATATCTGCAATTCCACCATTAGTAGCAAAAGCTTTATTTCCGTTTAAAATATATTCATTGCCTTGCCGAACAGCTGTTGCTTTCACAGAACCTGCGTCAGAACCTGCATCTGCTTCTGACATTGTAAAGGCAGCAAAACGTCCCGGTCTGATCACATCGGCAAATCTTTGTGCTTGTTCTTCAGTACCAGCTAGCATTACGCACCGCAGTGCAACAAATGAGGTAATTAAAGTAAGTGCATAACCTGCATCATATTCAGCCAGTTTTTCAAAAACGAGGGCAGAATCTTCATAAGAAAGGCCAGCACCACCATATTCCCGCGGGATCTCAAGCATATGAAGGCCAATTTTAATTGCAGGCTCAAACAAGCTGGAAGGACAATCACCTTTTAAATCGTATTTCTTAATAATTTCAGGAGTTAGATACCGATCACCAAATTCTTGTGCTAAATGAATATATTCTTTTTGTTCTTGTGTATAAAGTAATGTCATTTTAATACCTATTTAATTGGGTCTCCTATATGACGCAGGCCACTGGCAGCACCACTGGCAAACATCTCACTGATTTTTTCATCGCTGTAGCCTAACTCATCTTTGAGTACTTCGCGTGTATCAGATCCCTGAGCACGAGAAGGAGTTAGCGTAGGCTTGCCTTGAGACGAAAAGCGTACTGGATTAGTGGGAATAAATCTCTTATTTCCAGATGGAAATTCCATCAGTCTAATTTCGTCATTATCCAAAGCCTCAGGATCCTGATATATTTCCGTTGGTATCTGACAAGCCTCAAGCGGTAAGTCTTCCTTATTAAAGAGGTCTATCCAATACTGCAACGGTTTTTTCTTAAAAGCATCTTCTAAAATGGCAATTACTTCATTGCTGGTACCATTAGCATTCAAAGTGTCCATTTTGTTATATCTTTCATCGCCTTTGACATCATCACGACCAATGTCATGCATTACTTTGTCAAAATCACGGTCATATTCGGGAACGCATAGTACAAACCAGCGATCATCAGAGGTTTTATAAGTGTCATTAAAAGGATTAGTAACTTCTTTACGACTCTTAGGATATACATTGCCATATTGTGCAGAAACCATAGCGATATTTTGCATAAATATCGCTGCGTGATTCAAGTTAACGACAACCTTATCACCCTTACCGGTTCTTTGAGCTCTCAGTAAGGCTGCACAAATACCTGCGGCTAAGGTCATTGATACTTGGAAATCACCATAGCCATTTACTGGATTATATGGATTCCCTCCTTTATCTACCGTTGTTCCCTGAACTCCGCCACGTGCTTGATAAGCAGTTGCATCATAGCCGGCAGAATCTTTTTTAGGACCAAATTCACCATATCCGCGATCTTGTGCAAACACTAATTTAGGAAATTCTTGATGCAGCTCTTCCCAAGTGATTCCCATATGAGCTAAGCTCTTTGTTCTCACTGAGGTTAAAAATACATCTGCAGTTTTTAATAGGTCTTTAAAAGCTTGCATCCCTTCAGGAGTTTTCATGTTTAAAGTAATGAATCTTTTATTCATATTAGAAACATCAAAGCCCAAATTCTCATCATCTTCATACTTCATGCCAAAAACTGCACCTTGGGTTCTTCCAGCATCACCCTTAGGAGCTTCAACTTTAATTACATCAGCTCCCCATTCTCCAAGGACTCGTCCTACGGTTGGGGCTGCCAAAAATTGTGTGAGATCAATAACTCTTATTCCTGATAATATTTCGTTAGCCATCTTTTTCTCCAAAACTATATACAACAAAGAGGATTGAACCTTGCAAAGTAAATTTTAGATTCAGCCCTCCTTGATTTATTTACTCAAGTTAATTTAATTGATTGCCTTAAAGACTTGTTATTGGTGTATTGCCACCGTCTTTAATTAATAAACGACCTGCAGTTAGTCTTTGAACGGAACGAGGTCCTTCTTCTAACCACATAGCACGACAATCACGGTAAAGTCTTTCAGCAGGTCCATAAGGATTGTCCTGGAAGTAACCAATACCACCAAAGATTTCAAGCATGTAATCAGAAACTAATTTGACAGTATTGATGCTTTCTAGTTTTGCTAGAGAAGCTTTTTTGGTAATATCCTTTCCTTCGTCATAATCTTTTGCCAAGTCCCACAACATTAATCTAAGGGCATGAATGCGCGCACCCATGTCAGCAATTTCAAAAATGATTGATTGCCGTTTGCATAGTGGCTTACCAAAAGTTACACGATCTTTAGAATAAGCAATGGACATTTCTAACATCCGTTGAGCCATTCCTAAGTTGGAGTCAGCAATATGCGCACGAGAAAGTGAAAGTGAAGAAATAGCTACTTTCATACCCTCTCCTCTCTTGCCAAGCATGTACTTATCAGGTACTCTCATATTAGTGAATTTTAAATCGGCATGTCCGGCACCACGACAACCCATCATTAAAGGCATCTCATTAGATTCAAATCCAGGTGTATTTGTTGGTACAAAGAAAGCTGATAATCTTTCATCCCCTTCTTTATCTGGGTCAGTAACTACAATTAAATAAGTAAAATCTGCAACATCTGCATGAGAAATCAAAGTTTTTTCGCCGTTGATTACCCAGTCATCGCCATCCTTAACAGCTAAAGTATGAAGGTCTGCTCCAGTACCACCGCTCTTTTCGGTTAAAGCAAAGTTGGCATAGATTGATTTGTCTTGAAACTTGTTCATATACTTGTCTTTAAGTTCTTGACTACCAAAATTATCCAATATCCGCCAGTTCATATCTGAAGCATGGTGCAGGTGCATTCGAATTCCACCCTGGGTTCTTGAAAATTCTTCTTGAACTTGCAGGATTTGCTTTTCACTGAGGCCCCAGCCGCCGTATTCTTTAGGCAATGCAAAACGATATAAATCATGTTTAATTGCAATTGGGAAAAAGTCTTGTGGAAACTTGCGATTTTCCTCTATATATGGGGTCATCCTGTCAAACTCGTTTTGTGCCAGGTGACGAATTTCTTTTAAGTAGTTTTCAAAGTCTTCTTCAGGCATTGATTCACCCGGTTTAGTTTTGTGCATAATCGGAGTTTCTTCATATGGTGGTAATACATGCAACTTCTTTTGTTCTGTCATAATACAATCTCCTTTTAAACTTTAATAATGCTTTTGAAAGCGTTTTTCCATCAACAGTTGTATTATGTTTTAAAAAGTTTAGATTGTAAAATTGATAACAAAGTCAGAACTATTAATTTTATAAATACTCTTATGGCTATATATATTAAAAAAAGCGGAATTATAAGATTATTAACTGCAATAATTAAAAAGACTCACCAAATTTGGAGAGTCAAATCACAATAAAATCAACACTAATAAACTAATATTAATTTTATCAATATTATTATAAATAATTTTTGTAAGCGTTTTATAAAAAATAGGTATAGCATTTATTTATATAGGTATTGAATATTAAAATAATTTTTGAGGTAATATCATGAATTTAAATCAACTTTACTATTTTCGTGAATTGGCAGATCAAAAACAATACACTAAAGCAGCAGACAGCTTATTTATCAGTCAGCCTACCCTCTCAGTATCAATTAAACAGCTTGAAAAAGAACTCCACTGCCAACTGTTTAAACACAATGGTCATTACGTGCAATTAACTGAATATGGCCGTATTTTTTACGATACTGTAACCAAATCTTTAGACTCTTTAGATCGCGGTAAAAAGAAAATTGAACAGCGTATCAGTCAGGACCATGGCAATATACACATTGCTGGTATACCTACTGCAATTGGAACCATCTTGCCTAACTTAACTAAGCAATATCAACAAGAAAGTAATATTTCACCTCATTTTATATACCACGATAACCCTTCATATCAGATTTGCGAAGGTATCAAAAATGGCTGGTATGATATCGGAATTTCTTCATTCGTACCGGAATTTAGTTATTTTACTTACATTCCCCTTTATACTGAAGAAATCATTGCCATTGTTTCAAAGGAAAATGACCTGGCAAAAATAAATGAAATCTCTCCTGAAGAACTACAGGGTGAGTCAATTATTACCTATTCTAAAAAAATTCAAATTGGAAAAGACATCACTAATGCTTTACTGGCTAATGCCTCTGATCTGAATATTACAAATAGACTTCATGACGAGCTGGCAATTGCAGGACAAGTTTTGACCAACGATATCGTTGGTGTAGTAGCAAAAACTATTTATTTGAGTGGTTTCGACATCCACATCATCAAACTGGATTTGCCCAAAAATACTCGTCAGGTTTATTTAGTGTATGATTCAAGTCAAAACTTTTCACCGGAAATAGTTGATTTTATTGACTTTCTTAAAAGTCATAAACCAGATATTCAGAAAATCGTCGATAATATTCCTGTCAAATAAGATTTTAAAAAGGTATAAAGCTAATGAATAAAATTTGTCAATTATTGGGAACAAATTACCCTATTGTTCACGAACCTATCCACACCTTAACAGATGGCAAACTGGTTGCTGCTATTTCAGAATCAGGTGCACTGGGTATCTTAGGTATTAATGCAGGATATAAGGTTAGAAGTGACGCTACATCAAGCGCTTCTATTTCTAATTCAAATAAAATAGGTACTATTAGCAACAATTCTTTGCTTGATGCCATGACAGAAAGAAACTTGATGAATGAGCAAATTGATCAAACTCTGTCTAATACCTTTAGACCTTTTGGAGTGGAAATTGCCAGCTCCTTATCTAACCCAGAAGATGATCATAGAGCAACCGAATTAGTAGAATTAATGCGAAAAAGAAGGTTGACTATTGCACTGTTTGAAGGTTTTGGTAAAGTTGCATCTAGAAAATGGATAAATTTGCTACATAATAGTGGCATTAAAATTATGCAAATTATTAATAATATTAATGATATACGTGTAGCTCAAAGTAATGGCATTGACATTTTAATCTGCAAAAGTAACACCGATCTGGCAAATTTTGTTCATCAAGCAGGAAAGACACCGGTTTTAGCTGGGTATGATACTACTGACTCGCATGTTTTAAAAGACGCTTTGGCCAAAGGTGCACAAGGAGTTTTTCTTAAAACAGTTTTTGCACTTGCTAAAGAAGCTCCAACTTCAGCAATAATCAAAGACAAAGTTATAAATGCACAAAAACAAGAACTAATAAGTTTTAAAATGAACTCACAGACTATCTATTCTTTACCTGGAAAATTGCCCCAAGAACTGGCAAAATTAACACAGGATAGCGAAGACGGAAAGCAAATATTTACTGCTGCAGACGGTTATCAGGGATTAATAAACGGTATGGCAAAAGGTGATCTTGAAATGGGGTATACTGATATTGCAGCAGATAGTTATAACATCAAAACTATTAAAACTGTCCACGAAATTATTGCAGAATTAACTAATAACAATTAAATTTATACTATGACTAATTCAATTACAAAAAATGCTCTACGCTCACTTTTATATGAAGTTGTTACCGCACCAAAACCTGGTTTAGTAGACCCTATCAGCCAAGGTCCGCATCCCGACATGAATATTTATACTTTTATTGACAGCAGTTTAAGCTTAGAGGCATATTTTTCTACTGCTGTTGAAATTGGACAAAATTATCAATCGACTGATTTAACCCAAATGTTTTATAAATTAAGACAAAGAGGTATTACTGCTGAAAAAGAAATGTTTGCTGCAACTCACGGCGCTAATACACATAAAGGAGCAATTTTTGCTTTGGGTATCTTTGTCTGCGCTGAAAGCTACAGTATGACAAACAATACTGAACTATTTCTTACTATCACCAAGATGTGTAAAAGACTTGTACAGCATGATCTGATTCAAAATAATGAGTTACAAACAGCAGGTGAAAAAGAATTTGAGCAGTATCATGTTGGTGGGGCTCGTGCTCAAGCGGAACAAGGCTATCCCATTGTACGTGAAGTAGCTTTACCTTTTTTAAAAAAAACTAAGGGAACGCTCCAAACGAGACTCCTTGATACTTTAATGAAAATAGCAACAGTTACAGTTGATAGTAATCTGATTAAGCGAGCTGGAAATTATAATGTAACTGACTGGCTACATCAAATTGCCACAAAATACCTAGATTTAGGTGGTTATGCTTCTCCAGCTGGAAAAAAATGCCTGCAAAAATTAAATGATGACTGTTTGGCCCACAATTATAGTTTAGGTGGCTGTGCAGATTTATTAATTGTTACCATTTTTGTAGCTCTAGAACGTGGATACATATAAAAAAGGAAGGCTTGTGCCTTCCTTTTTTAAAATCAAAATAATATTTATTTCTTTGATGCACCTGTCACTGCATCATTATCTGCAATTTCACTGCAAGCAGTGTCGGCAGCAATACGACCAAAAGTAAAGATATCAGCTAGTGAATTACCACCAAGACGATTACCAGCATGTAATCCGCCAGCGACTTCACCTGCTGCATAAAGACCAGTAATTACTTGTCCATCTTTGTTTATTACTTGCGCTTTTGGATTGATCTTTAAGCCGCCCATTGTATGGTGAATAGCGGGTTTACGAGGTGTAGCATAAAACGGTGCAACTTCACATTTAAGGTTAAACGCACTCTTACCAAATTCTGGATCACTACCTGCATCAACATATGAATTATATTTTTTAATAGTATCAACCAAAGTGTCTGGATTCATACCGGCTTTTTCAGCTAATTCCTCCAAAGTGTCTGCCTTTAACAAAGTACCCGCTTTTACCTGAGCAGCAAGCGATTCTTCGGTTGTGTTATAAGCTGTAGCTTTTATTTTTTCATCAGCTATTAAGTAGAACAAAGTACCATTGGCAATAGCGGCCTTAGCTAAAGTATCGCGTTCAGCAAATTCATTAACAAACCGTTCACCTTTTTGATTGACCATAATAAAGTTTTCGGGCGGGGTTTGAATACCAGTAAATAATTCACCTGTCTTAGGATCTGAAACAGGCATTAATTGAATAAATCCCATACCCACTAAATCAGCACCAGCCTCTTGACCTAAGGCAATACCGTCACCAGTAATTGCAGGCGAATTAGTAGTAGCAATATCATCATCAATATGCTTCCAATAAGTGTTATACTTTTGCACCATTTTAGTGTTTGCACCAAAACCACCAGAAGTTAAAATTACTTTTTGTGCATGAATAGTAACTTTACTGCCCTCACTAGTTTGGGCTACAACACCGGTAACTTTACCATTTTCAATAATTAAGTGTTGTGCCCGAGTTTCTGTTAAAACTGTAGCACTATGGTCTTTTACCCAATCACCCAAAACGTGAATAAAGGCATAGCCCATAGGTTCAACTGGCTTGTGACCACGACGCCACAAGGCTCCAACCGGCATGGTAACATCAGAGCGGTCAAACTTTACGCCTAAGTCAGTCAACCACTTAACTGAATCAAGTACGTTATTGACAAGCTCAGTAACCAGAGCATAATTACCATGAATTTCATTACCATTCAAGTCAGTTCTTTTACCACCTAAATAAGTCTGTATTTCATGCAATAATACTGAATCAAACAGATAATTTTTACCAGAATCTACATAAGCCTTAATTTGCTTTTGCAATTCTTTAAAGTCATCACGATATTCTGGATCAATTTCATCAATTGGAGTTGCAGCTAATTTTTCCAAACTTTCTTTTTCACCCGGTAAAGCTTTAAATTGATTTTGCCACTCAGGTTCAGCAGCGTTTAAAGGTCCACCCGCTCTGGCAGTATTACCACCAATTTGAGGGAATTTTTCCAGTACAATTACTTTTTTACCATTTTGAATTGTTCTAGCAGCTGCAGTGAGACCAGCACCACCGGCACCAATAACTACAATGTCAGTTTGGTATTCTCTGTCAGAAGCATTAGAAGTTTTTGGCTTTGGTCTATTAAGCCATTCTTGTGCGTCTCCACCAGCTTTTGTAATCGCCTGAGCCACACCATCTATCACGCCATGACTGGAAATTGTAGCTCCACTAACAGCGTCAACATTTAAAGTTTGATTAGCAATAATTTGCTTGGGCAGACGTTTAAAGACCTCATCTGCTACTCCAGCAGTTTCGCCACTGGAATCAATATCTATTTCCTTGATTTTGTCTTCAGAAAGTTTCACCTTCATAGGCATAAAACTAGAACCATGACCCTTAGCTTTTACTTCATAAGTTCCTGATTTCATCATTAATATACTTCCTTTTTTTCAATACTCATTAGTTAAATTTTACTAACTTTTCTGATTAAAATGAAATAGTTTTCTAGCAAACGGGCTATAATAAAATTGTTATCGGAGGCAAAATATGAACAATTCTGAAACTGTCTTACATTTTATTGATGTGCTATTAAAAGAAAGTAATTTTACCAGAGCGGCTAGTGAATTATATATATCACAGCCATATTTGACTCAACTAATTAAACGAATTGAACATAAATTGGGAACTGAAATAATTAATCGTGAGACTATCCCATTTACATTAACGGAAGCTGGGGTAATTTATTACAATTATCTGGAAACAAAAATTAGTAACAGGCAAAAGTTAGCTGAGCAGCTAATTCCCTATGCATCACCAAATAAAGAATTAATCCGAATCGGAGTTTTAGAAAGCCTAGGGACATTTTTATTGCCAGAGCTTTTACCTCACTTTATGTTTACACATCCAAATATTAAAATTCAGCTATCAGAAAACTTTCCTAGAGTAAGTGAAACTCATCTTTTACATGAGCAAATTGATTGTTATCTGGGTCAAACACCTGAGTCTCTTAATCAAGGATTGGATTTTTATGTTAACGGTGGAGAAAACTATTTTGTAATCATTTCACCAAGATCAAAATACTTTAAAAAAGGTCGATTTATACTCGACCCAAATGAATATGATATTAAAGACATTTTACAAGAACCGTTCGTTGTTAGTTCAAGCAATTCTGCAATCCGTCATCAAGTTAATGGTGCATTTCAGAAATTCCATATTAAACCTAATATTATATTGGAAAGCAGCAGTATTATTACTGCAACTAATTTAGCAATAAAAGGAGTAGGACTAACTATTTCAGCTGCCAGCATTATTAAGCGAATGGCTCAAACACCTATTAACTTACTTCCAGTTGATCACAATTTGATTCAAATTAAATATTTTATTGCAGTTAAACATGGGCAAAAACTGAAACCCGGACTCAAGAATTTAATTTCAGAATTTAAGAAACTAAAGATTGAACCAAATATAAGTTAATTATTAAATTTAAGCACAAAAAAAGAGAACCCGCAGGTTCTCTTTTCTCTCTGCTCGCTCCGGCTGTCAGACTCGAACTGACGACATCTTGATTAACAGTCAAGCGCTCTACCAACTGAGCTAAGCCGGATTGCTAAAAAGC
>NZ_JRJB01000015.1:0-45984 GCF_000760615.1 Lactobacillus sp. wkB10 | reverse complement strand
AAAATACACGACCCCGATCAAATATCGAAATCGTGCATTGAGTCTTGCGTAATATTAAAATGTCTAACTTTTTAGTTGCACTTCATTTAATAAGATTTGGGGGTATTATTAGTCAAAGTATTTTTTTACTTTTTAATTTATTAATGTTAATCATGCCACAATATTTTGATATTGATTTTCATTTTCAACGAACGATCCTTTGTTAACAATGAACTCAGTGATATCCTCTAATTCTAATGCACAATATTTGATTTAAAATTGATACTACTTTTTGGTTCATCCTACTATTTACTAAAAGGTGGCATATTGTCCATTATCAAACGTTTGTTTTTATATTCTTTTTTTGCTCCGACTGCAAGAGATACTTTAATATAAATGTTCATCATTTTAGATCCTAGCTCCTTTTTAGACAGATGCCTACTTCTAATCGATATAAGCTTCTTATAGAAACATAATGAATTTTTTTCTTCTTGCTTTTACCTATCAAGCGAAATAAAAATCTTTAAAAACATGTTTGGTCTCGTGAACATTGATGTCAGTAATATCATGTTTAAAGAGATGTCTAATAAACAGTTAGTTACATTTTGCTATCATCTCTTTTTAAATTGTAATGATTTTCATCCGTTTAATAACAAAATTGTCAAATATAGTCCTAATGCAAATTTGTCACTTTCAATCATTTCTTCTAAGTAAAACATTACTGTCACTTAGTTTTTCAGATTTTTAAATTTCATTTTTACGTTTATATTAAAAATGCTCTGTATTTTAACAGTGCAGTTTTAGTATAAAAAATTGCCAATTTTATTTCCACTTAAATTATATAATACTATGTAATTTTCATTACAAATTCGGCTCCAGTTGGAGTAGCTATAAAAATAGCACCCACTATCAGTAGGAATCCTGCCACAAAAGCAATTTTCTTTGTTAACTTTGAAAGCTGACCATCAAAACTAAAATAGATTAGAACCGCTCCAGATATCAAAGCCAAAATCATAACCCAGAAACCCATAAATACCTCCAATTTAATCAATCTAGTAATTGTTTATTTATATTAATTATAAATATAAGCTAAAATAATCATTAATGGATTTAAAAAATTAAAAGTATAGTAAAATTTAACTAATTTTTCTAATCTTTAATCTTTACGTGAGTTAAGTAAAGAGTTGGTTGCAATTTGATCTTATCTTTTTTAAAGGGATCTTCTAACTTTTTTATGACTGGTTGCTTATCAACAGTAAAGTAAACTTGATTAATCCAATAATTTTTCAAAGTCTTTGCTTTTTCCAGTTCATTTTGCGAAATAAAAAAGCTAAGTTCACCATTATTATTTTTTGTTCTGTGGTTTTAACTTCAATATAACATGGAGTCACATCTTCCTCGTAGGATAAAATATCATAACCTAATGAATTATCTACTTCAGATTGCAACTTTACTTTTAAATTTCCTAACTTTTTTAAATTCCTAACCTCGTAATTATATACAATTCTTTCTCCTATTTTACCGAGCTTAGTATTTTTTTGCTCTCTACCTAAATAATTTATCTTGACCTTATTGGATTTTGATCTTACTTTTTGAGTGTTTTATAATATTTCGCAATTTGAACCTACTTATTGAAACCTCATTTCTTGTTAAAATTATTTTCTTTTTCAAATACAGAAAGTTTAATACTTTAAGATCATCATTTTTTGTCAATAATTTCGCAAAATTTTAGCAAACAAAAAGCCCTCATCTATACAGATAAGAGCTTTTAATTGAATCAATAAAAATATGTATATCTATTTCATTTGTTCTTTTACTTCAGCGGCAAAGTCTTCTTGCTTCTTTTCGATACCTTCGCCAACTTCGTAACGTTTGTAGCCAACAACTTCGCAGCCTTCTGATTTAGCATATTCAGCTACTGTCATATCACCATCTTTAACGTAAGGTTGGTCCACTAAACAAATTTCACTGAGATACTTGTTTACTCTGCCCTCAACAATCTTAGGAATGATTTTAGCAGGCTTGCCTTCATTTTCAGTTTCCTTAGTGAAAACTTCTTTCTGACGATCAAAATCAGCCTTTGGCACTGAATCCTTGTTCAAGTATTCTGGATTAATTGCGGCGACGTGCATTGCAATGTTCTTAGCTGCTTCCTCACTGTTGCCTTTTAAGGTAACAACTGCAACAATTGCACCACCATTGTGCTTGTAAGCACCAAAGACTTCATCATCATTCTTAGTAATTAGATCAAATCGTCTTAAAGTGATTTTTTCACCAATGACAGCAGTAAGATTGGTAATTTCCTCGCCAATCGTGGAATCACCCATTGGTGATTTTAATGCTTCTTCAACGTTAGCAGGTTTAGCCGCTAAAATAGCCTTGGTCACATCATCAACTAATTTGATAAATTTATCATTAGACGAAACAAAATCTGTTTCAGAGTTAATCTCTACTACAACAGCATTATTTCCTTCAAAAGCATATTCGGCCAAACCTTCAGCAGCAATACGGCCGCTCTTCTTAGCAGCTTTAGCAACACCATTTTCTCTTAAAATGTCAATTGCCTTTTCAATATCACCATCAGCTTTAACCAAAGCCTTCTTGGAATCCATCATGCCGGCGCCAGTACGGTCACGTAATTCTTTTACTTGTTTAGCAGTAATGTTTGCCATTATTTTTCCTTCCAAATAAAAACTTATTAATAATTAAAACTAGTCTTCATCTGAGTCAGAAGTTTCTTCAGCTTCTACTGTTTTTTCTGCATCAGCTTCAGTATCTGCTTGTTTTTCTTCTGCACCCTTAGCCATCTCTGCTTCAGCATTGTCATCATCTTGACCTTGCTTACCTTCGATAACAGCATCAGCCATAGCACCTGAAATTAAACGAATAGCACGAATAGCATCGTCATTTGCAGGAATAACTACGTCAACTGGATCTGGATCAGTATTAGTATCAACCATAGCTACTACAGGAATTCCAAGAATGTTGGCCTCGTGAACAGCAATCTTTTCCTTCTTTGGATCAACTACGAATAAAACATCAGGAATTCTAGGCATATCTTCAATACCGCCTAAAAATCTTTCTAATTTATCCTTTTCTTTAGTCAAAAGAGAAGCTTCCTTCTTTGGCAATACATCAAATGTGCCGTCTTCTGACATTTTCTTTAAATCTTTTAATCTTTGTACTCGGCTCTGGATAGTCTTCCAGTTAGTCAATGTACCACCTAACCAACGTTGGTTAACGTAGTATTGACCAGCACGAGTAGCTTCTTCAGCAATTGAATCTTGAGCTTGTTTCTTAGTACCAACAAAAAGAATAACGCCACCGTTTTGAGCAACGGCTCTCACGAATGAATAAGCATCATCTAACATTTTGATGGTTTTTTGCAAATCAATGATATAAATACCATTTCTTTGTGTAAAGATATAAGGAGCCATTTTTGGATCCCATCTTCTAGTTTGGTGACCAAAGTGGACACCGGCTTCAAGCAATTGTTTCATCGAAACTACTGACATATTAACTTCCTCCTATGGTTTTAATCCTCTCAAGCGGTCATTTCAGTATTTCACCATTTGTATGGCACCGAAATACTGATTGCTCTTGATGTTTTTTATACATATGCATAAAGGCATACGTTAAAATAATACTAGATTATTGTTTAAGATGCAAGGTTAAAAGTTAACTTTATGTTCTCTTAAAAATCTTTCCTTCCATAATCTGTTATGGTGCTTAAACCAATATTCCCTTTTAAGCGCCAGCTTCTTATCTTTAAACTCTTCGTGGTAAAGCAGTTTGACTGGTCTGCGGGACTTTGTATACTTGGCACCTTTGCCACTATTATGTGCCTTTAGTCGTTTGGATAAATCATCAGTAAAGCCACCATAGAAGCTATTATCTTTGCACAAGAGTACATAAAAATAATATCTTCTACTCTTTTGCCTTTTTTCTCTATCCGATTCCGTTTCTCTGATTATACGCTGAATCGGAGGAAGATAATTACCGTTTTTATCATGTACCTCAATGGCATCCCTTAATACCAGACCATCGCTACCGGTATGCTTAACTGCTTCAATAATTATTAAATTGCAGTTTTCTCCTCTATGAGAAACATATGGCTGTACAAGCTTAATACTCAAATCATGTTTAAGACAAAAATATGCAATCTCATTTAAACGCTCTGGTCGATGGACCATAAATAATTTGCCTTTCATTTTAAGCAAGGCACTGGCTACAGAAATTATTTCTTCTAAATTAATTAAGATTTCATGTCTGGCAATAGCCTTTGCTGGATCAGGATTTACTTTATGATTTTGTGCAACTTTAAAGTAAGGTGGATTCACGACAATTACATCATACGAATCTTTTCTCAAAAAAACTGGAGCATCTTTAACATTTTTTTGAAAAACCTGGATACGATTTTCCATATTGTTTAGCGATATAGAACGTTCAGCTTGTGAAGCCACTTCTTCTTGTATTTCAACCGCATCATATTTAGCACGGTTAAAATAAGCCATATACATTGTTGCTGCACAATTGCCAGCACATAAATCAGCCACTTTGGAATTATCTTTAATTGAATCTTTTGCAGTTGCTGCTAAAAGCAAAGTATCTAATGAAAAGCTGAAAGATGATTTGTTTTGGATTATTTTTAAATCATCACTGTACATATAATCAATGCGCTCATTTTTCAATAATTTTTCCATAAAAATTTGTCCTCTCTCGCAGCTTTGTTATAATATTTTACATCAATTGGAGGAAATTATGTTTTATCATTTTATTCGTCCGGTAGCTCGCTTTATAGTTTGGCTATTAAATGGACATTTACACGTTAATCATAAGGAAATAATTCCCGAAGGGAACTATATACTAGCAGCACCACATAGAACTTGGTGGGAACCAATTTTATTCGCCTTAGCGGCAAGTCCAAAAGAATTCATGTTTATGGCTAAAATAGAATTGTTTAAAAACCCGATATTACGGTTCATTTTAAAACACGCACATGCTTTTCCAGTAGACCGTAAACATCCTGGACCTTCAGCCTTAAAAACTCCCATTAATGGATTGAGAAAAGGTAATTATTCTTTAATTATTTTTCCCTCAGGTACAAGGCACTCATCTGAAATGAAAGGCGGCACAATTGCCATTGCTAAATTATCAAACAAGCCCATAGTACCAGTAGTCTATCAGGGTCCACTAACTTTCACTGGTTTATTAAAACGCCAACCCTTAGAAGTTTGTTTTGGGGAGCCATTTATGATTGACCGTAAAATAAAACTCACTCACGAAAACGAAACAATGCTAGACAATAAATTGAAAAAAGCCTGGGATAAAATTGATTACGAGCAGAATCCTGATTTTCATTATCAACCTAAATAAAAAATCATTCTTTAAACATAAGCTTTATAAACAAGTGTTAAAATAATAATGTAAAAAGTTAGATGGAGGATTTTAAAATTGTTAGAAAAAAGTTTTTATAGAGCCATGTTAAGCAAATCTTTTCCATTCCCAGTCAAAGTAACATATTGGGATGGCAAAAGCGAGGTATATGGAAACGGTGCTCCAAATATAGAGATAATTTTTAACGAAAAGATTCCGACAAGTTCCATTTCAAAAAATGCTTCTCTGGCTTTAGGCGAAGCATATATGGATAAAAGAATCGAAATTAAGGGCAGTTTACAAAAACTAATTTGCGGGGCTTATGAAAGTGCTGGAAGTTTCATGCGGTCCAGTAAATTTCGTAAATTTTTACCAAAAGAAAAACACACTGAAGCACAAAGTGAAAAAGATGTTCAAAGTCATTATGATATTGGTAATGACTTTTATAAATTATGGCTTGACCCAACTTTAACATATTCGTGTGCGTATTTTGAAAACGAAAATGACGATCTTGAGACAGCACAGTTGGCAAAAATCCACCATATTTTAAATAAATTACATCCCGAAAAAGGAAAGACATTGCTTGATATTGGATGCGGTTGGGGCACTCTCATGCTGCTAGCGGCTAAAGAATATGGCCTTAAGGTAACTGGCGTAACTTTAAGTGAAGAGCAATATAAACTTGTTCAAAAGAAAATATACGATCAAAACTTGCAGGATATTGCAGAAGTTAAGTTAGAAGACTACCGCGAGTTGGGAAATGAACAATGGGATTACATTACCTCTGTAGGAATGTTTGAACACGTTGGTAAAGAAAATTTAGGTCAATACTTTGCCGATGTTTCAAAATATTTAAAGAAAGATGGCGTAGCTCTCATTCATGGCATTACACGTCAACAAGGCGGTGCCAAGAACGCTTGGATTAACAAGTACATTTTCCCAGGTGGTTATGTACCAGGATTAAGTGAAAATATCAGTCATATTGTCGAAAACAACATGCAAATTACGGATTTGGAAATGCTTAGAAGACATTATCAAAGAACATTGGAAATTTGGGATAAAAATTTTAATGCTAAACGGGATCAAATTCAAAAGAATATGGGTGAGCGTTTTACTCGAATGTGGGATTTATACCTGCAGGCTTGCGCTGCTTCTTTTGAATCTGGCAATATCGATGTTGTCCAATATCTGATTACTAAAGGACCTTCAGGTAAAAACTTACCAATGACTAGAAGGTATATGTTAAATAAGTAATATTAATAATTTAATCTACACAAAAAGCTGACAAATAAACTTTGTCAGCTTTTTTTATTAAACACACATATACACTATGAATTAAGATACGAATTAAGGTTCAAAAATTTTTCCTGGATTAACAATATAATTAGGATCGAATAACTTTTTAACCTTGCGTAGTAAGTCAGTATATTCTTTACCATAAAAGTCTTCATAATAATTTGCTCTAGCGTAGCCAATACCATGTTCACCAGACATATTTCCATCAAGTGATTTAGCAGTCTTGTATAACTCAGAAATTACTTTATCGCTTGTTTTTGCATATTCTTCATCAGTCATATCATCTGAGCAAAGGTAAATATGCAGGTTGCCGTCTCCAGCATGACCAAAGTTTGGAATTCTAATATTCAATTCCTTCTCTAGCTCTTCGATTCGGTCTAAAACTACTGGAATGTGGTTGATTGGAACACAGACATCAATTTCATCCATCTTTGGTGTGGAGTTTTGAATAGCAAGTAATAACTCTTCACGACATTTCCAAATCTTCTTAGCTTCATCAGAATCAGCACTTAATACAATTGCCTTTTCTGCTTTAAACGGTTTAACGACTTCTAAAGTTTCGTCAAGTTCTGCTTTCCATTCATCTTCAGTGAAGGCGTCTATTCCAATGATAATAAAACCATCACCATGCTTAATCGGAAATTCGTCCTTAGCATATGTTTCCCAGAGTTTAACAACCTTGCGTCCCATAAATTCAACGGTTGTTGGCACAACTCCAGATTTAAGAATAGCTGGAACAGATCTAATAGCGTCATTTAAAGTTGGAAATGGAATAATCGCATTGATAGATTTGTGTGGTCTTGGGTATAAACGAATTGTAACTTCTGTTACAACACCCAAAGTTCCTTCTGATCCAATAATTAAATCTTTTAGTGAATAGCCTGAAGACGATTTGACTGCTTTGGAACCAAATTTATACAATTTTCCGTTAGTCAAAACTACTTTGATCTCACGAATGTGCTCTCTGGTAACTCCATATTTGATGGCTTTGAGTCCACCCGCATTTGTGGAAACATTGCCACCAATAGTTGCCCAGTGCATGGCTGGAGCAGGCATATACATGAAAGGCTTATCAGCTAAATATTCGTCCAAGTCTTTCAGTCTTAATCCAGCTTGAACAGTCATGGTCAAACTTTCTGGATCATATTCCAAAACCTTGTTCATTTTGATCATGTCAAGTGAAATTCCGCCATCAACAGCAAGGTTAGCTCCCATTAAACCAGTTGAATTTCCCCTTGGAACCAAAGGTATTGAATGATCACTAGCGTATTTAACAACATTCATTACCTCTTCATTGCTTGTTGGTTGAATTACCAAATCTGGCATAGCTTTGACTGTACCAAATTGGTCATGATCCCAGTGCTTAGTTGGTTTAGTAATAAACCTTTCTGGATCTGAAATGAACTTGCTTAGGTTATCCAAGTCAGTTTGATTAATTTTATGATATTCCATTATAATTCCCTTCTTACTAAAATCATAATTTAGCTACTGCTAACATGATAAATTTACTCTTTAATGTAAACGCTGTCAATACTAAATATAAAAAAGCACAAAGTTTTTAGCTTTGTGCTTTTTTTCACTTTTGGCTATTCTGTAAGGTATATAAATTATAATAATAACCTTTTTGTGAAAGAAGTTTCTCGTGATTGCCTCTTTCCACAATTCTGCCATCATTCAATACAATAATTTGATCTGCATCAACAATAGTTGAAAGCCTGTGCGCGATAGCCAAAGTTGTGCGACCCTTGCGCAATCTCTTCAATCCTTGTTGAATCAACGTTTCAGTTTCAGTATCGACATTTGCAGTGGCCTCATCCAGAACTAATATCCTAGGATCCGTCACCAAAGTACGAGCAAAAGATATTAGTTGCCTTTGACCTTGACTAAACTCACCTCCACCTTCACCTACTTTAGCATGGTACTTTCCAGGGAGATTCTCAATAAAGCCATCTGCCTGAACAGTTTCGGCAGCCTTTTTTATTTGCTTGTCAGTTATGTCCTTGTTATAAAGGCGAATATTGGAATTAATATCCCCGTAAAACATAAAGGGCTCTTGCAATACCAATCCAAGTTTTTTGCGCAATTCTGCTTTAGGATATTTTTTGATGTCAACCCCGTCAATTAACACTTCACCTTTATAAAATTCATAAAAACGCATCATTACGTTAATAATTGAACTTTTACCCGAACCTGTATGTCCAACTATGCCTAAAGTTTCTCCGGGATTAACTGTGAAGGAAATATCATGTAAAATTTCGTTTTTACCATCATATGAGAAACTTACGTGCTTAAACTCAATCTTTCCTTGATTAATTGTTAATCCTGCCTCAGCTTTTTGTTGTGGTTCGTAATCAGTATTATCTAAAATCCGAAAAATTCTTTTGCCTGCTACAATACCATCTTGGAAAAAAGTCATTTGATCCATCATATTGGCAATTGGATTAAAAAACTGTGAAATATATTGTGAAAATGCATAAACAACACCAGCTGGAACAAAGGTTTCCCTTAACGGAAATCCAAAGTACATTAAAGTTAATGCTAATGCAAGTGAATATAGCAAACTAGTTAAAGGTGATAACAAAAAGGAATTAAGATTAATCATATCGAAACGTGTTTTCATTAAGGCAGAGTTTTCACTTTCAAAATGATTAGTCATACGCTTTTCCTGCTTAAATTGCTGGATTAAAGAAACTCCTTCAATTGATTCATTTAAGTTAGTATTTATGCGACTTAATCTTTCGCGATAACTACGGTAAAGTTTCGAACTTCTTTTAGAATATTGCCAAATAATCACTAAAAGTAAGGGTAAAAAAGCAAGAACTATAAATCCAGCCACCACATTGGTAGAAAACATCGCTACCATAGCCGAAATAATTGAGAAAAATGAAATTACTACGCTTGATAATACAGTCAAAAAATTGCTCAAAGTCATAGTATCATTTGTTACTCTTGAGACTATTGAACCAGCTGGAGTTTGATCAAAGTATCGCATTCCTAATGTATGCAACTTTTTATAAAGTTCAGAACGCAATCCTTCAAGTGATTTTTCTGATCCTAAAGCAAAAAAGTACTCGTAGGTAAACTGCAAAATTCCTTTGACAATGGAACCAAATGCGTAAAGAAAACCAGCAAATAGAATTATTTGTGTTGTAACATCAGCTTTACTCAAAAAATTATCTAAAAAATACTGTAAACCATATGGCAGTAAAACATTAATTACACTTACTAAAAAAGCACCAATACCTGCAATGATCATTTCATTTTTAAAATGCATCACAAAACGCAGCAAGCGCTTAAAAATGCTAAGTTGCTCTTTCACAGGAATTTCTTGAGACCAGACTGATTGGAATGAATTTTCATCGTCCATTGGAGTCACCTACCTTGTCTTCTAATTCTTGTCTTTGCCACATATCAGCATACCAACCATTTAACATCAGCAGTTGGTCATGAGTTCCTCGTTCAACAATCCGACCATTTTTTAGGACTAAAATTAAATCAGCATTCATTACCGATGTAAGTCTATGCGTAGCAATTAATGTTGTTTTTCCTTTACGTTCCTTTCTTAGAGAGCGTAAAATAGACATTTCAGTCCTGGCATCTACTGCTGACAATGCATCATCTAAAACTAAGATTTGGCTTTGTTTAAGTAGCGCTCTGGCAATAGACATACGTTGCTTTTGTCCTCCGGAAAGTGAAACGCCATTTTCACCCACCAAAGTATTGTAACCACCTGGCATCTGTAAAATATCATTGTGCAGATCACTTTTCTTTGCTGCAGAAACAATAGCACTTTCATTACTGTCTGCTTTTGAAAAAGCGATATTCTTTTGGATACTGGTTGAAAATAGGTAATTGTCTTGAGGTACATATGATATTTGGCGTAATAAAACATTAAGCGGAATCTCTCTGATATCATGTCCATTTAGCGTAATGTGACCATCATACTTATCAAATTCCCTAAGTAAAAGCTGTATTATAGTAGTTTTACCAGCTCCTACTTTACCCACAAGACCCAGAGTTTGACCTGTTTTTAACGTAAAGTCGATATTATTCAGCACTTGAACTTTCGGTTCATCTGGATATGCAAAATATTTAACATGATAAATAAGATCGCCCGCTATATCTTTGGCAGATAATTTTTGATCAGCATATTTATCCGTAATTTCAGACTTTTCTTCCAGCAGCTTTTCAATACGATCGTAACTTGCGCTTCCACGCTCTAAAATATTAAAAAGATATCCGATGGCAAACATAGGCCAGACCATATTACCAATGTATGCAATAAATGAAACTAACTGGCCAATAGTGAGTGCTTTGTTAAAAACAAGCATCCCACCGTAAATAATAGTTATTGTATATGTCAAACCAATAAGCAATGTGCCTAAAGGATCAAACATAGAGTCCCATTTAAAAACTTTTTTATTGATTTTAATAGTGTCATCTATCATTTGGTCAAAAGCAGCAGTATCTTCTTCACCCTGACCAAATGTTTTCAAAACCTTAATACCTGAAACTGATTCCTGAGTTTTATTGTTTAACCTGGAAAAAGCTGCTTGAGACTTATCAAATGCATCATGTAGCCTGTCTCCTAATTTCCATGCTCCCCAAGCCAAAAATGGTAACGGCAAAAGAGCCACAAATGTTAAACGCCAATCAACAAAAGCAATCATGGCCACCATGGTAGATACACTCATTATTAGTGAGTCAACGAGTGTTAAAACGCCTTCACCGGCAACTTCCTGAACGGCCGAAACATCATTTGTAGCGTGAGCCATCAAATCACCTGTTCTGTGACGTTGGTAAAAAGTGCGATCCATAGCCATGAAATGACGGAATAGTTTCGATCTTAACTGTAGTTCCAGTTCTGCTGCACCACCCCAAATCTGACTACGCCAAAAATAGCGAAAGCCATACAGCAACAGGGCTGCTAAAACAATTGCCAAAATTAGAAGACCATATTCTTGCCAACTAATATGTCCTTCATCTAATTGATCAGCCATTAGACCTAAGATTCTCGGTGGCACCAAGTTCACAACTGAAGTAAGTGCCAAAAACGTAATACCAATTAGGTAACGCTTTTTTTCTTTTTTAAAAAACCAACCTAATTTAAAAAATATGCCCATTATTCACCTAAAAATTCAGTAAAAAAGCGGAGAGTTTATTCTCCGCCACACTATTTCAATCTAGTAAGTTTTTATTTTTGGTGCTTCATCATGTTCATCACTTGGTTTACCTTCTTAGCTGAAGGCTTTTGGCCCATTTGAGACATCATGGCAACAATCATATCTTCACTGATTGGCGGATTATCCTTAAAATATTTTTTCATATATGCTCTGGCACCATAAAAGCCTCCTACAAGTCCTAATATTAATGCTATAACAATCAGAAAAATCGCTAATCCTAAGTTCATAAAATAATCACCTCAATTTGTCCAATAGGTATATCTTACCTAAAAATACAGTAAAATTAAAGATCAAAGTTAATCTTTTCTTAAACCTTTTTTTCTTTGAGCTTTTTTCGCTTTTTCAGAAGTAATTTCTTTGCCATTTTTATCAATTATCACTAAATTCTCTACATCTTGTTTAAAGCCTGCTCTGAAGTTCTTAATAAATTCCTGATGTAATTTCTTCCGTTCTATTTCCTCGTCTTCTGTCAGTCCAACAGATTCCTTTTTATGATAAAGTTCATTTATCCGATTTATTAGTTTTTTCTCAAGATCTTCATTCATTTTTAGCACCTCTCTTAAAAAAGTCTACATTATTATCTGTAATAAAAAAAGTTTAAAATTTTCAGAACGCTTGTTTGTACTATACCAAATTATCTGCTAGAATTAAAAGTATTAAAGACGTTTATAATACTGGAGATAACTATGACTACAAAACAAAATAACAAGCAGTTGCAAATTTTACGCTATATATATGAAACGGTTGAAGACAGGGGCTTTCCTCCAACTGTGCGTGAAATATGTCATGCTGTAGATTTATCTTCCACTTCTACTGTACACGGCCATTTATCAAGGCTTGAAAACAAAGGCTTAATAATAAAGGATGCTACAAAACCAAGAGCATTAGAAATAACCAATGAAGGGAAAAAAGCAATTGGCGTCCAACCAAAAGAAATTCCAGTTGTTGGTGATGTGACTGCTGGTCAACCTATTTTAGCTGTTGAAGACATAGAAGACTATTTCCCTTTGCCTCCTGATTTAGCAAACGATGCTGGGGATCTCTTTATGTTGAGAGTACATGGAGAAAGTATGATTAATGCTGGTATTTTAAACGGAGATAACGTAATTGTCCGCAAACAATCTTCAGCTATTAACGGTGAAATTGTAGTAGCAATGACAGATGAAAATGAAGCAACTGTAAAACGATTTTACAAGGAAAAAGGTCACTATCGTTTACAGCCTGAAAATGATACGATGGCACCGATCATATTGTCAAGCGTCCACATTTTAGGTAAAGTAGTTGGACTGTACCGTAACACTATTATTTAACAAAAGAGCTTTATAGCATTATTGGGATAAATAAAAATTATTTTTTACGAGTTTCAATAATGCTTTTTTTCTCCATAGTTTCTTTTACTTCTTCCAGGACTTTTTCCTGCATTTTTAATTTGTTTATTTTTGCATTTATAACAGCGATTTTATCCTTAATTAACTTTAAGTTTTGTTTACGCTGCTTTTCAGTACTACACGATTCATCGTGTAGTTTTTTTATGTCCTTTTTTTCTTGAAGCGAAAAACCTAAGTCTTGGAACTCTTTAATTGCTTCAAAAATATCAGTTTCGTTTTCAGTAAACCAATAGTTTCTTCCCTTACGACCAGGATTTAATAAGCTTAAGTAGATATAATGTCTAACTGTATCACGTGTAGTATTTTCCTTTTGAATAAATTCTTTCAAATACATAATTATCTCCTTGACGTAGGGTCGACCTAAGATGATTAAATTTTAGCAGGAGGTATAAAAATGTCATATCTAACAATCTCTTTAACTATTATATATGGTGTTCTTATTACTAGCGCCAGCTTTTCATCTTTTACTAGTTTGCCAATTTGGCTAATCATGATCAACGTCTTGTTCGCATTAGGCATTATTGCCGGAAGTTTTCTAAAAAAACCACTTTTAACTACTATATTTCTAGTAGCAGTTTTACTTACCGCTCTAGCAAACGGAATTTTTCTTTACGGACAAATCACTTGGTCTCACTGGTTTATCAGACTAATTTTGACTATTATTTTGATTTGCTTGAACTTTAAGTATTTTTAGATATTTATCTAACAAAATTCCTGTTAGTAGTCAAACGTAACGTCTCAAAATACTGTCATAATGGCAAGAAATTGACTTTCCACAACTAATGCTTTAAATCAATTCACAATTTTTACATTGATTTTATACTTAAAAATGCTATTTCTAAAGCTTTTATGTTATTTGCTTGTGAATAATAACGCTGTTTCACTTTGGTTCCACGTCAGTATTTTTTCACAAACTTGGTTAAATTTTACTAATGATATTGGTAGCTAAATTAATTGCTGCTTCATGAGCATCCCTGCCCCAGCCTCTTTCATCATGCTTTTCTATGTCTTTAAGAGAATCTGCCGTAAATAATATTTGTGCAAAGTCGACCCCTCTAAATTGTGCACAAGCAGCGAGCGCCGCACATTCCATTTCAACACATGAGGCGCCCAATGCTTTAGCCTGTTTTACTTTCTTGGCAGTTTCTCTAAAAAAACCATCAGTAGTCCACGTAGTTACTTCTTTAACCGTAAATCCATTTTCGTTCATTAGTTTCTTTGTTTTGTCTAAAAATGCAGATTCTAACATGACAAATGTCCCTGGGTTTAAATAATGAAATGACGTACCTTCGTCTCTTATGGCTTTTATAGGCACGAGAAAATAATTTTCCGGTAAATCAACCAAACAACCTGCTGAGCCAATTGCTAAAATCTGTTTAACACCGTAGCCTATTAACCAATCTAACAGTTGCACAGCGGCCGCGGCCCCCATTTTAGCCTGACAAAGGGTAAACTTTGCTCCATCTAAATCAACTTCATAAATGGGAGTTTTTCCTTCAAAACATTCAAAAAATCCCACTTGTTTATGAGAACGACCAACTAAAAATTTGTTGATTGCAGCTGTAGTTAAAAATGCAAACAGCAATTTAGGTTGAAAATGAAAGTGATTAATTTCTTTTTCGTGCTCTGGTTCTAAAACCGCCATCGGTTCAGGATCAAAATTTAACAAAAATGGTTCTTTCATAATTCTCTTCCTCCATAAAAAATATTTTGCTGAAGATTTTAACATAAACAAAAAAGAGAATCATCCCTTTACGGAATGATTCTCTTTTACTTAAGCGCTTATTTAACGACGCTTTTCTGCAATTCTAGCAGACTTGCCGTGACGATCACGTAAGTAGTAAAGTTTAGCACGACGTACACGACCGTGACGCAATACTTCAACCTTGGCAACACGCGGATCGTTTACTGGAAAAGTACGTTCAACACCAACACCAGATGCCATCTTACGTACTGTATAGCTGGCACCAATTCCAGTGCCCTTACGCTTAATAACAACGCCTTCAAACATCTGAATACGTTCATGTGAACCTTCGACAACACGCACGTGGACACGAACTGTGTCTCCTGCACGGAAGTCAGGAATATCGTCACGTAATTGTTCTTTAGTTAATTCTTGAATTAATGGATCCATTTTTATTTTCTCCTTCTCCGGCATTCATTCACGTCATTCACGTCAGCGGAACACCCCTAACTATTAGTGCAAAAATAAATCACACCTCAATTATGTTAGCAAAAATAGCAATTAAAATCAAGTTTGATCTTTTTCCTGCTCTATTTCCGTCAACATTCTCTTTTCTTCTTTACTTAAATTATAATTTTCAAGTAAATCCGGTCTGTACAAGTAGGTTGCCCGCAAAGCTTCCTTATGACGCCACTCATCAATCTTTTGGTGATTTCCAGATGTTAATACTTCAGGTACTTTCTTTCCTTCAAAATCTTCCGGTCTGGTATATTGGGGATATTCCAGCAAACCACGAGTGAAACTCTCCTCTACTGGTGAGGCAATATTTCCCAAAACACCCGGAATCAATCTAACAGTAGCATCAATCATACTCATTGCAGGTAATTCACCACCAGTTAAGACGTAATCACCAATTGAAACTGTTTCATCTGCCAAATCATAGATGCGCTGATCAAAGCCTTCATAATGACCACAAATAAACGTAAGGTTTTCTTCTTTAGACCATTCTTGTGCTATTTTTTGATTAAAAACTTTGCCTTGCGGTGCAGTAATAATTATTTTGCCCTTATTTGCGATCGAATCAAGTGCCTTTTTGATCGGCATAATTTGCAAAACCATACCCGCTCCACCACCATAAGGACTATCATCAACGTGATGGTGAACATCAGTGGTAAAATCACGAAAATTGACTAAATTGAGTTGCCATCTGCCATCTTCAAGACCTCTTCCAAGCATTGAAGTTGTCAATGGTGTAAACATATCGGGAAAAAGCGTTAATACATTAATCTTCATTACGTAACCCTTCCAAAAGTTCTACGAAAACTTTCTTGTGAGCAATGTCTATTTTTTTGACCACTTCGTCAATATAGGGAATTAAGTATGTGTTACCATTCTCTTCGGTAATTTCCCAGACATCGTTCGCACCAGGAGTTTCGATACCAGTTATTTGACCCAGCTTAACCCCAGAATGATTATCTATCACTTCACAGCCTAGAATATCGCGATAATAATATGCGCCATCTGGAAGTTCATGCTGATTTTGCTCGCTAACAACTAAAGTTTCGCCGACTAATTTCTTAGCACTATCAATATCAGTGATTTCATTAAATTGAACCAGCCAGAACTGTTTAAAAGGCCTGCTGGTTTTAACCGTCAACTTTTTTTGTTGATTAGCTTTTAAAGCCAATTCTTGCTTCGCAGCAAAGCGTTTTTCCGGAAAATCCGTAATTAAAGCAACTTTTACTTCTCCTTTAAGACCATGGGTAGATAGTATTCGCGCAACATCATAAAATTGCATAATTTCTCCTACTCAAAGAAAAAAGCTTGAAGCAGTTAACTTCAAACTTTTAACTAACGATTCACTATTTATTAAATTTCGAATCATGCAGTTTCTTCATTAAGCCTGCACCAGAAAGTAGTGATCGCACAGTATCTGAAGGTTGAGCACCCTTTTGCAACCATTCAAAAATCTTATCTTCGTCTAATTTCAACTCCTTAGGAACTGAAACTGGATTATAGTAACCGACTTCTTCAATAAAACGACCATCGCGCGGCATTCTAGAATCAGCTACAACGATTCTATAAAATGGCTTTCTTTTAGCACCCATACGGCGCAAACGAATTTTTACTGACATAAATTTATTTCCTCCTAAAAGTTACGTACAATAATATAGCATTTTTTTCAAAGGGTGTAAAGTGTTTTTACTTAACAGGTGATTTTTATGAATGGTATCTTTTAACTTTCATCCGTTTTTTCTTGTTTTTCTTAAATTTTTTACCCATATGTCTCATGGCCATCCGACCCATTGGAGAATTCATTCCTGGCAAATTATCCATTCCTTTAAAATTACCCTTGGTAATTTTGCTCATCATATCGCGCGCCTGTTTAAATTGCTTAATCATTCTGTTGACTTCAACTACAGGTCGACCAGATCCAGCAGCTATTCTTCTTCTGCGACTAGGATTAAGCAACTCTGGATTTTCTCGCTCTTCTTCTGTCATTGATGAAATAATTGCTTTCACATAAACAATTTGCTTTTTATCGAAGTTGACATTCTTAAGCTGGGGATTATTTGCCATTCCTGGAATCATCTTCATCAACTGATCAAGTGGACCCATTTTTTCAACTTGCTCAATCTGATCAACAAAGTCGTTGAAATCGAAAGTATTTTCTTTCATTTTTTCAGCAACTTCTTCAGCTTTTTTGGCATCATAATCCTGCTGAGCTTTTTCAATTAAAGTCAGCATATCACCCATACCTAGAATTCTAGAAGCCATACGATCAGGATAGAATTGTTCAAGGTCAGTTAATTTTTCACCCTGACCAGTATAAATAATTGGCTTGCCGGTTACTGCTCTAATGGATAAAGCGGCACCACCACGAGTATCACCATCAAGTTTGGTCAAAATAACTCCGGTGATGTCTAAACGTTCGTCAAAGCCCTTTGCAACATCAGTTGCTGCTTGACCGGTCATGGCATCTACAACCAGCAAAATATTATCCGGTTGGGCAACTTTTTTGACGCGCTCAAGTTCTTCCATCAAAGGCTCATCAATTTCCAAACGACCAGCGGTATCAATAATGACATAATCATTTTTATCTTTATCGGCTTGGCTTAAGCCGTCTTGTACTATTTGAGCTACGTCCTTTTGATCTTTTTCACTATAAACAGGAACTTTTAGCTGGTCACCAATTTGCTGCAACTGGTCAATAGCCGCTGGACGATAAATATCACCAGCAATTAGCAACGGTCTTGCTTTTTCTTTTTGTATTAATCTGTTTGCCAACTTACCAACTGTAGTAGTTTTACCTGTACCTTGTAAACCTACCATCATTATTATTGTAGGAATATGTTTAGATTTATTGAGGGAAACTGCGCTCTCACCCATCATCTTGGTTAATTCATCGTTAACAATCTTAATGACTTGTTGACCCGGATTAAGGCTTTCCTGAACTTCTTTTCCGAGAGCTTCTTGCTTTATTTTCTTGATAAAATCTTTAACAACTTTAAAGTTAACATCAGCTTCCAGTAATGCCAGTCTAATTTCCCGACTGGCACTATTGATGTCATCTTCTGATATTTTCCCTTTACCTGTTAGATTTTTTAAGGCCTTTTGAATTCTTTCACTTAAATTTTCAAATGCCATCGAATTACTCTCCCCTCAGTTGATTTATTAGATCAGTAGTTATTTGTAAAGCTTGGCTTGACTTGCTTTTTTTGAGTGCGACTACAACTTTTGCTAGTTTGTCTTCAATCATATTGTAATCCCTCTGCATATGTAAATTATCTTCGTAATTTTTTAACAACTTGCGACAGCGACGTAAATTGTCGTAGACTGCCTGACGTGAAACATGATGATTAATGGCTATTTCTCCTAAAGACAGGTCGTTATAATAATAGTCTTCAAAATAACTTTGCTGGCTCTTGGTTAATAGACCACCATAATATGCGTATAAATCACCTAATATTTCGTTTTTTTCGAGTTCATCCATTGCCCTCACCTTGAACAAGTATAGCAAAAATGTCAGAAATTGACGATCTTGAAAGCCAAAAATTTAATTAAAGATATACTAAAATTTATTGCTTTTCTTCATAAAAATCTGTATTATTAATTTAATTAATTTTTAGGAATTTTACTATCACGGATATAGAATTATCATTCTTGAAAGTTATTAGATTAGACGGTACACGAATAAATATTAATTTTGTACCGTTTTTTATTTGAGTAATCAAACTGTTTTGAAAAAATATTTAAAAGCGTTACACTACACCTACTGTTTAAAACAAATTTTACTATATAAAATGTAAGTTCGCACTCAAGTTGTTACCCGTGTGAACTTTTTAAATGGTAGATTTCTTTCAAACAGAATGCTAAACAAAGCTAAGGAGCAATTCAGTGTGAATTTATGGAAATTAATGAATCGAAAAGAAGATCCAGATATTTATCAGGAAAAGGATGGTCACTTAGTCAGAACACTAAAAGTTCGTGACTTTTTAGCTCTGGGTGTAGGTACTATCGTTTCAACCTCAATTTTTACATTACCTGGGGAAGTTGCAGCACTGCACACAGGACCCGCTGTAGCCCTGTCATGTGTTATTGCATCTATAGTAGCTGGTCTTGTTGCATTCGCCTATGCAGAAATGGCAGCCGCAATGCCATTTGCAGGATCAGTTTATTCTTGGATCAATGTTATATTTGGAGAATTTTGGGGTTGGTTTTCTGGTTGGGCTCTTTTAGCAGAATACCTAATTGGAATGGCATTTATTAGCTCTGGTTTGTCTGCTAATCTTCGTGCATTAATAGCACCTTTAGGCTGGAAATTACCTGCTGCCCTAGCCAATCCTCTAGGCGTAAATGGGGGATTATTTGACCTTGTTGCATTACTAGCTATTTTGTTGGCTGCATTTCTAGTCAGCTTTGGAGTGTCTAAAGCTTCTCGAGTCGAAAACGTTTTAGTGGTGGTCAAAGTTTTAGCAATTTTGCTTTTTGTGGGCGTTGGCTTGACAGCTATTAAAAAAGCTAATTTCATTCCTTTTATACCGCATTATCGTCCAACAGCTCACGGACCTTTTGGTGGCTGGCAAGGCATTTACGCCGGAGTTTCGATGATCTATATTTCATTCTTGGGCTTTGATACCATTGCATCAAACTCTGCAGAAGCTATTAATCCGCAAAAGACTATGCCACGGGGAATTATCGGTTCGTTGCTAATTGCGGTTATTTTATTCGTAGCCGTCAGCTTAGTCTTAGTTGGAATGGTACCTTATCACCAATATTTAAATTCAGCTGAGCCAGTCGGATATGCTTTAAGAAAAACAGGTTTCGGACATATTGCCACTATCGTTCAGTCTGTTGCTATTTTAGGAATGTTTACTGCTTTGATTGGTCTTTGTATGGCAAGTTCTCGTTTGGTATATTCATTCGGTCGAGATGGCATGATTCCTAAGGTACTTGGTAAATTGAATAAAGAACATCGACCAGCAAACTCATTATGGACAGTTGCGGTTATTGCAATTATTATTTCTGCATTTATTCCCTTCTCATTCTTGTCACAATTAGTTTCAGCTGGAACCCTGATTGCCTTTATGTTTGTTTCTCTGGGAATCTATCGCTTAAGGCCACGCGAAGGAAAAGATATTGTAGATCCAGCTTTTAAAATGCCTTGGTATCCTGTGCTGCCATTTTTAGCGTTTCTCGGTTCTTTTGTTGTTTTCTGGGGATTAGATATACAAGCAAAAAAGTACATGCTAATATGGTCACTAATTGGTGTCTTTATTTATTTAATTTATGGCATTCGTCATTCTGCTATGAATAAGAAAATGCGTAAATAGCACTTCTCAAAAAAAAGTCTGGAAAGTTTTTCCAGACTTTTTTAATATCTTTAAATAGTATTATTATTTAAAGATTTTCATCCATATTGAACGTTAGTTTTGACATATTGATTGAATCAATCATCATCTGAGCCCAAAGCTTTTCAGAACGCTTTCTAGTATAGGCAACAGTCTCTTGATTGGCCCTGGTTAGATATGAAGTTAAATTAGTCCCTGATTTATCACCAGCTACTTCGATAATCTTATGCACACGACGACGATAGTATTGATTAAGTTCATTTAGATAATCAGTATCGAGTTGAACAAACTGTGGGTAATGCGTTTCTACAAGTGCCGCCAAGGATTTGTAGTACCACCAAGCATCGCTAAGATTATATTCCATTGATGTGTTATTGTAAGAAGGATCAGTATCATTCATATTAGCAAAGAATGGTACAAAGGGCGTGAAAGTTGGTCCCCCAATACAAAGCCACATTATTCCTGCTTTATCAGGGTCAACATCATTTCTAATCTGTAAAATGTGGGAATTTTGCGTTCTATTTAAACCAATTGGACGGAAACGATGCTTCTCTTCTTCTGAGCCTTTACCAAAAGGATCATACGGAGTGTTTTGGTAATGACTGCCGAGCACAAATTCAATGTCTTCTCTGTTTATTTTCTTAGCTGCACGCCTAATGAAAGGTAAATCACCATCGGTTGGATCTTGTTCAATTTCGGGATTAAAATATTTTTGACCGTACCAAACACGATTAGTATTATAAAACCTATCTTGTTCACTATAAGTACCAAAAATATGACGGAAATTCCATCCCTGATGATCAACATTTAAGTTGTGATCGGCAACAAATTCCTGAATTCCCTCGCTCCACATAAAGTTTGCTGTGTCAGCAAAATCTACTTGTTCAATAGAAACCCTATTTGCAGCAATTGCATAAGCATCATCTGGAATACGTTGCGCTACCCAGTGGTGGCCAGTAACAATTTCCATATACCAGATCTCATTTTTGTCACCAAAAAGAACTGAGTTACCTGCCGGTGAACCATATTTAGCTATCAGTTTGCCTAAATATTCAACTCCATTTCTAGCAGAATGAATATAAGGCAAAACAACTGACTGCATACAATCTTCATCAAGACCATCTTTTACCAGTGGATCATATGCGAGTGCTCTCTCATTACCATAAGTTGATTCAGTACAAGACATTGCCACATTTTCTTGATTAATACCACTCTCATCGTAATAACCACGGTTTTTGTAATCAACATTTGGTACAGCAGGAACGGCCTGAGCATTTTCAGGCAAGTCTAATTCAAACTTATTCAACCATGACTTAATTTTACGACCTGATTCATTTTTTGCAGCAGGTCTGATAATAAATTTTTGCGGTGTAATTGGACGAAAAGTGTCATCATTACGCGCAATCATGGTCGAACCGTCAACTGAAGCCTTTTTACCGACTAAAATTGTTGTACATGCACTGTATTCTTTCATTAAATATAAATATCTCCCTTTAAAAAATCTATTCTTAAATTAAATCATGAAATAGTCCGACAGCATAGTTTGCGGCATCAAAATCAGCTAAATCACTGGCTTTTTCACCTAAACCAACTAATTTTACTGGCAATTTCATCTCATTTCTAATTGCCAAAACCACCCCGCCCTTTGAGGAACCGTCCAATTTAGTCAAAACCAATCCTGTTAATTTGGTAGTCTTGTCAAAGTCCTTAGCTTGAAGGAGTGCATTTTGACCAGTTGAGCCGTCTAAAACTAATAAAGTTTCTGTTGGCTCTTCTGGTGCTTGCTTTTTAATTGTCCGTTCAATTTTTTCAAGCTCATTCATTAAATTCTTTTTATTTTGTAAACGACCAGCAGTATCCACTAATAAATAATCATAATTGTCTTTAATAGCTTTATCAGTCGCATCATAAACAACTGAAGCAGGGTCCGCTTGTTCCTTACCAGTTACTACTGGAACACCAACTTTTTCTCCCCATTCTGATAATTGTTCAACTGCACCAGCTCTGAAAGTATCTGCTGCCGCTAAAAGAACTGACTTCCCTTCATCTTTAAATCTTTTAGCCAATTTACCAATTGTTGTGGTTTTGCCCGCGCCATTTACACCTACAAAAAGATAAATATTCGGCTTACCATCGTTATGAGACTTTAATTTTTCATTTTCGGAATTACCACTTTGGTCATAAAGATTAACTAATTTTTCAACAATAACTTTTTTCAAATCATCTCGCGACTTGGCTTTCTGCAATTTTGCTTCATCACGCAGTTCGTCAGTCAATTCTTCGGCAGTCTCATAACCGACGTCAGACTCAATGAGTAGCTCTTCCAGGTCATCAAAGAAATCTTCATCAACAGTCCTGAACTGGGCAAAAAAGCGATTTAATCGGGCCCCAAAGCCCTGATTAGTTTTCTCTAATCCTTTTTCATATAATTCAGTTTCTTTTTCCTTTTCATTATCAGGCTCATCCTCAGTTTCTTGCTCTAAAGATTCTTCTTCCTGAAAAGCTGTCGAATTTTCGTTTTCTGATTCATTCTTTTCTGAAGTTTGTTTTTCTTCAGAGGCTATCTCTTCCTTGTTTTCTAACTCCTCAGAAGATTCTTGTTGCTCTTTTTCTGATTGATTCTGCGAATCATCAGTAGCTTTACTATTCTCTTCACCAAATAAAGATTTTTTTATCTTATCAAATAAACCCACTGTTATTTCACCTCATTTTTTAATTCTTTTAATGACACTGACAATACCTGCGATACGCCTGATTCTTGCATGACAACACCATAAAGTTGGTCTGCTTTTTCCATTGTTCCTCTTCTATGTGTTATTACAATAAATTGTGTATGCATGTCATATTCTTCTAAGAAATGTGCAAAGCGTGTGACGTTTGCATCATCAAGTGCTGCCTCCACTTCATCCAGTACACAAAATGGTACCGGTTTAACTTTGAGCATAGCAAAAAGCAATGTAATTGCAGTCAATGCCCTTTCTCCACCTGATAATAAGCTTAGTTTTTGCAACTTTTTACCCGGTGGTTGAGCAATAATTTCAACTCCTGTATTCAATAAATCTTCAGGATTAGTCAAAACTAATTTGGCACTGCCACCTCCAAAAACCACCGGAAATAATTCAGTAAAACTATGAGCTACCTCCGTAAAAGTTTTACTAAAGCGACTACATACTTCTTGATCAAGTTCTGACATCGATTTTTCTAAATTGTCTCGACCCTTTAACAAATCATTTTGTTGTGCATTAAGGAAGTCGTAACGTTTTTTGACACTTTCATATTCCTCAATTGACTTCAGATTAACTGGACCAATGTCCGCAATAGACATGCGATGCAATTTCACATTCTTTTGAAGTTGTGTCCTATTGGTCTCGTTATTTTCTGTTTCGGCTTGATTCAATGCGGCCTCATATGTTAGTGAATATTCCGTATTCAAAGTATCTAGACGTTGATCTATTTGGCTATTCAACTGTGCTATTTTCACAGAAAAATCTTTTTGTTCAGCAGCAGCATCTTTACGAAGTTCATAATTACGACTCGCTACCTGATCAAGCTGGTTAATTTTAGCATCATACTGTCCTAATTTAGAACTTAAAGTATTAAGTTGTTCCTGCAAATTTTCCTTTTTTGCAATGCCCTCTTTATTTTCGCGTTCAAAGTTCATCTTCTTTTCGTCACCAAGCACATCATTTTCATCAAGTTCTTTCAACTTTTGGGACAAAGTATTAATTTGATTTTGATGCTGCTTTGATTCATTCTTTTTATCGGATTTTTGCTTTGAAACGTTCTCCAACTTATTAGCATAAACCGCTATTTGCGGATCAAGTTCGCTTAACTTTTCCTGAACCTCTTGATTCAACTCTGAAAAGTTCTTAATACGTAATTGCAATTCACTAATATCTTGTTTTTGCTGAAGTATTTTCTCCTGCAGTTCTTTCTTCTTTTTTTCGGCAGACTTAATCTTGTTCTTAGTTTCAGTAATTTCCTGGTTGCGTTCTTGCTTTTGTTGTTCAAACAAACTATTCGCAGCCTTTAACCTGTTCACTTCTTTTTCTTGGTTTTGATACGAAAGAGCCGCTTCACCTAATTCTTGTTTAAGATTTTGAAATTTCGATGTCATTTCATTCAACTGCTGAGTTAAAATTTCATTCTTGCTTACAGCATCAGCTAACTGAGATTGTTCATTCTTAATTTTTGCTTTTAAATCATTAATATTTTGTCTTAATTGACTCAGTTCAGCAGTTGTTTGAAGTGGAGAATTGCTTTTTTGATTACGCACTCCTCCTGTCATTGAACCACCAGGTGAAATAACATCTCCGTCAAGAGTTACAATACGATAGCGAGAAATTCTCTGTCTTATCTTCATAGCATTGCTTATTGTGTCAACTATTATAGTATTTCCAAGGAGATAATTAATTGCAGGCGCAATATCTTGATTAGGCAAACTTTTAACTATTTCGCTAGCAATGCCTTGAAATCCGGAAAAAGAAGAAATTGTATTGATAGTTGAAGTTGGTATTGTATATTCTCTTAAACCGTCAAGAGGAAGAAAAGTAGCACGACCCGCATGGTTTTCTTTTAATTTATTAATAGCATCCCGAGCATCCAGTTTTGATTTAGTAACTAAATCTTGAACCCCATTCCCTAATGCTGTAGCCATTGCAGCTTCATATTTAACAGGAAAAGCAACTAATTCACCCACTGCTCCAATTACTCCGGGATAAGCAGATAAATTATTTAAAACGTTTTTGACTCCGTAAAAATAACCTTCATGACGTTTGCGTATATTTTCCAGAGCATCATAACGTGCATTTAATTGGCTAAAACGTTGTTTTTTGGTCGACAATGATTCTTGAAGCGACGACAAATTTTTTTGACTTATTTTTTGCTCATTAGTTAAATCTGCTATCTTTTGTTCTTCAATCTGACAGTTTTCTTTAAGTGACTTACCTTCAGTTTTAAGTCGGTTAAGCTCAGTAGTTTCAGTTCTTAGTTCTTCAACAACATTTTCTGTTTGAAACTGGCTATTATCAGAAAGTTTTTTCAGTTCAGAATTTAAATAAACTATTTCATTATTATTAGAAGTTTGATCTTGCAACAACTGAATATAAGCTGATCGGAGCTGCTCTAGTTTTCGGTTTAGTTGTTCAGGATCTTCTTTTAGCTGTGCGCAGAGTTCAGATCTTTTATCATTCAACTTCTCTTGCTCACTCTTTAAATTCTTTTCCTTTTCAAGCAGATCCATTCTATCATTTTCAATTGCCGATAATTGCTTTTTTAGGTCACCCAATTCAGATTGATATTCTTTTTTTGTAGCTGCGCTATACTGCTTACTTTGTACCGCAACTTGCAAATTGGTATTAATTTCAGAAAGCTTTTTAGTTAAAGAAAGTAAATCATTTTGCACCTTATCTCTTTGACTATTTAAAGTTTGATATTCTTTTCTTTTGTTTGCCACAGCTGCTTGAGAATCTTTTACTTCTCGATCCAGTTTCGATAAAAGAGTCTGATTTTCATCAGCCTTTTCCTGTTCTTTTTCTTTTTGATTATCTAAATCCTGAATTTCAAATGCCAATAAAGTTTTTAGTTCTCGATCCAGACCCTTTTTCTGAAATTGATATTCTTTAGCTAAGGAACTTTGTTCATGAAGAGGTTCAATCCTCTGCTCTAGCTCTTTGACAAGATCGTTGATGCGCACTAAATTATCAGTTGTCTGTTCCAACTGAACCTTTGCTTCTTCTTTTTGTCTCTTAAAATGAAGTACACCAGCTGCTTCTTCAAATAATGAACGTCTTTCTTCTGGACGAGAATTTAGTATTTGATCTACCCGGCCTTGAGAAATAATTGCTAAACTGTCCTGTGAAATTCCAGAATCCAAAAATAGAGCACGCACATCACGTTGTCTGACACTCTTTTTGTTGATTAAATACTCATTATCTCCAGACCTTAAAATCCGTCGAGTTATAACAACTTGATCTTCCTTAAAATTTAGTTCGTGTTTTTTATTGTTAAAAATCAGAGAAACTTCTGCATGATTTGCCGGTTGGCGGAATTCACTTCCGGCAAAAATGACATCTTTCATGTTTGAACCACGCAAGGATTTGGCACTTGATTCGCCCATGACCCATCTGATCGCTTCAGTAATATTACTTTTACCACTACCATTGGGACCAACTATGCCAGTAATACCGGTGTCAAATTTAATTTTTGTTTTTTCGGCAAAGGATTTAAAGCCGTCAATTATCAGTTCTGTTAGTGGCACACACTCATCTCCCTAATTGAGCTTACCTAGAGCAGTTTTTGCAGCTTCTTGTTCAGCGGCTTTTTTATTGTGACCCTGTCCCTTAGACAATACTTTCCCATTAACAACTAGCTGGACAGTAAAACTTGAAGGCATTTGTTCTTCTTTTAAAACTTCATATTCAATCTTAACAGGTCCATCTTGTTGCAACAATTCTTGTAAGTCTGTTTTGTAATCTCTTGAAGCATCGAATTTGCCAGCATCAATTAATGGATATACTGTTAAACTTAAAAAATGCTCGACTGCTTCCATGCCTTGATCAAGAAAAAGCGCACCGTTAAAAGCTTCAAAAACATCTTCTAAAAGAGTTTTTCGAGAACGTGCACCTGCTTTTTCCTCACCATGACCTAGATTAATCTCAGCCGGGAAACCAAATTTTTGAGCAAATTCTGCAAATCCTTCAGTATCAACGATATTGGAACGCATTCTAGTTAATTCGCCTTCATTTAGATTTCTAAAATTACGGTAGAGATAATCAGAAATTGCTAATTCCAAAACTGCATCCCCTAAGAACTCCAGTTTTTCATAATCCCGGATACCATTTTCAGGATGCTCATTAGCATAAGAAGAATGAGTAAAAGCCTCTTCTAATAAGTTAGGATTGTTAAATTTAATTTTGTATTTTGTATCTAATCGTTTAATGAATTTGGTACTAACCATTTTTTCAACTCCTTAACAATCTAAATTATACCAGTTTTTAGCGTTAAAAAAGAAAACTATTGTCCTCAAATGACAATAGTTTTCTAATCTCTTTATTAAATAACTTTATTTAGTGTAAGCAACTTTGTACCATAATTGATGCCCATTGTTTGTCTGTGATGGCTTCAATGAGTAACCAGTGATTTTACTGTTAACAGCATCAATTCTATAATCATTTTTAGTAGGAATTACATATGCTTGATCAATCATGTACTTTTGCCACTCATGGAATTTTTGAACGCGATACTTATGGTCAAAGGCTTTTTGGGAATCCATTTCTTGAATAAGTTTAGTGTTTTCAGGAGTTACAAAACGTGAATAGTTAGACATTGTTCCTTCACTATACATTTGTTCCTGAGAAGGCTCAGTGGACAAATTCCAACCTGCCAAAAACAGATCAACTTTTGGATCGTCATTTTGAACTTTATCATAGAATGAGTTGAATTCAGTCAAGCGTCCGCCAACAAGTTTAACATTCAAGCCAATCTTGTTCCACTGTTGAATAAAGTTTTGAACAATTGGTTGTTGAATGGCATTACCCGACATAGCCAAAAGATTTATTGTTAATGGCTTACCGTTTGGATTAGTACGCCACTTACCTTTCTTCTTAAAACCAGCCTTATCCAAAATTTGATTAGCCTTTTTGATGTTATAAGTGTATCCTTTGGCGCTTTTATCGAAATAATCACCAAATTGTTCTGGAATCAATGTAGGAATTTGGAAACTCAAACCATCTGTATAATGTTTATAAACATCGTCAGTATTCATAGCATAAGCCATTGCTTGACGTAATGACTTGTTACCCATTTTAGCATGGGGATTCATTACATTCTTAGACTTCTTAGCATCCCATTTACCTACCTTGAATGCTAGGTAATTATATGCCAGAGGAATCTGAGCAATAAAGTTAACTTTCTT
Organism: Lactobacillus sp. wkB10; assembly: GCF_000760615.1. Taxonomy (NCBI): domain Bacteria; kingdom Bacillati; phylum Bacillota; class Bacilli; order Lactobacillales; family Lactobacillaceae; genus Lactobacillus; species Lactobacillus sp. wkB10. The sequence continues at coordinate 17,311 of NZ_JRJB01000015.1, read as the reverse complement.
TGTATCCTTTACTTGTTTCCATTGACTGTTAGTTACACGGGTAATATCAAATTTATGACTCTTAATCGCTTGCGAAGCAGAGTTTGGAGATACAACCTGGTATACAATCTTATCTAATTTTGGTTTACCACGCCAATAATATTTGTTTGGTACCCATGTAACTGACTGACCACGTACAACGTTTTTAACTTGGTATGGGCCAAAGAACAATGGCTTCTTTCTAATTTCATCAGAAGATTCCAATTTTGCAAAAGGAATATTCTTCAAATAGTGGTAAGGTGCGGCCATTTCCCAAATATAGCCGTTACCACTATAGTACATACCTGGTTTCAATTCCTTGCAGTGCAAAATTGCAACACGTCCATTAGGGCCATCTGGCATTTCAATACCTGAAATAGTTTTTGACTTACCCTCATGGTAATCAGACATTCCGTTAATAATATTAAATTGAGTCGCATATCTTTGTGATTTTGTTGCCTTGTTAGCAATAATTTCATATGCAAATTCAATGTCTTTAGCAGTTACTTGTTTACCATCAGACCACTTTACGCCTTTTTTAATAGTTATAGTTGCGGTCTTGGCTTTACGATCCAGTTTTAAAGTAGCCGGACCTTTATCATTAATCTTATAGTGATCGTCAGTATCAAATAAAGATTCTTGACCTGGACTAGTAACATCAGCACTTGGTTGATCCATTTGCAGCTCTTCATTAAAGACACCAGTAAATGGGGTGTTAGTAACTTCTGCCACCTTTAACGTACCGCCTTGTTTAGCGGTTTTTACGGGAGTCTGAATAGGGAATTTACTTGCTGTTTTAGCACCTTCATTACTCTTGGTGTTACTCTTACCACAAGCTACTAAAGTCAGGGTTGCAGCAGTTAAAACTCCTACAGAACCTAATAGTTTACCTTTTTTCATAACACAATTTTCTCCTTCTCCAACATCATTTATAATTTTGGAAGCAAGTTAATACCTAAATGTTAACACTTAAAATTAAAAATGCAATAGTTTTACTAATAAAATGTTAATTTTGCTTTATTAAAGTCGGAAGATGTATACATGATCATAAATAATGATAATCTGCATTTTATTTAATATAACCGACTTTGTACCATATTGGATGACCGTTATTAGTTTCAGAAGGTTTTAGTGATAAACCAGTTAATTTATTATTAACCGCTTTAATTTTATATGCATTAAAGATAGGTATGACATAAGCTTGATCAAACATATACTGTTGCCATTCATGAAATTTTTCAACACGATATTTATGGTTAAATGCTTTAGCAGAGTCAATCTCTTTAATCAATTTATTATTTTCAGGGGTAACAAACCTGGTATAGTTTGCTGGCCCACCTTCACTATATAATCCATTAGGTGATGGTTCCGTAGAAAGACCCCAAGCTCCTAAGAACATGTCTACTTGAGGATTATCGTTTTGAACTTTATCATAAAATGAATTACGTTCTGTCAGCCGACCATTTAGAAGGCCTACATTTAGCCCAATTTTATGCCACTGTTGCAAGTAATTTTGTATAATTGGTCCTTGTGTAGCATCGCCCGACATGGCTAAAAAGTTAATTTTTAGAGGTTTACCATTGGGCTGAATGCGCCACTTACCTTTTTTCTTATAACCAGCCTTATCTAAAAGTTCATTAGCCTTTTTTAAGTTATATGAAAATCCTTTAACATTTTTATTATATACATCACCATATTGCTTTGGAATTAATGTTGGAATTCTGAAACTCAGATTGTTATTATAACGTTTATTGACATCCTCTACATTCATGGCATACCCAATAGCTTGCCTTAAGGCTTTATTATTCATTTTACTATGAGGATTCATAACATTTTTACCTTTTTTGGCATCAAATTTGCCGACCTTAAACCCTAGGTATGAGTAATATAAAGGAATTTCTGCAATAAATCTCACATCTTTAGTATCTTTTACTTGTTTCCACTGAGCATTAATAACTTGAGCAATATCAAACTTATGTGATTTGATTGCTTGAGAAGTAGAATTAGGGGAAACCACTTGATAAATAATTTTATCCAGTTTTGGTTTGCCTTTCCAATAGTATTTGTTTGGTACCCATGTAGCTGACTGTCCACGAACTAGTTTATCTAACTTATAAGGTCCAAAATATATTGGTCTTTTTCTAACTTTATCTGAGGATTCGAGTTTGCTAAAAGGTACATCCTTTAAATAGTGATATGGTGAAGCTGATTCCCAATAATAGTCATTACCACTAAAGGCCATTCCTGGTGTCATATAGGAAAAATGCAATATCATTTTGCGACCATTATCACCGTCTGGCAATTCAATTCCTGAAATTTTTTTAGCTTTGCCCTCATGATATTCTTTCATTCCTTTCAGAACTTCCATTTTAGTAGAATATCTTTGAGCTTTAGTATTTTTATTAGCCAATATTTCATATGGATATGCCATATCCTTAGCAACCACTTGTTTGCCGTCTGACCATTTAACACCCTTTTTGATTTTAATAGTTATAGTTTTGTTTTTTTGATCCAGCTTCATTGTTGCTGGACCTTTATCATTTATTTTGTAATTATCATCTGTATAAAACAAAGATTCTTCGCCGGGTGAAGCAACTTCTGCGTCAGTCGCAGTTACACTTAACTCATCAGTAAATATTCCTGTAAAGGGCGTATCTGTTTCAACGGCAACTCTAACAGTTCCACCTTGCTTTGTTTCCTTTTTTGGCAAAGCATTTGGAAATTTACTTGCTTCCTTCGAACTGTCCTCATTATTACTTTTATTTGCTTTATTACAACCAACCAGAGCCATGGCACATGTAGCTATAATACCGATGGAGCATAAAAAATTTTTTTCTTTCATCATTCTTCTCTCCTTACAAAAGTACAAACACGATTTAAAACCTAAATCAAATAATAACAAAAAAGATTAGTAAAATAAATATTTTATTAATTATTAATTAAAATTTTCTATAAAATACCTTTTCATATTAGCAAAAATAAAACTCAAGCCTTAAAAACTTGAGTCTTACATAATTTTATTTAACATAACCCACTTGGTACCAAAGTACATGACCATTGTTATTTTCAGATGGTTTGAGAGAAAATCCTGTGATTTGATCGTTAATTGCTTTAATTTTATATGAATTGACAGTTGGTATCATATACGCTTGATCAAACATGTATTTTTGCCATTCATGAAAAACTTTTACACGATATTTATGATCAAAAGCTTTCTGTGAGTCCATTTCCTGCAACAATTTTTCATTTTCAGGAGATACAAAACGATCATAATTCGCTGCACCTTTTTCCCAATACATACCTCTTGCTGAGGGCTCAGATGACAACAACCATCCTGCCTCAAACATGTCGACTTGTGGGTCATCATGATTAAGCTTATCATAAAAAGTGTTTGATTCAGTTACTCTGCCGTTTAACAGTCTAACATCCAATCCGACCTTATGCCATTGTTGAATATAATTTTCAATAATCGGTTCTTGATTAGGATCACCGGCTTTAGCCATGAATCTAATCTTTAATGGTTTGCCGTTAGGTTGAACACGCCATTTACCCTTCTTTTTATATCCAGCTTTATCTAAAATTTGATTGGCTTTTTTAACGTCATAATTATATCCTTTAATATTTTTGTTAAAGTAATCACCAAATTGAGGAGGAATAAAAGTAGTTATATGAAATGTAAGGCCGTGAGTATAGTGCTTGGTTACTTCATCAACATTCATTGCGTACCCAATTGCCTTACGTAGAGCAACATTATCCATCTTACTTTTATGATTCATGACATTTTTACCAGTTTTTGGATCCCATTTGCCAAGCTTAAAACCGATGAACCAATAAGCGAGCGGTATTTCTGCAATAAATTTTACTTTTTTAGTATTTTTCACCTGATCCCATTGGGAATTTATTACATTCACAACATCAAATTTGTGACTCTTAATAGCTTGTGTTGAAGAATTAGGCGAAACTACCTGATACACTATCTTATCCAGCTTTGGCTTACCACGCCAATAATATTTATTCGGTACCCAAACTGCTGATTGACCACGTACTAATTTTTCTAATTTAAATGGTCCAAAATACAAAGGTTTTTTTCTAATCTTATCTGATGATTCCAACTTCTTAAAAGGTACATCTTTTAAATAATGATATGGAGCCGTATACTCTGAAAAATAATCATTCCCACTATTATACATTCCTGGTTTCAATTGCTTGAAATGAAGTATTACTTTCCTACCGTTTTCGCCATCAGGCATTTCTATTCCTGAAATTGATTTTGCCTTTCCCTCATGATATTCCTTAAGACCTTTTATAAGTTCAAATTGACTTGAATATCTTTGTGAATTTGTATCTTTATTCGATAAAATCTCATACGGATATTCTACATCTTTGGCAGTAACCTGTTTGCCGTCAGACCATCTAACTCCCTTTTTAACTTCTATTGTAACTGTTTTATTCTTGCGATTAATCCTCAAAGTTGCTGGTCCCTTATCCGTAAAACGAAAATTATCATCAGTATCAAATAAAGATTCTGAACCAGGAGAGGCTACATCAGCATCAACGGCCGTCACTTGTAATTGATCTGAAAAAATACCGGTAAAAGGTGAGTCAGTTTGTAAAGCTACTTTAACTACACCACCCCGCTTTGAAGTTCTTACAGGCATTTTTTCAGGAAATTTACTAGCTTCTTTTGCACTATTTTCATTATCATTATTTTTTTTACCGCAAGCAACCATTGTCAAAGCTGTAACTGTCACTAATCCTATCGTATAAAACAGACTATGTTCTTTCATGATTATTTGATCCTTTCAAAATCTAGTCCTTTTTCTAATTATGAGTGTAATATACTAAATAATATCATATTAAATTAAATTTTTAAATAAAAAATAATATTTTATTAATAATATCATTTTAATTATTCTTAATAATAAAAATGCATTGGACTTTATCAGCTCAATGCATTTTTATTGAAATTAATTAAAAATTTTATTTTTCTATTTTATAAATCCAATTTTGTACCATAATTGGTGACCATTAGAATTATCAGAGGGCTTGGTGGAATAACCTGTAACTTTATTATTTACTGCTATTACCTTATAAGAATTATCAACAGGAACAACATAAGCCTTTTTATTCATATATTTCTGCCATTCATGGAATTTCTTAACCCTATACGTATGATCAAATGACTTTTGAGAATCTATTTCTTGCAAAAGTTTATTATTTTCTGGAGTTGCAAACCGACTATAATTCATCTGTGAGGTCTCACCATAAAGAGATGCAGGAGAGGGTTCGCTAGCCAAAGACCAAGCCGCCAAAAACATGTCAACTTGCGGATCATCATGCCCTAATTTGTCATAAAAAGAGTTAAATTCCGTCAATCTTCCTCCAACTAATTTCACTTTTATGCCAATTTTTTTCCACTGCTGAATATAGTTTTGTACAGTTGGTGATTGAATTGAACTGCCTGTCATTGCTAAAAATTTGATAGTAAGTGGCTTGCCATTAGGCTGGACACGCCATTGGCCTTTCTTTTTATAACCAGCTTTATCTAAAATTTGATTGGCTTTTTTCAAATTATAAGTATAACCTTTTGCTTTTTTATCAAAATAGTCTCCAAATTGCGCTGGAATTAAAGTCGGAACTCTAAAACTTAAACCTGAAGTATAATGCTGATCGACTTCATCAATATTTATGGCATAAGTCATTGCCTGACGAAGTGCTTGATTATTCATTTTTGCTTTAGAATTCATCACATTTTTACCGGCCTTAGCATTCCATTTTCCAACTCTAAAGCCAATATAGTGATATCCTAGAGGAATTTGTGCAACAAAATTAACACCTTTAGTATCCTTAACTTCGTTCCACTGAGAATTAACTACCTGAGCAATGTCAAATTTATGACTTTTAATTGCCTGTGAGATCGAATTCTGTGAAATCACTTGTGAAACCACTTTATCCAACTTTGGTTGGCCACGCCAATAATACTTATTTGGAACCCAAGTTACAGATTGACCACGAACTAATTTCTGAACTTTATATGGGCCAAAATACAGTGGCTTTTTTCTAATTTGATCTGAAGATTGTAATTTTTCAAATGGAATATCTTTTAAATAATGGTACGGAGCTGCATATTCCCAATAATAGCCATTACCACTATATACCATACCCGGTTTCATCTCTTTAAAATGCAGAATGACAGTCAGACCATCTGGTCCTTCTGGCATTTCTATTCCTGAAATAGTTTTTGACTTACCGTTATGGTATTCTTTCATTCCGACAATTTCTTCAAATTGATTACTATAACGTTGTGCTTTGGTCGCCTTATTTGCCAAAATTTCGTAAGGGTACTCTACATCCTTAGCATTAACTTGTTTGCCATCTGACCACTTCACACCTTTTTTTATTTTAATCGTAATAGTTTTAGCTTTACGATCCAGTTTCATTGTAGCTGGACCTTTATTAGTAATTTTGAAATTATCATCAGTATCAAATAATTCTTCTTCTCCTGGTTCAGCTACTGAACTATCAATAGCTGTAGTCGATAATTCATCAGAAAAAATACCAGTAAAAGGAGTATCTGTCATAATTGCATACTTTAAAGTTCCACCTTTTTTGGTTTTTTTTACAGGAACAGATTGTGGAAATTTACTTGCAGTTTTAGCATTTTCATTCTTAGCAGTGCTATTGCCTTTGCCACAAGCTACTAAAGTTAGCGCGGCAGTTGAAACGATACCAGCAGAATATAAAAGTTTTGTTTTATTCATAATTTAATTCATACTCCAATCTTTTTATTGAATAAATTCTAAATTCTTGGAATAAGCTAACAAACATATTCTAGCATAGAAAAGAATCTTATCAAAAAGTATCATAATAGTCTAATAAGTTTATAATAATAATTTTTAATTAAAAAAAGCTTTGTCTCTTTAGACAAAGCTTTTTGTATTCTATTAATGAATTAATTCTCACGTTGTCTGGCATCACCAGCACGCTGTAGAGCACGACCAACGTAATTTATACTTAGCGAGATTGCTAACAGTAAAATTGTAGCCGGAAGCCACAGCCAGGGACGACTCACTACGTTTACCGGATCATTTGCAAATCCAATCAAAGTACCTAACGATGGAACAGAAGCCGGCAAACCATAACCAATATATGATAACGTAGTTTCAATACCAATATTACCAGCAATAGTTAATACAACGTCAATAATAATCATCGAGGTAATATTTGGTAATACTTCACGAAACATAATTTTAAGGTCTGAAGAACCAGAGGTTTTGGAAGCCAAAACGTAGTCTCTTTCTCTTTGGGACAGTATAAAAGCCCTAAAGTACCTTGCCGTTTTAGGCCACCCAAAAAGTGAAATAATTCCAATTAAACTAAAGGAATTGTAGTTCGGAATAACAGAAACCAAAACAATTTCAATTGGGAAAGTTGGCAATACCTGAACAAAATCTACTATTCTCATTATTATGGCATCAATGTTACCACCGTAATATCCAGATACTAGACCCACAAGTAAACCAACAGTTTCACAGACTACGGTTACACCCAAACCAATCAAAATGGAATTTCGTCCACCCATTATTAGTAATTTGACGATATCACGTCCACCATCATCAGTTCCTAATATATGACCAGCAGTTCCCCATGGATTATACGCTTCTACAATATTAGTTTCAGTTACCTGAGCAGAATTTAGGAATAAAGAGCCTACCATGGTAAATAGCAATATTAACACTATTACGACGAAGGCAGATAATGCCACCTTATCTTTTACAATTTCTCTAATAATTACTTTAAAACTTGATTCAGGAGAAGAAGAAACATTTTTCTTTTTATCTTTCAAATTAGTCTTAATTTCTTTCTTGTCGGACATCTTTTCTCCTCCCCCCTTATTTAATTCTGATCCTTGGATCAATTATACTCATGATAATATCAGAAAGTAGATTACCTAATAGTGTTAAAATACCAAAAATTAATATTAAGGCAGTCAAAGTTGTGTAATCACGCTGACCAATAGAATCTAAGAATAACTTACCCATTCCAGGATAACTAAAAACTGATTCAACAATCATCGAACCACTTAAAAGTCCCGTAATGACTGTACCAAAGGAAGAAGCTATTGGTAATAAGGAGTTACGTAAAATATGTTTATTAAAAACAACTTTTTCCGGTACACCCTTACTATGGGCTGTACGAACATAATCCTCTACCTTATTATCAACTATTCCAGTTCTTAAGTATTGCACAATTGATGTAGTGGTAATTAATCCCACTAGTATAGCAGGTAGAATAATGTGATAAAGTTGGCTTCCTAATGTTCCCCAAAAGCCAGAGGCACTTGGAGAAACAGAGCCAGAAATAGGGAACCACCCTAAAGTAAAACCAAATAGCCAGATTCCCAAAATATAAAATACAAACGGCGGAATAGCAAAAGTAACATAATTAAAAATTTGAACTGCTTGATCTTGCCATTCATCTTGGTGACGACCCGCTGTCACTCCCATAGGAATAGAAATAGCATAGCAGATAGCTGTAGATAATAATGATAACCAGAAAGTATTAACAGCACGGTCGGCAATTAAGGAAGTAACGGCAACATGTTGAATGTAGCTTGTTCCCAAATCACCTTTAAACAGGTTTCCCACCCAGCGTGCATATTGAACAGGTGCAGGATCATATAACCCAGCCGCTCTTTTTAAAGCTTCAAGTTGCTTGGGATCAGTATTTGGATTAATTTGTCCAGTAAAAGGATCACCCGGCATCATCTTAGCCAAGAAAAAGACCAAAATACTCAAGATAATAATTTGCGGGATCATAATTAAAATTCGTCTTAGAACTGTTTTCCACATGATTATGCCCCCTCCTTTTCTTTTATCTTCTCTTCGTTCAATTCATTTTTCGGTAAGGCTACTAAATGTTTGCCAGAAACTTGTTGCAAAGGAAATACACGACCATCCTTGTCATACCATTTGCTTTGATCATTTTGAAATTCTTGCTCAACTTCTTGTCGATGTTTCTTATGCTCATCACGATGCTCAACGTCAACTTGCGGTATAGCAGAAAGCAATCTCTTAGTATAAATATGCATCGGATGCTCATAAATATCTTCTCTTGAACCTATTTCAACTAAACGACCACGATGCATAATAGCTAAGTTTTCAGACATATGCTTTACGACACCTAAGTCATGAGAAATAAACAAATAAGCAATATTATATTTCTGTTGTATATGCTTCATAAAGTTTAAAACTTGAGCTTGCACAGATAAATCCAAAGCACTAGTTGGTTCATCAGCAACAATTAAACGAGGATTAGTTGCAACCGCCCGAGCTACGCCAATTCTTTGTCTCTGTCCCCCAGAAAATTCATGAGGGTATTTGTAAATTGAATCACTAGGCATACCCACGATATCCAGCAGCTCTTGAACTCGATCACGTTCTTGATCTGTAGTTAAATTTTCGAAATTTCGAATAGGTTCAGCAATAATGTCTTCTATTCGTTTTCTCGGGTTTAAACTCGACATTGAATCTTGGAAAATCATTTGGACATCTTTATTGTAGTTTAGTTTACGCCGATTTCTAGATTTAGTAATATCGACACCCTTGTAAAGGATACTGCCACTAGTCACAGGCTCAACACCCACAATAGCTTTACCAGTAGTTGACTTGCCTGAGCCGGATTCACCAATTAGACCATAGGTTTCACCTTCATTAATGGTAATACTAATATCGTCAACCGCTCTTACATAATCAGTAATTCTGTTCCAAAAACCTGATCTAATGGGATAATGAACTTTTAAATTTTTTACTTGAATGATTTCTTTAGCCATAAACTATTCCCCACCTACTTCATCTTGAAAGTGGAACGTCTTCCAGCAAGTACATCTTACCCAGTGACCAGGCTCAACTTCATGCATTACTGGGTCCTCTTCATGCGCACTGGCAGGAATCCATGGAATTCTAGCAGCAAATCTGTCGCCTTTTCTAGGCATATTTTGCAATGATGGAACTGTTCCTTGAATAACGTGCAAATCTTCTTCTTCATCTTCAGATTGAGGCATTGAATTTAACAAGGAGCGAGTGTATGGGTGCAAAGGATGCTCAAAAATAGTTTTTACATCAGCTTTTTCTACTATCTGCCCACCATACATAACTGCAACTTGATCGGCAGTTTCAGCAACTACACCTAAATCGTGAGTAATTAAGATAATACCAGATTGAGATTGTCTTTGAATATCTTCAAGCAGATCCAAAATTTGAGCCTGAATAGTAACGTCCAAAGCGGTAGTAGGCTCATCTGCAATGATAATTTCGGGCTTACATGCAATCGCCATAGCAATCACTACCCTCTGCCTTAATCCTCCAGACAATTCAAAAGGATACATTTGAAAAGTTTCTTCTGGCTTCGGCATTCCCACTTGATTGAATAATTCAAGCACACGATCATGACGCTCTTTTTCATTCATATCTGTGTGATAATAAAGCGTTTCAGCTACTTGATCGCCAACACGCATTAACGGATTTAAACTGGCTAGAGGATCCTGAAAGATCATACCAATTTTGTTTCCACGTATTTTGTTAAACAAGCTTTCATTTAATCCGACTAAATTTAACTCATTATACAGAATATCACCAGTCACTTTCGTATTTTTATGGTCGTACAAGCCGATAATACTCGATGCAATTGTACTCTTACCACAACCAGATTCACCTACAATGGATAAAATTTCATTTCGCTTCAACGTTAAATTAATATCATCTGCAGCATCATAAAACTTTCCATGTAAACGATATGCAGTATGCAAATGCTGGATATCTAGCAAGAGATCACTTTGTTTTTCCAAAGGTCATTTCCCCTCTCAAATCTTCAATGAATTTATTAAAGATATTTAATAAATTTATTTAATTTCTAATTATAACCGTGAAACATTTTGTATGCAAATTAATAATGAATATTTTTTACTTATTTTTGATGATCTGCAACATAATTAACTGCGTCTCCTACAGTTTTTAATTTCTCCGCATCTTCATCAGAAATCTCGGCGCCGAATTCATCTTCTAATTGTAAAATGAATTCCACTAAGTCAATGGAATCAGCGTCCAAATCACTAGTGAAATTAGTTTCATCAGTTATCTTTTCTTTATCAACTTCAAAATTATCTGCTAATATATCCCGAATTTTGGTAAAAATTTCTTCTTTACTCATGTCTTTACTCCCTATTTTCAACTGCAAATTCTGCTTTAAAATTATCAATTATTTTTTCCTGTAAAATTTTATCAATTTGTTTAATTGTAAAATAAACAGCACGCTGACCTGAGCGACCATGTGTTTTGACTACAGGAGCATTGACTCCGAGTAAAACTGCGCCACCATATTTGTCAACATCAAATTTTGAAACTAACCCTTTTAATGCCTTTTTTATCATTAACGCACCTAATTTAACAAAAGGTCCGTTATCAAGCAAGCTTTGCTTCAAAAGATGTATCAAAACACCTGAAGTTCCTTCAATGTTTTTTAAAACTGCATTACCAGTAAAACCATCTGTTGCGACTACATCAGCTTTACCCACTAATAACTCATTTCCTTCTATATTACCAATAAAATTAAGTTTGCTTTCCAATAGCAACTGGTATGCTTTTTGATGAACATCATCACCTTTATCACTCTCGGATCCATTATTAAGAAGACCAACACGAGGATTTTTAACTCCTCTTACTTTTTCTGCATAATATGAAGCCATTTTAGCCCAGGCAAGCAGGTATTCTGGTTTACTTTTGGCATTGGCACCAACATCAATCATATTGAAACCATCATCGGAATTTTTTACAGGCAATGTTGGCATGAATCCCGGACGGGCCACACCTTTAATTCGTCCTATTATAAATATGCCACAAGCTAAAATAGCTCCAGTATTACCTAATGAAAAAAGTGCATCAGCTTTGCCCTGCTTCACAAATTGTGCTGCCACGACAAGTGACGAATCTTTTTTAGATCTAATTGCCTTAACTGGTTCATCTTCATCTAAAATAATTTCAGAAGTATTGACTACTTGTGTGCGACTGCTATCACTTCCCAATAATTCTTTTATTTTTTTCTGATCGCCAAAAAGTATGAATTTTGTCTCGGGTAAGTCCTTTTTGGCCCGTAATACTGCTTTAATAATTGCTTCAGGGGCATTTTCACCGCCCATAGCATCAATAGCAATAGTTCTCATTGTATCCTCAACCTTTACTATGTTCTCTTTTGCTGTAATTGTTTATATTCTATCACTTGTTTTAAAGTTTTATTTTCTGATTTTTGCAAGAGAGGATCAAGTTTAATTAATTTTCTAGCTTCTTTTTGTGCTACTACCATTGTATCGTAGTTATTAACTACATCACCAACTTGAAATTCAGGCAGACCAGATTGAGCTTTACCAAAAATATCTCCTTCTCCCCGCATCTTTAAATCTTCTTCAGCCAATTTAAAACCGTCTGTTGTTGATGCCACTATTTTCATACGAGCTTTACCTGCCTGTGTGTTAGGATCAGCCAAAAATATGCAATAACTTTGAGTCTTACCTCTCCCTATTCGCCCTCTTAACTGGTGTAGCTGACTAATTCCAAAACGATCAGCATTATAGATAACCATCATATTAGCGTTTGCCACGTCAACACCAACTTCAATCACACTGGTAGCAACTAAAATATTAATTTCTCCAGCTGCAAATTCGGACATAATTTCATCTTTTTTATTACCAGGCATTTGACCGTGAAGTAATGCTACTTTTTCATCAGGAAAATCTTTACTGAGTTTATCATAAAGCTGTTCTGCATTTTTTAAATCTAATGCTTCTGATTCTGTGATCAAAGGTGTTACAGCATATACCTGAAATCCCTGCTTTAATTGCTCGCACATTAGCTGATAAACCTGATCCATTTGGGCACTCGTTTTCCATGAAGAAATTACTTTTTTTCTTCCGGCTGGAAGATGTCGTATTTCAGATATAGTCATGTTGCCGTAAACCGTTAATGCCAGAGTTCTGGGAATTGGGGTAGCAGTCATAGTAAGCACATCAGGCAAATTTCCCTTATTAATTAAAGATTGCCGCTGATTAACACCGAACCGGTGTTGTTCATCGATAATTACTAATCCTAATTTTTTAAAAATTACGTTTGATTGAATTAAAGCATGCGTACCTATCACAACATTAATTGTGCCATCGGTCAATTCTGTATAAATTTCTTTTCGTTCCAAAGCTTTCGTAGAACCTGTTAGCAGCGCACATCTTACACCTAGAGGCCTTAGCAATTCATCAATCTTTTTAAAATGCTGAGTCGCTAATATCTCTGTAGGAACCATCAGTGCAGCTTGAAAGCCAGCAGTTACAGCCGCAAAAATTGCATATACCGCAACAATAGTCTTGCCTGAACCCACATCACCTTGTAAAAGACGCTGCATTTGTCTGGATGATAACATGTCAGCAAAAATTTCGTTGATAACCTGCTTTTGATCCGTGGACAATTCAAACGGCAAAGATTTAGTCAATTTAGCAACTTCATTCAGGTCATATTTTTTGGGAATCCCCTTGTTTTGTGGATTGACTTCAGTTAACTGAGCTAGTTCAGTTTGAAAAATAAAGAATTCTCTAAAAATAGCACTTCTTTTTGCAATCTGAGACTCATTGAAATTTTGCGGGTGATGCATTTTTTGTACAATATTTTTTTCAGGAAGCAAACGATATTTCCGTCGAATATCCACTGGAACAACATCATCAACAGCCGGCAAATATTCATCTAAAGCAATATTAATGAAATCAATTAATTTTTTTTGCCTTAAATGCCGGTTAACTGAGTAAATTGGAGCCATGCCACTATCATTTTCTTTAGCTGCAATAAATTTAAAACCTGCTAAACTTTGTCTTGAGATATTGTATTTACCATAGACTGCAACTTCTTTACCTACCTCAATTTTTTCTTTCAACCAAGGTTGATTAAAAAAATTGACCATGACTACATCATGGTCAATTCTCAATTTAAAACTAAGTCTGCTCTTTTTGTAGCCAAATCTGCTTACAAAAGCTTCAGTAGCCACAACTCCCTTTAGCATTACCTTTTGACCATCCATGATCTGGTCAAGTGGAATCGTTTGCAGTTCATCATAGCGAAATGGGAAATAATATAACAAATCATAAATGCTATATATTTCTAAGCTTCCAAGTGCAGCAGCAGTTTTGGTTCCAACTCCTTTTAAATCAGTGACAGGTGCAAATAATTCCTTTGCATACATAATTATTCAACAGAAATCAAAAAATTATATACGGGTTGTCCGCCATCATGAAGTTCAAATTCAAGATCATCATGCTTCTCTTTGACAGCATCTATCAGTTTCTGAGCTTCTTTCTTATTAGAATCTCGTCCATACATCACAGTAACGATTTCGGAATCTTCATCCAACATTTTTTCAACCATTGATGAAGCTGCAGTGATGATGTCAGTTTCAGCCACCTTAATATCTCCATCAATAATCCCCAAATAATCATTTTGATGGATCTCAATATCATTAATCTTCGTGTCCCGGTTAGCTTTGGTGACTTCACCAGAAACAACAGTATCAAGAGCATCAGTCATATTTGCAACATTGTCATCAAGAGAATCGTCTGGATCAAATGAAAGCATGGCTGTCAAGCCTTGTGAAATGGTTTTAGTAGGGACAATGCCGACTGGGATGTCGCTCACCTCAGCTGCTTGCTTGGCTGCCATAATAATGTTGCCATTATTCGGCATCACAATTGCTTTTTTAGCACCTGATTTTTTGATTGAATCAATAATGTCTTGTGTTGAAGGGTTCATTGTTTGACCCCCAGAAATAATGCGGTTAACGCCTTCACTTTCAAAAAGTTTGCGAATTCCGTTACCAGAAGCAACAGCTATTACGGCAAAATCAACATTTTCCTGATTTTCTTCACTGTTATTTACTATTGTTTCGTGTTGAATCCGCATATTGTCAATTTTAATTTTTCCCAATTGACCAAATTGGCTTCCGTACGCAAAAATAGCTCCAGGATGTTCAGTATGAACATGAACTTTTGCCACTTCTTCATCTGAAACTGCCAAAAGTGAATCACCTAACTGAGATAAATGCTCCCTAAATTCATCTAAATTAAAAGTTTTCTTATTAGGAACATCAGCAGTTAAATCAACCATGATTTCGGTACAGTAGCCATTAGTAATATCCTGAGTAGAAAGTTGTGATTGTACAGATTGATGATGCATGGCATTTATCATTTCATCCATTTCACCTTCATCAGGTTGGTACCGGTCAGCAAATTCTTCACCTAAAAGACCTTCTAGAAATCCTTCATATATAAAGAGTAAGCCTTGGCCTCCTGAATCAACTACACCAACTTGCTTTAAAACAGGTAATAAGTCAGGAGTTGTCTTTAACGCTTTTTTAGCACCTTCAACAATCGCCTTCATAACTTCTTCAACATCATCGGTTTCATTGGCCTTATTGGCACCTTCTTGTGCACCAATCCGAGCAACAGTCAAAATAGTTCCTTCAACTGGCTTCATTACGGCTTTATAAGCTGTTGCAACCCCATTTGAAAAAGCATTGGCCAACTCTTGTGCATTAAGAGTTTTCATGCCTTGAGTTGCCTTATAAACTCCTCTAAAGAGCTGAGAAGAGATTACCCCACTATTACCACGAGCACCCATCAACATCCCTTTAGCAAGGCTTTCTGTCAAATCACCCACACTATTACTAGTATTTTTGGCAACAGCTTTAGCGCCACTTTCAATAGTTAAATTCATATTTGTTCCAGTGTCTCCATCAGGAACAGGGAAAACGTTCAAAGAGTTAATAAACTCTGCGTTGCGACCAAGTCTGTGCGTAGCGACGCGAACCATATCTCTAAATTTTTTACTGTCTATTTCCTTTAAAACCAATATTTCTACCCTCCGCTTGAGTTATTCATCAAGCACTTTAACACTTTGAACGATGACATTAACAGCTTTAGTTTCAATTCCAAGTTGATTTTTCAAATTGAATTTAACACTATCTTGTACGTTGCGACTTACTTCAGATATTTTTAAACCATAGCCGACTATTATATAAACATCAACCGTAATCTTATTATCCTCAGACTTAACAACAACACCGCGCTTATAATTTGCTCGATTCAATATTCCATCGAAGCCATCACGGATAGCATTTTTTGAAGCCATGCCGACAACACCGTAGTTAGATGTAGCTGCGCTACCAACAACAGTTGCGATCACTCCATTTGAAATATCAATCAAACCGTTTTTTGTTTTGATTTTTACAGCCATGTTTACCTCCGTATCATTGTTCTCATATTATGAATCTATTTTATCATAGTAATCAAGTTTAAATGCAAAAATCCCTTCTTAAAAAATACTTTTGCAGTTGCAATGTTCTTAAACTTATGCTATCTTAATTTAGTATGAAAACACAATAAAGGAGGTTTAGCAAATGGCAAAAGATTATATCACTGGCAAAAAGACCACTTTTGGTAATACACGTTCACACGCACTGAATTCATCACGTCGTGCGTGGAAGCCAAACCTTCAAAAAGTTCGTATTCTTGTCGATGGCAAGCCAAAGCGTGTATGGGTTTCAACTAAGACATTAAAATCTGGTAAAGTTACCCGTGCCTAGCGTAAAATAAAAAAGTTTTTAAAGCAGAAGTTTTCTTCTGCTTTTTTATTTCCCAAAATCTGTTTAAAAGTTTATGTTTAAATAGAGATATTCTTATTGCTCTTTCAATTAATTTTCAAGTCAAAAAAAGACAAGTTATAGTCTGTAGTTTTACTTGAAGGTATTGTTTTTAGCTAACCTCATTGGCAAATCTTTCATTTCAATTTTTTATATATTCTGCTATTAATAAAAGATGATGTTGCCGATACACTTCTCATTGCAACAATTTACTTATATAAAATTTGGTAATTTTAAGTTTTATCAAACATAACAAAGGCAGTATCTCCACCAATGTAAATCTTTTTTTACTCATCAAAAAGGATACAAATCATACCAATCTTTCAATTTTTTTAATTATATAATTTGTTTTGGAGCTTGCCACTATTAGTGGAAATCATAGCAGCAAGATAATTGAGGAGATATACCAAAAATATTTATTAACTTATAACAACTTGTTCCAAGAGATATAAAAAAACAGCAGTGAATGAAGTTAACCCCCGGAATTGAAGTGCTCCATAATAGTTAGACATTAATCTGACTATTAGGAGCACTTTTTTCATGACTAAATATTCAACTACTTTGAAAATGG
>NZ_JRJB01000014.1:0-61024 GCF_000760615.1 Lactobacillus sp. wkB10 | reverse complement strand
CTAAAATACACGACCCCGATCAAATATCGAAATCGTGCATTGAGTCTTGCGTAATATTAAAATGTCTAACTTTTTAGTTGCACTTCAAATCTAGAGGGTTTTTATTGCTTAAAATTAAATAGTTATTAATAAAACATTGTAAAAACATTTAAAATATGTATAATATGTTTTAAAAGGTATTATTTAAAGACAGGAGGAATTTGTTTTGATTGTAGCAATGCATATGGATGATCGGCTTGTTCATGGCCAAGTTGTCATGACTTGGATTCCAAGAGTACAAGCAAATGTAGTTTTAGTAGCCAACGATGCCGTTTTTAACGATAAAATTCGTCGCAGTACTATGAAGTTGGCTGTGCCAACGAGTACTAAAATTGGCTTTAGAACAATTGAAGGAGCTATTGAATTTTTAAATAATCCGCAAAATAGTTCTTATCGCGTGATGGTTTTAACTAATAATCCCTTCGATGCTGAAAAAATTTGTAAGCAAGTAAGTGGGGTTGAAAAGATTACTATTGGTGGAATTAGAAAAAATGCACCAATGATCCGCGACAATTTGAATTTAACGTTAGAGGATATCGATTCATTTAAGAGAATTATGGCTAAGGGAATAAAGGTAGGCATGCAACCTACCCCTAACCATAAATTTGAAGATTTGTCAGATACTTTTAAAAATATTACTGATAAAAAATAGTTATGTATGAAAAGAAAGAGGGTAGACTATGATTCAATCATTCTTGGTTGCGTTAATTGCAGGAATTGGCCATATTGATGAAAGACTTTTCGGTATGACCATGATGGAAAGACCACTTGTAATTTGTACGCTGGTAGGGCTAGTTTATGGAGATGTTAAAACAGGTTTAATTTTGGGAGCTCAAATTGAACTTCTTTCAATGGGTGTTGTAGGAATTGGAGCCAATGCCGCACCGCCTGATGTAATTTTGGGTGGAGCACTCAGTACTGCACTAGTATTGCAATCACATACTGATCCGAAACTTGCACTTGCTCTGGTTATGCCAATTGCTGCATTTGCAATGGCAACAAAGTACATCACCTACGTGCCTTTAAACCAAATATTAAGTCAAAAGTCATTAGAAGCTGCTGGCAGAGGCGATACTAAGACGATGGAAAGAAATCAATGGCTGGGTTTATTTAACTATTTCATTTTCCCATTCTTGATCGCTTTGGTAGCTATGCTTTTAGGCGCCCCGGTTTTCAAATCTTTGGTGAAATTTATTCCAGACTGGCTTACCGGTGGATTTGCCTTAGCAGCAGGTATTTTACCAGCATTGGGTTTTGCATTGCTTATGCAACTGACTTTTACTAAAAAATTTGCTCCATACCTATTTTTAGGTTTCATCTTAGTAGCATTCTTTAAACTTACTAACATTGGAGTCGCAATGGTTGGTGCAGTAATTGCAGCATTAATATTATTATCTAACAGCAGTGGAGTCGAAGGGAAGACAGAAGACAATGAAATCTAAAGAAGAAATGTTTAAAGGAAAAAAGCTAACCAGAAAAGATTTAATGTCAGTATTTTGGCGTGCCTTTTTGTTACCGGCTTGTTATAGTATGGACCGAATGCAGGCTCCTGGGTTCGCATATTCAATTATTCCTGTGTTAAAAAAGCTCTATCCTGATAAAAAAGATTTGAGTAAAGCATTGACCAGAGAGTCCGAAGTGTACAATACTACTTATGCTATGTCTCCTTTTATACTAGGAATTACAGCTTCAATGGAAGAAGAGGCGGCCACTAATTCCAACTTTTTCATCTCAACTATTAACAATATCAAAGTTGCCTTGATGGGGCCAATGGCAGGAATTGGAGACACATTTTTCTGGGGGACATTTAGAGTTATCGCTGCTGGTGTCGGCACTACTTTAGCTTTAAAAGGAAATATCTTAGGACCAATCTTATTTTTGATTTTGTACAATATTCCTCATTTTTTGACCAGATATTATGGCCTCTTTCTTGGCTATGATCTGGGAACTAAAGCAATTGATTCTTTATCTAGTGGCAGTGGTTTCCAAAAGGCGACTAATGCTGCTTCCGTCATGGGACTGACAGTAATTGGCGGTATGATAGCTTCAATGGTTAATATCAAGTTTGCTTATGTCTTTAAGTCAGGTAAAACAGTTTTAAATCTACAAAGTATTGTTGATCAAATATGTCCAGATTTATTGCCATTAGCAGTTACATTTTTCATATACTGGTTACTGCAAAAAAAGCATGTAAAAACATCTTGGATTATGATCGGTTGTTTTGCCTTTGGAATAATTTTCAAATATTTCGGAATTTTTAAGTAAAACTTGCTATTAAAGAGAGAAAGGGATAATTAATAATGAAAACTTGGTCAATGATTGATTATATTGCTGAAACAGAAGATACACTTAAAAAAATGATTGCCAATAGGGAGCAATTGTATAGCAATTTTGCACAAACTTTTGCAGATAATACGAATAAATACCAAAATATTTATTTGGTTGGCTCAGGCACATCTTTCAATTCTTGCATTACAGCACAGCCTTTTATGGAAAAAATCTTGAAAAAGCATATAATAACGGTTAATTCGTATAATTTTGCTCATTATGAACAGTTGGCAACAAGTGCTGATCTAGTCATAGCTATTACCCAAGAAGGAGAGAGCACTAACACAATTGCAGCTTTAGAGAGAGCAAACAGCCTGAATTGTGATAATTTTGTGATTACTGAAGATCGGGATAATTCTTGTTCACAAGTAGCGCAAAACAAGATTGTTTTGGCCTGCGGCTTTGAGCACGTTGGCCCTAAAACAAAAGGTTATAGTGCATCAATTCTTACCTTTTATTTAATTGCACTTGAAGCGGCTAAAAAGGCGGGCCAATTGACCGTTAAAGAATATGACGAATATATTGATCGTCTGGAAAAAACGGTCAATAACTTAAATGAAATCATCAAAGAAAGTGAGAATTGGTTTGAAGAAAACTCAGCTGATTTGAAAAACTGCCATTACGGCTACTTATTGGGTTATGGTAATAATAAAGGCACAATTATGGAAGGTGCATTAAAATCTCTGGAAACCGTTAGAGATTATTTCCAACCTTTTGAAGTAGAAGAATTTTTACACGGTCCTATTGCTTCAATGCATGAAGAAACATATACTATTATTGTTGCACCAGTAAATTATGGCTATGAAAGAGCTAATAAGCTTTTTAAAGCCCTGAATGAACAAACTGATCATGCATATTCTATTGGTTCACAAGAGGGAATATCTTCTAAACACGTATTAAAAGGATCATTTTTAAACGATGCAGATTTCTGTCCGTTAGAATATTGTATACCATTACAATTATTTGCTTATCTACTTTATACTAGTCAAGGTAAGGACCTTAATGTTAGGAATTATCCAGATACAAAAGATGTTTTAATAACTAAAGCAAATAACGTTAAGTAATTTTAATTGAAGTGAAGTTGGTTTTCAAAAGAATGAAAGCAAAAAATACTTTGTATTATCAAGTAATGTTAAAACTAAAGCAAAAAATACAGGATGGTGAATATCCGGTCGATTCCAAGCTTCCTACCGAAAGCGAATTACAAGATGAATTTGGGGTTAGTCGTGTAACTTTAAGAAAGGCAATTAATCAATTGACAACAGAAGGACTAATCGAAAAAATTCAAGGTAATGGCAGCTATGTCAGGAAACCTGGAAAAGTAAAAAAGCTTCTGCGACTTAATTCTGTGGAAGGTTTCTCATACACGGCTAAAAAGAACGGTTTTTTACCTTCATCCAAGATAATCAATTTTGCCCAAATTATTCCGTCACGCAGAATTCAAAATATTTTTCGCTTAAATTCATCAACTTGTTTGAATATTAAAAGGGTTCTGTTTCTTGATGAGCAACCAGTAATTGTTGATGATAGTTATATTTTGGCTCCATTCTATGAATTTTTGCAAAAAAGTGACATTGAAGTATCTTTATATAAAGCATTAAAAAAGAATCCACTTATTAAAAAATTAAGTCCTCAAGAAACATTAGTCAGTGCAACTGAAGCTGATAAAGAATTATCTGATTTGTTGGCTAAGCCGTTTGGCTGTTCATTATTAAATATTGACAATGTACTTAAAAATCAGGATGGCAAGATGGTTCAGTGTAGTGAAGAATTTGTGGATCCTGATGTTTATCAAATAAGAATTAGGTAACGACAATTCTATAAAAATTTGTATTTCTTTTGCGAAAATAAGCAATATAAAAGGCTCAACAGCGTTAATTAACGTAATTGAGCCTTTTTAAGTCTTCTTTAGAGATTGAATATTAGATTAGTCTAACAAGTCAAACTTAAGTGTTGCCAGGTTATGGCCTTCAGTGACCATGTTACCCAGCAGTTCAATAGTATTGTTATATACTTGGTCAGCCATCTTTTGATTGGCTGCAGTTAATAGGTCTTCAGCTTTTTTGCCTGACAGACCTGCAACTTTTTTATCAGTTTCGTGTTGAATGAAGTGACACTGTGCTAATGATTTTTGTTCAAAGTCATTTTCAAGTTCACCGTAGACTTTAAAATTAGTGTCACCCAATTGTGCTGTTAATTTGTTTAACCAGAAAATCTTGTTCAAATCAAATTTAGGACCAGTTTGGAAGCTGGCTGGCGTGTCGTTGACATTCGTATAGAATGGCACAAAGCTGTTAAAGGTATTTGGACCAAAGCAAAGCCATTGCACACCTGCAATCTCTTCGGGGACATCATTTCTAACTTGCAAAATATGGGTTTCGAAGTTGCGGTTAAGTGCAATTGGACGGTAGGTTTTCTTTTGCTCAGGGGTACCCTGATCACCATATGGATCAAATGGGGTATCTTGATAGTGTGAACTTTCAACAAAACATATATCTTCAATACTAATCTTGCGGTTTGCGTGGCAAATAAAAGGTTGATCCTGATCAGTTGGCTTGCCGCCGAATTCTGGATCAAAGTAATTGTGAACAAACCAAGCACGAGGATTGTTGTAGTGGGCATCCTTAATAGTTGAACTACCAAAGATATGACGCATGTTGTAACCTTCACGGTCAGGATTTAAATGGTATTCCTTGATTAAGTCTTCTAAGGTATCATCTGCCAAGAAACCATCTTTACCAAAGTGGAATTCATCAATGTTTAAACGGTTAGGAGCAACAACGTAGGCGTCATCAGGAATACGGCGTGCAATCCAGTGGTGACCACCAATAGTTTCTAGGTACCAAACTTCATCGTGGTCGGCAAAAGCCATACCGTTCATTTCATAAGTACCATATTTTTCCAGTAAATAACCAATACGCTTAACGCCATCAAGGGCGCTGTGAATATAAGGCAACGTTAAAGTAACAAAGTCTTCTTCACCAAGACCCCCTTTTGCAAGAAGGGGATCAATGCCTTGTATACGTGCATTTGTGGTAATAGTTTCAGTAGCAGTCATTGCTACGTTTTCTGAGTTAATTCCCGCTGCACCCCAGATGCCGCTTTCACCGGAGACATCAGGTGCACTAGTATAACGTAAAGGCTTTTCTGCTAAGTCCTCATCATCAATCTTTTGGTGGCTAATAACACTTTCATAATGCTTGGGTTGTTTTTCCGGTGTAATAAGTTCAAAACCTTCAGGAATTATTTCACGACCACCGTCTTCACTTCTGGCAATCATAGCTGAGCCGTCAATGGTGGCATTTTTACCGACAAGAATAGTCGTACATTCTGCTTTTTTCATCTTATCTGTCCTTTCAAAATTACTTAATCTATATTGTATTAAAAAAAACGGGTTGTTTGCAAAAAAATGAGTAAACTTAAGCCTAAATTATTATTACTTTTTCGATTTAAAGATTTTAACTAAAATATATTTTTGGTGTTGGCTTAAAATGTAAAAGATGTTTTACTAAAAATGTCCAATATGTTTGACAGGAGAGTGAACTAGTGAAAAATAGAATTGCTCAATTGCGTAAAAAGCAGAGATACTCACAGGCTCAATTAGCCGGAGCTGCCCATGTTACTCGGCAAACGATCAACGCCATTGAAAATGATAAGTATGACCCATCTTTAGGACTCTCTTTTCGCTTGGCTCAAATATTAGGGGATAACAGTTGACAAGTTATTCTTATATGAGGGTGAAAAAAATGATTAAAACAAAGAAAAACATTGTTTATGGTGCATTTTTAAAAACATTTGTGATTACTTCGATAGTTTTATTTGGGATTTCCTAAAATCTCCCTTTCTTTTTAAGACTGACTATCATACTATTACTATTGTTATGCAATGTCTTAGAAAGTGTGAGCGAAAAAAGCTAGATCTTAACTACAGACGCATATGAGATTGGAAGAGCGATAGTTATTCCGCCAATATGTCACATAATGATGAACGTGAATGGAAATTAATGCTGTGAACAAACTATATTAGTGGTATAGTAACTTTATTTTGCTCCGTTGGTTTACTTCTTATTTTAATAGTTATTGAAAAGTTACCATCACAATCAATCGTGATACCTATTTCAGTTTCTGCTATGGGCATTATTGTGATTAGCAGGCTAATCATTATAAGTCAATGGGCTTTTGCCTTTGCTTACTGCTACCATGATTGGCAAGAAAATCGAGTGAACCAATTTGAATTAAGAATTATAGAAAGCCTAAAGACTAAAAGAGATATACATATGGAAACTAAAGAAATTTTACAAGAAAAATTAAAGGCGAACTTAACCCAAATAACGCATCAGTCATTAAACAGCACCTTTTTTGGTTATAGTGAAATTTATAAACAAGTGATTTTTATTAAAGTTTTTTCTCAAGAAGGTAAATTCTTAACCGAAAAAGCTGTTAATGAGCAACTAAATACTCGTGTATTAGGCTCTTTTGTTATCAAACAGACTCAACAATTTGTTTTGGTCATGAAAGATTTGGCGCCAATTGATATTAAAGAAGGAATCACTCCTGATATGGCATTTGACATGGGAATAGAATTGTCACAGTTTCATCAAAAAGTGAAACCTTTTTCTGGCATATACCTAAATAACCAACTTTTCGAGAAAGCGAAATTTGACATTAGTAGTTTGCAGAATGAAGAAATAAAAAGCAGACTGCTGCAGGCGTTAATTTTATTTACAGAGCAAAAAGCGGATATTGAAGAAGACCTAAAGGCTCATGCCACTACTGTTTTACATGGGGATGTAGGCTTACGTAATTATAAAATTGTTGAGGGTCAACTGAGTTTAATTGATTTTGAACGCGCTCGCATGGGGGTAAATTATCAGGACTTCATTAAACTCTTTTACCAAGATTTTAGGTTAAATCAAAAACTAATTGCTTCCTTTATAAATGGGTATAGAAAATGTGGTGAAGAAGTAGTAGTTACTCCTTTGACGCAATCCTTTCTCATTTTTATAACTGCGATTGGAATTATGAAATATACTGAAAAAATTGCTGACAAGTCATTTAAGCAAATTGGTGAACAAATGCTGGCAACTTGTTTTTCATTTTTAGGCGTCAAAAAGAAAAATAGCGACAAGACTAACATGAGTGCTCTGATATTTACAAATTAAAAAAGTATCTTCCTATTAAGAAGATACTTTTTTGGTGCAAACAAAATTGTCTCAAGGGTAAAAACAATTTTATTTACATGATATTTGCAGTTTGAGTTTTTGGTTTTGCCTTCCTATCACCCCCTTTAAGTAAGAAATTCAGGATAGTAGCTGACAAGCTGGTAATTACGATCCCAT
The DNA here is from genome assembly GCF_000760615.1 of Lactobacillus sp. wkB10. NCBI lineage: Bacteria > Bacillati > Bacillota > Bacilli > Lactobacillales > Lactobacillaceae > Lactobacillus > Lactobacillus sp. wkB10. The sequence goes on along the minus strand of NZ_JRJB01000014.1, from coordinate 53,319 downwards.
TACTTAGAAATAATTGGACAGTAGCCGGTAGGTTTTTGAAAAATTGAGGATAAATAGTAACACCAAGTCCAAGTCCAATTGAGATGGCAATAATTAAGACATTGTTATTGTCACTGAGATCAACTTTGGCCAGTGTTTTGATACCTTGAACAGCAATCATGGTAAACATGACCAGCATGGCACCACCTAAAACTGGGGTAGGAATAATTGTTACCATGGCACCAATTTTAGGCAACAATCCCATAGCCATGAGTAATCCGCCAGCCCAATAAATTGGGCGCTTCGTTTTAATACCGGATAATTGCAGAAGACCAACATTTTGAGAGAAAGTAGTGTAAGGAAAAGCATTGAATAAACCGCCAAAAATTTGGGCGATGCCTTCTGCACGATAGCCTTTTTTCAAGTCTTCTTCGGTCACATCATGGTGCAAAAGATCACCAATTGCAAAGAATACTCCAGTAGACTCAACCATTGATACTAAAGCAATAATGATCATTGTCAGGCTGGAAGACCATTCAAATTTCGGTACTCCAAAATAGAACAGTTGAGGTAAGTGAAACCAAGATGCTTCTACTACAGGAGTGAATGAGACTAGTCCCATACAGGCTGCAATTACTGTTCCAGCAACTAAGCCGATTAAAACTGAGATTGACCTGATGAATCCTTTAGTCCAAATTTCCAGTGCCAAGATAATGAACATGGTGCAAAAAGCCAGAAGGAGATTTTGACCACTGCCAAAACTTTTAGCAGCAGAATTGCCACCACCCATATTTTGAATTGCCACTGGAACAAGTGTTAAACCAATAGTGGTAATTAAAGTCCCTGTTACGACAGGTGGAAAGAATTTTTTAATTTTAGCAAAAACGCCTGAGATTAAAACTACAAAAATGCCGGCAACAATGATGGCACCATACATGTCGTTGATTGAGAATTTTTGACCAATCATTTGCAATGGGGCAACTGCTTGAATGGCGCAGCCCAAAATGACTGGAAAACCAATGCCGAAGTACTTATTGCGCATTAATTGCAAAAGTGTCGCAAAGCCGCACATGAAAATGTCAATTGAAACTAGATAGGTCATTTGTGCAGGAGAAAATTTTAGTGCATTACCAATTAGAAGGGGTACAGCGACTGCCCCGGAATACATTGCTAATAAGTGCTGTAAACCTAAAACCGCTGCTTTTTGCTGGCTAACTTCTTTTTCTGCCATTATTTTTCCCCCACAAAATGTACTTGATTATTGGCCAAACTATCGATTTCTGCCAATGCTTCAAGGTGATACCCGTGATTTTTAATCCACTCGCTGCCGCCTTGAAATGTTTTAGCAACTACGATACCGACACCGGCAATCTGAGCACCAGCTTGGTTAGCAATATTAATCATGCCTTTAACAGCTTCTCCATTTGCTAGAAAATCATCGATAATTAGCAGGCAATCATCTTGATCCAAAAATTTTTGTTCAACACAAATCTGGTTGGTGACTTTTTTAGTATAAGAATAAACATCTGCCCAATATACCGCGTCATTGAGTGTTGCAGGTTTTTTCTTGCGGGCAAACACCAGAGGCACATGCAATTCGTAGGCTGTCATTACTCCGGGAGCGATTCCAGAAGCTTCACAAGTCAAAACTTTTGTGATGCCACTGTCTTTAAATAAATGGCTAAATTCTTCTCCCACTTTCTTCATTAGTTCGGGATCTACCTGATGATTTAAAAACGAGTTGATTTTTAAAACGTTACCGGGTAAAACTTCTCCATCACTACGAATCCGGTCTTCTAATAATTTCACTTTTTCCTCCTTCATCACAAAAAGGGCTTTTTCTACCAAAACTATGGTAAAAAAAGCCCTTTAAAGCAGCAAATAGCCACACAAAATGCCAAATTATCCATAGTTCAGAATTTACGGTTCTGAGTAGAAACTGCCGACCTCATTACGGCAATATATAGATATTTATTTTCCTGTTGCAAGCATTGTAACAGAGTCGCATAATATGTGCAAGACCAATTTTAAAAGTGAATCTCGAATTATTTATATGATTACTTTTAAAAATATTCGTGAACTAATAGTGCTACGCTAAAAAATTGTTGACCACTGAACTATTTCTTAGTAAAGTTGATATTGTATTAAATAAGGTTAGTAAAGGAGCTTGGATGTCGGTGAAAAAGAATATTAGTGATTTTGATGAGATTATTGTGCTCGATTTTGGCAGTCAATATAATCAATTAATTACACGGCGGTTGCGGGATTTTGGTATTTATTCTGAACTTTTGCCCCATGATATTAGTATGGACCAAATAAGGCAGATTAAACCCAAGGGCATTATTTTTTCGGGAGGTCCTAACAGTATTTATGACCAAAATGCTTTGAAAGTTGACCCTGAAATTTTTAAGTTGGGCATACCCATTCTTGGCATTTGTTACGGGATGCAACTAATGGCTTCTTATTTAAACGGCAAGGTCGAAAAAGCTGATAATTCTGAATACGGTCGTGCCGACATCGAAGTTGAAGATACTAACTCCGTTTTATTTGCCGGTTTGCCCAAAGATGAATACGTCTGGATGAGTCACGGTGATTTGGTCACTGGTGCGCCTGCTGGTTTTGAAACGGTTGCTTCAAGTAAAAATTGCCCGATTGCTGCTATTGCTAACGATCAAGCTAAAATGTATGGTATTCAATTCCACGCTGAAGTGCGCAATACGCAGTATGGTCTTGATATTTTACGTAATTTTGCCTTTAAAGTCTGCGGCGCTAAGGCCGATTGGTCAATGTCCGATTTTATTGACTTGCAAATTGCTGAGATTAGAAAAACTGTGGGGGATAAGAAAGTAATTCTGGGACTATCAGGTGGGGTAGACTCCAGCGTTACCGCCACCCTTTTGCACAAAGCGATTGGCAACCAGCTGACGGCTATTTTTGTGGACCATGGCATGTTGCGCAAAAATGAAGGCGATGAAGTAATGGCTGCCTTGAATCGGGATTTAGGCGTTAACATTATTCGGGTAAATGCCCAAGACCGCTTTTTAAATAAACTGAAAGGTGTCACCGATCCAGAGCAAAAACGGAAAATCATTGGCAAAGAGTTTATTGAGGTGTTTGCGGACGAAGCAAAGAAAATTAAGGATGTGGACTTTTTAGCACAAGGCACCCTGTACACCGATGTGATTGAAAGCGGCACGAATACTGCCCAGACAATCAAGTCGCACCATAACGTTGGTGGGTTACCTAAGGATTTACACTTTAAGTTAATTGAACCTTTGCGTAAGTTATTTAAGGATGAAGTGCGTGAACTGGGTGAAAAATTAGGCATTCCGCATGATTTGGTTTGGCGTCAGCCTTTCCCAGGACCTGGTCTTGGCATTCGCGTTATTGGCAAAGTAACTGAGGATAAACTCAAACTGGTGCGTGACAGTGATGCAATTTTGAGGGATGAAATTAAAAAAGCCGGTTTACAGGAAAAAGTTTGGCAATACTTTACCGTTTTACCCGGAATCAAATCCGTGGGCGTGATGGGTGACGGTCGCACTTACGACTATACTATTGGTATTCGTGCAGTTACATCAATTGATGGGATGACCGCTGATTTTGCCCGCTTGCCATGGGATGTTTTGCAAAAAATTTCAACGCGTATTGTTGATGAAGTGCCAAACATTAACCGCGTAGTCTACGATGTCACCAGTAAGCCACCGTCAACGATTGAGTGGGAGTAAGAATGTAATATTGTATAAAACTGGAATACAAATATAACAAACTTTAATCAGTTTAAAACCTATGTAAAGACTTATTTAGTTTATATAAAAGTATCCCTTAAAATGTAGCTCTTAGAGAAAACTAGGAGCTTTTATTATTTTTATTAGGAAATTTTTATGAAAAAAAGACAACAATTACCAAATTTATGTAAAGGAATTAAAAGTTTAATTGGTCACATAAAAAATGATAATGAAAGATTTCATGATTTGAGCTTTCAAGATCATACCAATATTTTCTATAATGAAATATTTAATGAAAATGGAATAGTAACTATTACACACGACAATCATAAAGAATTTCTAAAGCTGGTAGATAAAATTAAAATAGTTTTCGATGCTGAGAATATAGAATATGATACTGAACAGATAGAAGAAAGGTTAAGTAAATTTATATTACAGACTATTGAAGAATTTTTATCATGTGAAACAGAAAGAATAGAATCTTTTATTGAAAAATTAAAAGTACCAGAATATAAGGAATATTTTTTTAGGTTATATAATTTTGATTATAAACATCAAACTAAATTTGGAAAACACATTAGAATTATAAAAGGAAGAGAAATTAAGGATCAAATACCTAATAGATTAAATCATAAAGTTGAGCCAAATACCCGGAATAGAAATATTATTCAAAACGAGGATGTTTTATTAGGAATTTCAGTTATAGCACCTGAAAAGGGATATCAAGGGTATTATAAGGCTTTAGATAGAGCCGTTAGAGTGAACAATCTATTTAACTTTTTGAATAGTTTTCATCATAAACCTAGTAAGGTTTTAGAATTAAATAAATATATCATTCAAGAAAACAATTTATACCAGTTTAAATATGAAAATGGACACTTTAAAGTTAGGCAAACCCCTGGAGTGTTAGATAGTAAATTTTCTTGGTCTATTTTGAAGAAAAGACATCCTGATAATAGACCAAATTCTGGATTATATTTTGATAATGGATGGCTAAATAAAATACCCAGTATAATAGAAAATGATGAAAAATTATCTGCATTACAAAAGCAATGTGTGCGAGCAATTGACTGGATTGGAGATGGAATTGTTAATTCGAATCAAACTAAACAGTTTTTACAAATTATAATCTCGCTTGAAACGGTAATTGAACAAGATCCTAATAAATTAAAAAGTAGGTTAAAAAAAGATGGAATATGGAATGATAATTTATTTGTATCAATTAGTTACAATTATTAATTTAGTTTGTTATCCAGAAACTAGGAACAGACAATTAAAACAAAAGGATAAAAAAATAAAAGAAGCATATGAAATTAGGTCAAGAATCACACATAATGGTGAACAACTTTCAGAGAATGAAGAATCGTTAATTAAATACTGGTATGATATAACTTATAAAATAATTACTGAAATAATGTTCTATGGGCGATGGTCTAATGTCTATGATTTATGGAAAGCAGCAAACCTATAACAAAAAAATTCTGAGTTTCCAAGTAATATAACAAGTAATTGAAAAAAGGAGTAGCAAACATGACGAAAAACACATTATTTCAACACGGGACTATGCAAATGCTAGTTGAAGGTTTATTGGAAGGCACTTTATCCCTGCGAGAATTGTTAAAACATGGCAATATTGGTATCGGAACTGGTGATGGCGTTGATGGTGAATTAGTTATGTTAGACGGTGTCGGTTACAAAATAGATGCTAGTGGTCCGGCAGTGAAACTGCCAGATGACTTTAAAGTAACATATGCTGACGTTAGTTTTGCGGATTATCACAAATTCAAAAGCTACCAAAATATCGAATTGGCGGAAATGCTAAAAAATGTTTTGACCAAAAATAACGCCCAAAATCAATTTTTCGCAATATTGACTAAAGGTGTTTTCCAAAAAATTCGTACAAGGTCTTCTAAAAAATCTCATAAGCCTTATCCGTCTCTGGGGAAAATAGCTGAAAATCAAGTAGAGTTTGAAGCTGAAAATATTTCAGGCACAATGATTACTTATTACACCCCAACTGTTTTTCAAGGTGTTGGAGTTTCAGGATTTCATAATCACTTTTTGGCTGACGATTTAAGCTTTGGCGGTCATGTTTTGGCAGCTACAATGAAAGATGTAACAGTCAGCGTTCAGCCACTAGAAAACTTGGAATTGCATTTGCCAGTTGATAATCAGGAATTTTTAAATGCCAATTTAAGTGACACCAGCAAGTTGGACAATGTTATTTCGAAGTCGGAATAATGTTCTTCAATGTGTTATATGCTTTCTTTTTTAGGTGAAAAGATAATAATGTTATAACGTTATTTAGAAGGATTCTTTATGGAAGATTACGAAAAAATTATATTAAACAATATAGAAACTCTAATCAATATTTGTAGTAAATTAATAGATTTTTTTGAAGGGAATAATTCAAATTTTGAAAGTCCGGGATTGCTTTTTGCTAATGATGTGGATAATAAAAACATAGAAGATTATAAAAGTAAAACTTATAGTATAAAAGATAGCCTTTTAATAGTTGCAAAAAAGCTTAAAATTGTTTTTTGCTCTCTTAGTAGTTCTGAAGTATCTAAACAATTCAGAAACCTTTTATCTAAATATTCAGAATATATTAAATCTAATACTGATAATCTGAGCGCAAAATTGAGTCAAACGATTAGGAATGGTGATAACCGGAGAATAGTTGAAAATTTAACTCAAACCACTAAAATAATAGTTAGTGAAGGAAGACGCGTCATTTTAATGTCTTATATGGCAAAAGTTCATAGTAATATTATCATAGTAGGAAAAAATGGAAGTGGAAAAACCACTTTAGTAAATAGTTTGTTTAGTCCATTTCTTGATAATATTACAGTTATTCCAGCTCAGAAGGTCTTACATTTTGATATAAGATTGCTTGGTCAAAATTATAATATAGAAAAATATCAAAAAAATGATTTAAAACCAGTTAATAATGATTTTAAAGATGAAACAAAATACATTAATGATATAGCGTCACCTTTTACGGCAATGATTTCTGCCTTAGCAAATGATGACATATATATTGGACAATTAGACCGTCAAAAAGCTGACGAAAACAAAAGTAAAATTAAGAGAACAGAATCAAAGCTAGATAAAGTAAAAGAAGTTTGGAAAGAAATAATTCCTGAAATAACTTTAAAAATTTCAGGAACTCAAAATACTCATTTATTAGCTATAAAGAAAGAAAATAATGAATACTCAGAATATTCTATAAATAGTATGAGTGATGGAGAAAAATGTATTTTATTTTATATTGGAAATATTATTTTAGCAAAAAAAGAAAGTTATATAGTTGTTGATGAACCTGAAACATTTCTTAATCCAGCATCCTATAATAAGCTATGGGATAAGCTAATTGAAGAAAGACCAGATTGTCAATTTATATTTACTTCTCATAATCCAGATTTTATAACAGCAAGGGAAAATACGACTTTAATTTGGTGTAAGAAATTTACCTTAGGAAATAAGCATATAGTAGCTGAACCGGAATTGGAAATTTTAAATGATACAAAAAAACTGTCCAATGAAATTCCAATTGAATTAATTACTGAACTAGTGGGAAGTCGCAAACGGATATTATTTTGTGAGGGAACGAAAGAGAGCTATGATTATCGAATATATTCAAAGGTTTATAAAGAATATACAGTAAAACCTGTAGGAGGACATGATAAGGTTATTCAATATACAAAAACTTTTAATGAATTACCCCAATGGATTGAAAATTCAGCAGTAGGTATCATTGATAACGATGGAATGTCAATGACAGAAGAAAAAAGGCTGAAAAAAGACAAAATATTCTGCCTTCCATATAATGAAATAGAGATGTTACTTTTCGATGAAAGACTAATTTTTTGGGTTCTAAAAGACATAAAATTTCCTGACGATAATCAAAATCAAGAAATTAATAACGAAATTGATGAATTTAAGAGTGAGTTTATCTCCACCATTCAGAATAGAAAAGAACAAGTTATATATGATATTGTAAAAACACGTATTGATTATAAATTAAGAACAGAATTTATAGATTCAAATCAGTATGACACTATCAAAAAGTTAGAAACTTGTATATCCGAAATCCCAGAGAAGTTGGATGTTATTTCTCTTGATAAAAATGTTTCTGAAAGAGTAATAAAAGCAATAAGAGAAAAAAATTATTCTGAACTACTTAAAGTTTGTACTTTAAAAAATGAAGTGTCTAAAGGAATTGCTAATAAAGTTTTTTGCTGTAATTATGTTATGCATGCGATAGCAAGAATAAGTGTAAATAAGGAAATAAAAGATTATCTTCGTAAAAGGATTAATTTACGATAATAAATTATTTATAACCAGCGATTATATTTTGCCTGCTAATTTGACACCCTTGCTCATTCATTTTATTATTAGATAAATTTAATAAAATTGATTTAGCATAAAATGAAAGACGCAAACACATGACATTAAAAGGACTGATTGGCTCTAATAAACAACGAGCAATTTTTATTATCTTACTTTATTTTATTTTTGCTGTTACAGGATCACTTGACCAATATTTTTTTCAATTCGCAGTTAACGGACTTAGTGTGGGTAACTTGCCCGTTTACATTCGCTGGCAATTAATTGAATTTATCCCGGTAGTTTGTGGTGTATTTATTTTGCCTTTAGCGACTTACCTTTTTAACGCACAGATTCAGGAATATCTTGATCAATTAAGAAGGCAAATGGTAGACCATTTTATAATGAAAACGATGCGACAGTCGCGCAAATGCAGAATTATCTGCAAAGCAATCTCGATACTTTAACCAGCGATTTTGCTCTGCCCTGGGTTAATGTTCTTAGCAATTTGTTCATCATTTTGCTTTCTGCCGGTGTCCTTTTTAGCTTAAACTGGTCTTTTGTTTTACTAACTGCAATTTTTGTTTTAATAGATTTAAGCTTACTCAAAATAATGGCGCGCGCAGATACATGACAGTAAGATTCTGTTAATTGATGAAGGCACAAGTGCAATTGATCAGGAGGGAACCAGAGCGATCTTGCAAGAACTCCTTAAAATGCCGAGTACTGTCATTTTTATCGCGCATAATTTCGATGAAAAACTGCAAAGTTTATTTGACCGCGAGATTCATTTAAGTAAATAAGTTAATTTTGAACACTAAAGGCGTTGACCAAAATTTGATTAACACCTTTTTAATTTTTGTGTCTTAATTTCATCTTTTTGTGATTACTATTTTGTCTCTTATTATAAAATGCGCTACAAATTTTATTTGAACTAGTATGCTTAATTCAAATTAAGGAAGAGGTATCGCTATGTTAATTGAAACACAAGGGTTAACTAAAAAATTTGGTAATAAAATTGCCGTTAATAAAGCTGATATTCAAATAAAGCAAGGACAATTAGTGGCGTATTTAGGTACGAATGGTGCAGGCAAGTCAACCACAATAAATATGTTAACAGGACTATTAAAACCAACTTCAGGTATCATTTCAAAAGCCTCAAATCTTAAAATTGGAGTAGTTTTTCAAAATAGCGTTTTAGATAATGTTTTAACAGTCAAGGATAACCTTTATTTAAGGGCACAGATGTATCGTAAATTTTCTAATGAGTGGCTTGAACACCTAATTGATTTGATCGGCATCAAAGAATTTTTAAATCAAAAATTTAGCACTTTATCAGGTGGTCAAAAAAGAAAGGTAGACATAGCTCGAGCATTGATTTGTAATCCGGATTTGCTTTTTTTAGATGAACCAACTACAGGACTTGATATCCAAACAAGAAATGCTATTTGGAAATTATTGACTAAACTGCAGCAGCAACAAAACCTTACTATTTTTTTGACAACTCATTATTTAGAGGAGGCAGAAAATGCTGACCAAATGTATATTTTGGAAAATGGTAAAATTCTTGCCAGTGGCTCTGCAGCTGAAATTAAGACCGAATTTGCCCCTAATAAATTGATTCTTACTATTAAGGAAACCAAAATTTTACAGATTAAACAAAAAGTTATTCGACTCAGTCAAGATCAAGTTGCGATTGACATATTATCCCCTCAAGAAGCAATTGAAATTTTAAAAAACAATCAAGAAAATATTACCGATTTTTCATATCGCAAAGGAACAATCAATGATGCCTTCCTTCAGATTACCGGAAAGGAGATACATTAAATGTTTGCATTATTTCGTAGAAATTTGAAAATTTATTTCTCTAACATTCCTGCTGTATTCATGTCATGCTTGGGTGCACTGATTTCTTTCTTTATCTATATTGGCTTTTTGCAAAATAATTTAAGAAGTAATTGGCAGCAACTGCCTCATGTGACTAAGATATTAGATTTATGGATGATAGCTGGTATAGTTGCGGTTTCTGGTATTACTACCGCTTTTCAAGCCTTAGGTCAACAAGTAAGTGACCGCGAAAGTCGAGCTGACGCTGATTTTGAATTAACAGGCATATCAGGCTTTGCAGAAAATTTTGCTTACATTTTATCAGGAACAACAGTCAGCTTTTTTATGCAAATCATCACCTTTATCGTAATGGCAATATACTTTTCATTAGTTGATCATATTACGATTCCTCAATCAGCTTATTTACCAGGACTTTTATATATCTTGGTAGGTGCAATTGCAGCTACATTATTAGATGAAATAATCGTGCTTTTCATGCATTCCAGTACTACTTTTAGCAGACTTTCCGCTGTTTTAGGAGCTGCTGCTGGTTTTGCTGTAGCGACCTATTTGCCATATGGGATATTAGTCTCCCAAGCACAAAGTTTGGTAAAATTAGTACCAAGTAGTTATGAAGCAGCTGCTTTAAGATATTTTTTACTTAAGCAGACACTGGCCACTTTTCCTGCTAATGTAAAACGACATTTAACAAATTATTTAGGAATGCAATTTAAGATGAATAATTGGCGGCTAAATAATATGCTCGTTTTACTATTAATGATTGCAATACTAATTTTAGTAATTGGTTTGCTTTCTTTTATCACTGATAGGAGGAGCAATAAGTAAAGTGAAAATTGAATTTAAAACAGATTCTGATTTAAATGAACAGGAAATTGAAGTTGAAATTAAAGCAGCTCAAAAAAGTGAAGCAGTTAATGATTTAGTTAATTATTTGCACAAATTTGGTGAAAAAAGATATGATCTTTTACCAGTTAAAGTGGAAGACAGAATAGTAACCATTAAACGAACAGAAATTATCAAAGTAGAGATCCAGACAACAGATATTACGTTTTATACTACCAAAAACATGATAAAAACAACTGGTAGATTATATCAGGTACTAGAAAAACTGGGTGATGGGTTTATCCAGGTTTCAAAACATGGCATTATCAATATTAATTTTCTGGAATCGATAGAAGTAGGTTTTGCAGGAAATATGATCGCACTTTTAAAAAATAATCTAAAAGCTGATGTTTCCAGACTGTATTTGCCAGCATTAAAAAGAGAGTTGGGTCTTTAAAATGAGAAAATTAAGTAATTTCATTAACTATTTCTTTACCGGTGTGGGCTTTGGTGCAGCTACTTATTTGATAATATTGACTTTTGCTTTTCCTGATGTTCCTACCCGTTTAGGTGTTATTTCCGTTTTTATTATTTCTGGATTAATAGGAATTTTATCAATGATTTTTGCAATGGATGTGCCGCCTGCTATTGCTTTTAGCGTTCATATTATAGGAACATTTTTATTAGTGTTGTTAATGTCCTGGATAAATAAGTGGCCGATTAATTTTTGGCTGATTGGCGTATTTATATTAGCTTATATTGTTATTTGGCTGATCGTTATTTTGTCACAGGTGCAGACTGTAAAAGAAATAAATTCTAGTATTAAAAAAAGAAATGCGAAAAAATAAAGTCTTATATAGATTTTTAGTTTTTATTATTTAAGTAAAGTTTACTAATGTTAAACAAAATTTTGTCTCATATAGATTAATATTTACAAGTTAAAAGACTAATAAATCAATTTAGCAAATTTTGATTTGTTAGTCTTTTTTGATGCGATTTTTTGTCAATAATTTAGCAAGAAATAACTCTAGCTATTTTTTGCTTGTATTTTTTTAATAAACTTTTATTTGTTTCGTCAGTATATAAGGCGTTTACGTCGGATAGTTGCCCAGCACTAAATGTGGAAAAAGTTTCTAACTTCTCTTTACTAATAGCAACAACTATATTTTTACTTTGTTTGATTAATGTAGTTTTAAGTGTTGCTTCATCATTGTTTGGATAGGTAATACCCATTTTAAAATCTATAGAGGAAACACCTAATAATGTACATTCCAAATTTAGTTGTGAAATTTCATTAATACTCTTTGTTCCTAAAATTACTTTTGTTCTTGGGTTTAAAGAGCCACCAATAATTTCAATTTTAATTTGCTTGTTACGGCTGAGAGATAAGGCAATTGCAGGAGAGTTAGTTATTATTGTTCCATGATATTTGTTAAGTAATTCCTCAGCGATAATTTGATTAGTAGAACCACTGTCTATAAAAATCGTTTTGAACTGTATAAGGTAATCACAAATTACTTTTGCAATTTTTTTCTTTGTTGCAACATCTTGAGTTAGACGATAGTCATAATCTAATACGCCTTGGATTTTCATGACACCACCATGTGTACGCTTTACAAGTCCCTTATTACTTAAGCTATTGAAGTCTTTTCTAATGGTGTCCTCAGTGACATTGAATTTTTTAACTAAATCATTAGTTTCTGCTTTCCCGTTTTGTTCCACAATTTTCAATATCATTTGTTGTCTTTCGGTTTTTAACATCAAAATCCTACCTTACTTAATTGTTTTATATTGTTTTTTATTATATATCTTATATCTTTTTTTGAAAAAATTGCCTTAAACAGCAAAAATTACTGTTATTTTTTAAAATTTTGCTTGAAATCGATTACAAAATTGTTGTATTATACCTTTGTAAATAATTGTTTTTAATTGTTTTAAACATAAACAATTAAAAACATGATTAAAAGGAGGAAAATATGTTAGCAGAATTACAAAAAAGCGGATTACCCATTTACCAAAACAATGGATCAAAAAAGCTATTGTTTGAAGCACCATACATGCTACAAGGATATGGTGAAAAAAATATTTTGCAAATGAGCGACCTATATGAAGATTCATCACATAATGATAAGCATGAAAATGTATATGATGTTTATCGCGGAATTATTTGCGATCAGGATAGAGAACTTTTTAAGCGCTATCAGTTTCAGTATGATATCACGGTTATTCATCAAGGCCGGGTTGGGTTTGAATGCAAAAAGACTAGTGGTCACTACCATGGCTGGGAAAATAATAAGAATCATTCTTATCCAGAGGTATATGAAGTTCTCAGTGGTACGGCAATGTTTGAGCTTCAAAAGTCAATGAATTTTGATGTGACAGAAAAAAATGACATAAAAGTTGACGATATCATTTTGGTCAAAGTAGAAGCGGGGCAAGCAATTATAGTTCCGCCAGATTATGGTCACTGTTCCATTAATATTGGCAAAGGGGATTTAGTTTTCTCTAATTTAGCTTATCAACCATGTGAAATATTTTATGATAATGTTCGATATCATCATGGTCTAGGTGTCTATGTTGGCATGGAAGATGACAAATTAAAGTTTAAAAAGAATGATCATTATAAAAAACTACCACTAGTGAAAATAGCTTTACCGGTTGAAAATGAAAGCCTCGGAATTAAATTTAATCAGCCAGTATATAAAACTTTTCTGGAATCTCCAGACAAATTTAATTTCTTGGGAGACCCGGATAAATATATTGATACGATTATGAAAATGTTTGATATAAGGGAGAAATTTTAATTATGAAAAAATTACACGTAGCGCTTGATTTAGAAACAATTGCACAAGCAGAGAAAGTTTTAGCTGAGGTTGGTCCCTATGTTGATATTATTGAAATAGGGACACCATTGATGATTTCTGAAGGAGCCCAAGCAGTAAAAGAAATAAAAGACTTATATCCAGATAAAGAAGTTTTTGCGGACATAAAAATCATGGATGGTGGTCAGCCAATGTCTGATGTAGCATTTAAAGCCGGTGCTGATATGGTTTCTGTCCTTGGAGCTTCTGAAGACGCAACAATTAAGGAAGTTATTGAAAATGCTAAAAAATATAATGGCAAAGTTCTGGTAGATATGTGTTCTGTAAAAAATATTGCTGAACGTGCCAAAACCGTTGATGAATGGGGTCCGGATTATATTTGTGTCCATGTAGGCTATGACATACAAAACACAGGTGTAAGTCCAATTGAAGAAGTTAAGTTTTTGAAAGGCACTAAAAGTAAAACAGCTGCGGCTGGTGGCATCAAGCTGAGCACGTTTGAAGATGCATGCAAAGCGGATATTGATGATGTCGTTGTTGGTGGTGGACTAGCAAAAGTTGATAACCCAGGAGAAGTTGCTAAGAAAATGTATGAGATTATTGGACAATATCGGTAAAAAATATGGAATATAACACAAAAGAAATAGCTACGATTGCTGGTAAAGAAATATCTGATATAGAAAATAAAGTATCGGGTAAAGATATTGAATTATTAATGAATAAAATTAAAGGTGCAAAAAGAATATTTGTTGCTGGTGCGGGACGTTCACTTTTAATGCTGCGCGCGTTCGCAATGCGACTAATGCACTTAGGTTTTGACAGTTATGTAGTAGGTGATACTATCACACCCGCTTATAGTAAAGATGATCTTTTGATTATTGGCAGTGCTTCAGGAGAGACCGGCAACTTGATTTCAATTTCAAAAAAGGCGCAGGAAATTGGTGGACAAATTTTTGTTTTGACTATATTTCCCGAGTCTACTCTTGGAAAAATGGCTAATGAATTTTTGAGAATCCCTGCTTATACTGATAAGTTACCGGAAAGTGCAGAAAATAAAAAGAACATACTTCCAGGCGGAAGCATGTTTGAAATTTCAATGCTTGTTCTTTTGGACTCAATGATCATTCCACTGGGTGAATATCAAAATATTGCAACCAATAAGTATTTTGACAGACATGCCAACTTAGAATAGGAGTTGTGGAAGATGATTAAAAATAGTCAAGCCATTTCAGTTCCTAAAAGTATAATTGAGTCTATTTGTAAAAATAGGGATTATTTAAGTGAGCTAGATTCATTGGGTGATGGTGATCATGGAATTAATATGTCCAAAGGAATGATCTTAGCACAAAAAATTATTAGTAATGAGCATATTAATGATATGAGTGGAGGATTTCAAGCAATTAAAACAGCCTTAATGGATCACATAGGTGGTTCAATGGGACCCTTATATGGCATGTTTTTCAAGGGATTTATTAAGGCTACAGCAGACAAAGAGGAAATTAGCGGTGATACGGTTAATGATATGCTGCATAATGCCTTGAATAGTGTTGAAAGCATTACAAGCGCTAAGATAGGTGATAAGTCACTTTTAGATACTTTAATTCCCGCAGTCAAAGGTTTTGATCAAGAGTGGCAAATTAATAAAAACTTGATTTCTAGTTTGCAATATATGCAAAAAGAAGCGAAAAAAGGTTTCGAATCAACACGTAATTTAAAAGCAAATATTGGTAGAGCAGCACGCTTAGGAGACAAAACTGTTGGTCATTTGGATGCAGGTGCTGCCTCTTGTAATTTGATTCTGCAAGCTTTTGCAGAATCAATAATTAGTCTTGAAAGAGGAATTTAAAATGCAGCGATTTATTAATAATCCTAATGACGTTGTTGATGAAATTGTTAAAGGGTATCTTCTGGATAATAGAGATTTAGAAACTTTGCCAAATAATTCTCGTGTTGTGAAAAGGAAAAAAATACCTAAACGGGTAACTTTGGTTTCAGGTGGAGGTAGTGGTCATGAACCTTCATTTATTGGTTACATAAGACCTGGGATGCTTGATGCCGCTGCAATTGGAGAAATTTTTTCATCTCCTACAGCTAAATCTTTCAGAGAAGCGTTTAAAGTAGCAGATCAAGGAGCAGGAGTCGCATGTATTTTTGGCAATTATTCTGGAGACAACATGAACGTCAAAAGTGCAATTATGGATGCTGCAGATGAAGGAATAAAAGTTAAAAGTGTTGTATCTAGTGATGATATTGCTTCAGCACCAAAATCTGAAAAAGATCGAAGACATGGTATTGCGGGATTGTACTATATGTGGCTAGTTGCTGGAAAGGTAGCTGAACAGGGTGGGTCCCTTGAAGAAGTTTGTGCGGCAGCACAAAGAGCTGCAGACAATACAGCCAGCATATGTGTTGGATTAAAAGAACTGACTATTCCAGCAGTTGGTCACCCAAATTTTAAGATTCCGGATGGAAAGTATGAATTAGGAATCGGGCATCATGGAGAATCTGGACTAGAAAAGTATAATTTAAGTTCGTCAAATGAGATTGCTAAAAAAATGGTAGGTGAGTTGATTGAGGATTTAGATATTCCTGAAGAAGCTGAGGTAGCAATTATGTTATCTGGACTTGGTAGTACTCCTATTGGTGAGCAGTACATCTTATTTCAAGATGTCATGTATTGGCTCAAAAAACAAGATATTAAGGTAGTATCTACTAAAGTTGGTAATTTGGTAACATCATTGAATATGAATGGGGCAGCATTAACGATATTAAAACTTGATTCCAAATTAAAAGAATGGCTAATAAATAAATGTTAATTTTTAAAGAAGGGGATAGCTTATGAAAAAATTAGGAATGAAGTTTGTGGCAAAACTCACTAATATAGGTGCGTCACTGCAAACTCCAATTGCAATTTTACCTGCTGCAGGGTTACTTTTAGCATTTGGTACTATTTTTACTAGTCAAAGTTTTTTGGCTATGATGCCATTTATGCGAAACCCAGCAAGTGAAAGAATCTTTAATGTGGCATTACAATGTGGGAACATAATTTTTAGTAACTTGCCATTAATATTTTGTGCTGGTGTCGCTATTGGATTGACAAATGATGCTGGAGTAGCTGCACTCTCCTCCATTGTCGGCTATTTAATTATGTGCGTGACAATGGGAGGGACTTTGGGCGTAAGTGATAAAATGGTCCAATCATCTAATGCTTATGCAAACATTTTAGGCATACCGACGTTACAAACGGGTGTTTTAGGAGGCATTCTTGTCGGTGTGATGGTTTCATACATTTATAATAAATTCTATGATGTTAAACTCCCCACAGCTTTTGCATTTTTTGCAGGTAAAAGGAGCGTTCCAATTATCACAGCCTTTGCTGGTTTTGCAATGGGTTTAGTTCTTTGCTTGGTTTGGCCTCCAATCCAAGGAGGAATAAATTGGCTTTCTGATGCAATTGCTAATAGTAGTTCCGTTTTTGCTGGTTTTATGTTTGGTTTTGTTGAAAGACTTACCATTCCATTTGGGATGAATCATATTTGGTGGCCCACTTTTTGGTTACAAGCTGGCTCTTATGTTAATAAAGCTGGGCAAACCATTCACGGCGATCAGTTAATTTTCTTTGCTCAATTAGCTGATAATGCAAAAATAACTGCCGGTACTTTTATGAATGGTGAGTTTATATTAAAAATGTTTAGTATGCCGGCTGCTGCTTTAGCTATGTATAAAACTGCTTATCCAAAAAACAAAAAACGTGTGGGAGGAATTATGCTCTCAGGAGCTATTACAGCATTTGTTGCTGGAGTTACAGAGCCTCTTGAATTTCTTTTTATATTTACTGCTCCAGTATTATTTTTAATTCATGCGGTAATTACTGGCTTAGGCTTTTCAGTAGCTAATTTAGTCGGAGCTCACCTTGGTTTATCATTTTCTGGTGGATTTTTTGATTACTTGTTTTTCAATGTTTTAACTAATAGAACAAATTGGTGGATTGTTATTCCAATTGGTATAGTATTTTTCGGCCTATATTATTTTATGTTTAAATTTGCAATAGAAAAATTTAATCTAAAAACAACTGGTAGAGAAGACGAGTCTGCTGAAAGTGAAAATAGTGCTGATGCTTCAGAAACAAGTGGCGAGATTTCCAATGTCAAACTGATTTCCGGTATTATAGAGAACTTAGGTGGGAAAAATAATATACAAAACGTTAATGCTTGCTATTCTCGCCTTCGTGTGGATGTAAATGATATTAGTAGAGTTAATAGATCATCATTTACTAATTTAGGAGCGTCAGGTGTAACCTCTGTGGGCAATA
Source organism: Lactobacillus sp. wkB10 (assembly GCF_000760615.1). NCBI lineage: Bacteria > Bacillati > Bacillota > Bacilli > Lactobacillales > Lactobacillaceae > Lactobacillus > Lactobacillus sp. wkB10. The sequence goes on along the minus strand of NZ_JRJB01000014.1, from coordinate 35,479 downwards.
ATATTCAAATTATATATGGCAACAAAGCTCCTGCTATTAAAGATGAAGTTTTAAAAATGCTAAGAGGCGAAAGCATTGCCAGTTCTTCTTTATTGAATAGTGAAGAAGATAAAACAAATTCTGAAAATGTTGATGCTTTAAATGATGTAGTTTCTCCGTTTACTGGTCAGTTTATTCAATTGTCTAAAATTCCAGATGAGGTATTAAGTAAGAAAACTTTAGGTGATGGGTATGGGGTAAATTTAACTGATGGTAAAATAGTTTCCCCTATTTCTGGTAAAGTAACGACTGTTTTTCCAACTAAACATGCACTTGGATTTACCGATAATTTTGGCAATGAAGTATTGCTTCATATCGGAATTGATACTGTAAATTTAAAAGGGAAAGGTTTTAATATTTTAATTAAACCTGGAGATAATATTGTTAAAGGACAAGAAATAGCTGAAGTAAATTTAGATATAATCAAAGAAAATAATTTATCTCCTATTTCTGTAATGATTTTCACTAATTTAAGCAAAGAAAGATATACAGTTAAGCCTTTAGAAACAAATAAAGTTAAAGCAGGCGAAGAAAATATTTTAACAGTTAACTCCGCCCACTGATCAATCTTTTTTGAGGACTTTTTAATGTCAAAAGTTTGGATAAAAAATCATTTAAATTATTTATATAAATTAAATTATATTTTATTGTTTGCTTCTGCAATAATTTATTTAGTTTATATTTATCTTAATACGTCAAAAATTTATAATTTTAATAATTTTGTTGAAATTTTACAACTTAATCCAAAATTTGCAGTTGTTATTATGCTTGCATCAATTAATGCATTAGTGGGATGGTATTTATGGTCAAATGAAAGAATTTTTATGATGGACCTAAGAAAGACCTGTTTATGGCTATTCGTTTTGATTTCTTGTCAAGCATTCCTCTTAAACCTTGTGGTAACAATAGAGTCAATACTATTGTTAATAAGTGTTGTGCTAAATCATAAAAATTTTAATGAAAAAGCCTCATTTTCTATACTTAGTTTTATTCTTTTGCTATTTGTTTTAGGTATTTATCTTCTATGCTTTTATCTTATCTTGAAATTATTAAACTAAAAACAATTTATAAATAAAATTAAAGAACTGAAACTTCATGAATTATTAGAAATTTTTTATTAACTTTTTGACAGTCAATAGAATGAATATTATTATTTTCAGAATTGGTATACAAAAAGCGAGTCACATCAATATGACTCGTTTTTTATAATTTTAATTATCCTTTTATTTGTTGATAAATAACATCAGCAACATGTTTACCAGAATAAAAGACAAATCCTGCCTCAGTACCTGGCATGTTAGGTCCATAGGTATCACCAATCAACATTCCGGCAGCATCATTTCCTGCTGCGTATAAACCTGCGATTGGTTTGCCACTTTGATCTATAACGTTGTGTTCAGTATTTGTTTTTAATCCTCCCATTGTGCAAAATGCTCCAATTCCCAGTTCTATAGCATAGAAAGGACCATTTTCAATTGGAATCATGAAATCCGCTTTTTTACCAAAATCAACATCTTCGCCACTATGAGCAAGCTGATTGTAACGGTCAACCGTTTTTTCTAGATTAGCTAAATTGACTTTATTTGCTAATTCATTTATTGAATCAGCTTTTGTAAGATAAGACGCACCTTCTGCAAATGCCTTTTGCATCTCTTCTTTGAGATGAGGCAGTTTAGTATCATGGTAATCCCAAGTGCCCATTGGCTTGTATAACTTATCATTTGCCAAATGATCTATCGTACTTTGGTCCAAAACTGTAAATACTTTACCTTGAGTAAATAAAGCATTTCCTGCCAATGCAAAATTGTCTACAACTTCTTCGTTAACAAAGCGATCGCCATTCTCGTTAACCCAAAGTAACGATTGCTGATCAGCAGCGCTATTAAGTTCGGAATAGCGGTAAACATAACCCGGCTTAGTATGGTCTTTTAAATAACCGCCAAAAAGCATTGCTGTACCCATTGCATATTTTTGTGCTCCTACTTTCCAGGCAAGTTGTAAACCATCGCCCGTATTTTTTTCAGAATTTACTGGGATAAGCTGATCGACATCATAATGAGTTTCATTTTTGATTAGTTCCTTGTTATTTAGGTATCCACCTGTTGCTAAAACAACAGCCTTAGTATTAATAGTTTTAGTAGAGTGATCTGCTAAACTTTCAATATTCACACTTTCAACCTGTCCGTTATTGCTCAAATTGACTTTGGTTACTTCAGTTGATGTAATGACATCTGTCCCTTGCTTTTTAGCTTTTGGTTCCAAAACATCATGAATTACCGACTTACCTAAGCCCTTGAATAAGTGCCATGTCCTGTAACCACTACCTAAGGGAGCAACATCTAAATATTCGACACCCAAATCTTTTAGCCATTTTATTATTCCAGCTGAAGCATCTATATACTCTTTCCAAACTTGAGTATCAGCACGGTAATGAGAGTAATTAAGCTCTTCAGATAGGACATCTTCTTTTGTTAGTTTTACATTATGTTGCTTTTGCAAGTATGAATCTACTGCAAAAGCACCTTCAATGTATTCTCCACTACCTCCAGTATTTCTGCCTTTTTCAACTACTAAAACTGACAAACCGTTGTGGCTTGCTTCATATGCAGCTGTAAAGCCAGCTGCACCACCACCGACAATAATTACATCATAGTTGTCTTTAACTTCCATTTTTATCCTCCTATACTTTACATAAAAATTATAATCGCTTACATCAAAGTGGTGTTATAGTTAATTTAGACGTAGTAGAACACAAATGTACAGGTGAAAGGTTAGGTAAAATGGACAGTGAACAATTAAAAGTATTTTTGGCAGTTGTCCAACAGGGCAGTTTTGGCAGAGTAGCAGAGGAACGTTACGTTACTCAAAGAGCAGTATCACGGCAGATTTCCCGGTTGGAAAACGAAATTGGAGTAAAATTATTTACCCGTACTACTAATAGTATTCGTCTCACAGCAGCAGGAAAGTACTTTGCTGGTAGGGCACAGGAATATCTTAATAATTTCGATTCAACAATTTCTGAGTTGCAAAATATTTCAAATTCGGACGAATGCACTCTTTATCTGAGTTATTTCTCCATTTTTGATGCTTATATAATGGAAAAAGAAATTATTAATTATAAAAGAAAAAAACTTCTACCTGAAATTCGATTTATTACGGTAGAAGAAAGTGTAGAACATATTCTTGCTGATCTTGTCTTAAATAAACTTGATTGTGCATACGTCAATCATTATGGTTCATATAACATTCCTCAAGCTTCTCTTTATGAATTCTTACCGGTTTACTCAAATGAGATGGTCCTAGGCATAAGCAAAGAAAACAGCTTAAGTAAAAAGAAATATATTGATGAAAAGGACCTAGAAGGTAGAACTTTGTTTTATTACAGCAATGAAAATTCAGATTTTATGCGAAAGACTTTCACTGCAACTTTGCATAAAAGCGAAACTAAATATGAAATTAAAAGGGTATCATCAATTGAACAATTAATGACGAGTACAGCTTTGAATCAAGGAATAGCATATATACCAAAAGGATTAATTGATCATATAATGCAACCTGATTCAGAAATAGTTTATCGTCGTTTTCATTCACAAAAACAAAATCAGAATTATTCTATGCAAATGATTTACTTAAAAAACAATCATTCTCAAGCACTTAAAAGCTTTGTTAGCTCAGTAAGAGAGTTCCAAGTATAAGTGTTTACGCAATATAACTATGCTTTTAAGTTTGATTTCTCTTTTGCACATAAACATAAACAGGCCAGCCGCTAAGAGTCAATAAAATACCTGTAAGTGACAAAAGTGGCTGGGTTAGCGTAGTGGTAACAACAATAAATAAAGCACCACAGATCCCAAGAATAGGTGGAAGAGGATACCAAGGAGTTTTGTACGGTCGTAAAAGATCTGGTTGCCTTTTGCGTAGGATAAGGACACCTAAAAATAATAAAATCGAAAAAATCCAGGAAACATAAACAAGCATGTTTGTTAATGAATCAAATGTACCAGAAAAAATCATAATGGTAGCAATTACGCATTCAAAAATCATGCTGTTAGTAGGCACAATTGTTTTAGAATTTAATTTGCTGAAAAAGCTTGAAGCTGGCAATTTCTTTTCTTTGCCTAAAACGTAAGGCATTCTGGATCCTAAAAGAAGGTGGCCATTAATGGCACCAAACACTGAAACTAAAATTCCTGTAGCAACCAAAGTACCACCAACGCTGCCGAATAATTTTTTGGCGGTAAGTAGAGCAGTTGTCTGGTTACCTACAACTTTTGACCAGGGAATGACTCTAACATAACTCCAGTTAAGAAGAGTGTAAATGATCGTTACTCCTAAAAGTCCCCAAATAATAGCTTTGGCTAAAGTTTTTGCGGGATTTTTTATTTCACTGGCTAAATTACCGATACTTAACCAGCCATCATAAGCAAAAAGCACAGCTAAAAGAGCCTGTCCGAAGGCCATTGCTCCTGAAGCAGATGTTATTTTAGGCGCTGGAGTACCTGCTAATTGATTAGGCCCACTATAAAACAAAGCAAAGATTATAATTGCAGCAATCGGCAAGAGCTTAATAACCAAAGTTATTTTTTGTACCTGACCACTCAATTTTGACCCGATCCAATTGATTAAAAGTATTGCCAGCATCACGATTAGAGCAATCACTGTAGTAGATAAGTCTTTGAAATGTGGTATTTCTTTTAGTTGGGTCGCAAATACGATTGAAAGTGCGGCGATATTTGCCGGATAATAGACAATTATTAATGACCAGCCAAACAGAAAGGCAACTTTGGGACCGTATATTTCTTCCAGATATCTGACAGGTCCACCATCTTTGGGATATATTGATGCCAATTCAGCTATGCTTAATCCTGCCATTAGAGTAATTAAGCCGGCAAAGGGCCACACTATGATACTTAGCCAGGCATTATGAGTTAAAGCCGAAATGTTAGCAATTTTGAAAAAAGCCCCGCCACCAATCATGGTGCCCATGACAGTTGCTAAAGCAGCGAAAAAGTTAAGTTGTCTCTTCATATTTTTACCTTACTTAAATTGAATGATAAAAGTAATTATATGCTTTGGGGAACCAAATTAAAAGATGATGATTTGAAAATTAAAAAATCTTTTCTGAAAGCGTTACGCAATACTTGCCAATTTCGATTATAAGCAGGCAAAAGATGCAGGCAAGGAAACCGATGTAATTGTGATCATTTTAAATAATAAGAATATTGATTCGGATCAAACTAGTATGAGTCAGGTTAATTCACAAACAGAGATTGGATCTTTACCTAGATAAATATTTTAGGGGATATACATAAATAAAACTAATAACACATTTGAGGGTAATTTCAAATGTGTTATTATTTTTGGTAGAAATAAATTATTTGAAAATTATGCTAATTAAGAGGTTTTAGAGTTTAAATGAATAAAGTTACAGTTATTGGCAGTATTAATTTAGATACTAATTTGCGCGTAAAACAGATGCCTAGACCAGGTGAAACTGTACATGCTTCCGGACATTATTCAGCTGCGGGTGGCAAAGGTGCAAATCAAGCGGTGGCTGCGGCAAGGTCAGGATGTGAAGTTAGCTTTATTGGTGGTGTAGGTGACGATGCACCAGGAAAAGAGATGCTGGGCTTACTTAAGAGTGAAGGCATTAATACCCAAGGTATTATCACAGCTAAAAAAGAATCAACTGGACAAGCGTTTATCACAGTAGATGATAGCGGTCAGAATTCAATTACTATATATGCAGGTGCAAATTATGCTTTTGGCTCAGCTGAAGTTGAGCAGAATCAGGATTTGATTAAAAATTCTGACTTCCTTATTGCTCAATTCGAGACTCCACTTGCTGCAACAATTAAAGGTTTTGAAATTGCTCATGAGGCAGGGGTAAAAACAATTTTAAACCCAGCTCCAGGAATGGCTAAAATCCCTGCTGATTTGTTAAAACTTACTGATATCATTACCCCAAACGAAACAGAAGCTGAAACCATCACTGGAATTAAGGTGACTGATGAAAAAACTGCTCAAATGGCTGCTGTCAAATTACATAATCAGGGCGTAAAAACAGTTATTATCACAATCGGTGCTAAAGGAGCATTTTACGACTATCAAAATGAAAGTGAACTGGTTCCGGCTTTTAAAGTCAAGGCTGTAGATACTACAGCTGCCGGAGATACTTTTATTGGCGCAATGACAAGTTTATTGCAGCCAGATTTTTCTAACTTAAGAAATGCAGTTCTTTTTGCTAATAAAGCTTCATCAATTACTGTGCAAAAATATGGTGCTCAACCTTCAATTCCTTATGCAAAAGATATCAAACTTGGTAACTAATGTCTGATTTTGAATTTTAGTTTCAGAAATTAAGAATGCTTTATTTAATGTTTTTAGAGTATTTTTTGCTGTCTTATCTTAGTATAATGATGATGTATTCAAAAAGTTTGTTGAAATATTTTAACAGGTTTAAAAAGAAAGGCACTTATTATGACAACAAAAATAGGTATTATTGGTGATGGTCACGTTGGTTGTACTGTTGCCCATGAATTGATTATTTCAGATTTAGTGGATGATTTGGTAATGATCGATGTAAATGAGGGTAAGGTAAACGCTGATGCCATTGATTTTGAAGATGCAATGGCCAACCTGCCATATCATACCAACATCATTGTTAATGATTACGAAGCGTTGAAAGATGCTGACATTGTGATTAGTACTTTAGGAAAAATATCATTAGAAACCAAAGGTGATCGTTTCCAAGAACTTGAATATAATAAAAAACAGTTAAGCCCGATTACTGAATCTATTAAAAATAGTGGCTTCAACGGTATTCTGATTGTTATTTCTAATCCTGTAGACGCAATAACCAGTCTATACCAGCAACTAACTGGTTTGCCAAAAGAACATGTTTTGGGTACTGGTACTTTACTTGATACAGCAAGAATGAAAAAAGTTGTTGCTAAAAAGTTTAAAGTTGATCCTCGTTCTGTGAGTGGTTTTGCATTAGGTGAACATGGTGATACTCAGTTTACAGCCTGGTCAACAGTAAAAGTATTTGAACAGCCATTAATTGAACTGGCTAAAAATGAATCGTGGGAACCTGAAGATCTGGAAGATGAAATCAGATTTGGTGGTCAAAATGTATTTATGGGCAAGCATTATACTAATTATGGTGTTTCGGCGGCTGCGGTTAGAATTGTGCGAGCTATTTTAACAGATTCACGGACAGAATTACCTGTTTCAAGTTATCAAGAAAAATATGGGACTTACATGTCCTATCCCGCAATTGTTGGGCGTGAAGGTATTGTCCACAAAATTGATTTGCATTTAACTCCTAATGAGGAAAACTTGTTACAGAAGTCTGCTAAGGCAATTAAAGAAAAATCACAAGCTTAACAGACCAAACAAATAGATAAAACGCACTTGATCAAGTGCGTTTTTTAATTAAACTGAAGATAGAAAATGAGAGTAATATTAAGCAAAGTTATTGACAAAAAGTAAGTAAAAGAATAGCATAAGAGGCACTGATAGTTATTTTAGAAAGAAGTGCAGTTAATGAAACAAATGCAAAGAATCGAAAAGAAATTTATTTCAGTAGGACATTTGCAAATAATTGTTTCTCAACTATTCGCGCTCTAATTTAAAATAATAAGTATTTAGGACCTGCGAATAAAGTGTTCGCAGGCCTTTTGTTTTGGGAGAACTACAGTGATAAATAAGCAGACTTATGAGTCCTTTTAAGTACTGCAGAGGGGGTTAAAAATGAACTGGCAAATTATTAATCAAAGTTTGCCTATTTTTGCAAAAGCTTTTCAGCTGACTATCTGGTTGTCTGTTGTTGGAATAATTCTTTCTATTGTAGTAGGAGTTTTCTGCAGTTTAATTCAATATTTTAAAGTACCAATTTTGAGTCAACTAATAACAGCTTATGTAGAGTTAGCAAGAAATACACCTTTATTAATTCAATTGTTTTTTCTGTACTATGCTTTTCCAGTTATTGGACTAAAAATGTCAGCCCAAACGTGTGGAATTATTGGTCTGGTGTTTCTTGGTGGAGCTTATATGGCTGAAGGCTTTACTGGTGGATTTGCCGGTGTCAGTGCAACACAGATTGATGACGGTAAAGCTTTAGGGATGAACAATCTGCAATTAGCTCGTTATGTTGTCTTTCCGCAAGGCTTTGCGCTAAGTATGCCTGCCTTAACAGCAAATATTATATTCCTGATTAAAGAGACTTCTATTTTTTCAGTAATTGCTATTCCTGAATTAACCAATACAGCTCTGGACCTAATTGGAATGTACTACCGGACAAATGAGTATTTGTTAATTTTGGTGATTTCCTACGCAATTATTTTAATTCCAATTATTTTACTTTTAAATTATTTAGAAAGGAAGGTACGCTATGGCACATTCGGCGATTAATGTTTTCTTTGCAGGCAATAACTTTAGCAGAATTTTGCAAGGCTTGTGGACTTCCGTTTGGATTGCAGGTGTTAGTCTGGTTATTGGTCTTGTTTTAGGTACATTACTTGGTGTATTGCGCACTTTACCCAATAAAATAATTCGGTTTATTTTGCGGCTATATCTGGAATTCTTCAGGATAGTTCCCACGATCGTACTATTATTTTTGTTCTACTATATTTTACCGCGCAGTTTTCATATCAATTGGCCTGCCAGTTGGATGGCAGTTTTAGCCTTTGCCCTATGGGTTGCTGCTGAGTTTAGTGATATAGTTCGTGGAGCGATAGAATCAGTTCCTATTGCCCAAAAAGAATCAGGCTTAGCTTTGGGCTTGAGCAAAGTACAACTTTTTCGCTATGTTTTATTGCCCCAAGCCGTGCAACTTGAGTTACCAGCAACTATTAATCTGGCTACAAGAGTTATTAAAACTACCTCTTTATTAATGATGATCAGTATTATGGATGTCATCGCGATTGGACAACAGATTATTGAAGCTAATAACCAAAAATATCCGACAGCTGTTTTTTGGATTTACGGTCTGATTTTCTTTCTATATTTCATAATAGATTATCCATTATCAGTATGGTCTAAACGGCTAGCAGCAAAGCAGGACAGGTGAGATAAATGACAAAAGAAGTTTTACGAGTTGAACATCTAAACAAGTTTTATGGTGATTGGCAAGCTTTACATGATATTAGTTTTACGCTTCATCAAGGTGAAGTGCTGACATTATTAGGTCCTTCCGGTTCTGGTAAAAGTACTTTAATTAGATGCTTAAACGGCTTGGAAGATTTTAAAAGTGGCTCACTTTACTTTAAAGGACAAAAGATTGAGACTGATGCTAAAAATTGGCAGGCCTTACGCCAAAAAATCGGCATGGTTTTTCAAAGTTATGATTTGTTTCCTAACTTTACGGTTCTCGAAAATGTTTTGCTGGCACCAGTAAAAGTACAAAAAAGATCTGAAGAAGAAGTCAAAAAAGAGGCTCTGCAGCTGTTAAAACGAGTAGGATTGGAAAAATACGTTGATTCTTATCCTCGTGAATTGTCTGGTGGACAAAAACAAAGAATTGCTATCGTCAGAGCATTGGCAATGCACCCAGAAGTAATGCTTTTTGATGAGGTTACCGCTTCTCTTGATCCAGAAATGGTTCGGGGAGTTTTACAAATTATGACTGATTTATCCCGTGTTGATCATATGACAATGATTATCGTAACCCACGAAATGAACTTTGCACGCCAAATAGCAGATCAGGTTTTATTTCTGGAAGAAGGAAAAATTTTGGAAAATACACCTGGTAAAGAATTTTTTGAACATCCCCAAACAGATCGTGCTCGAGATTTCTTGACTAGTATGGACTTTTAAGGAGTAAATAATGAAGAAAAATAAAAGCAGAAATATTATTATTGGTGTTTTAGTAGTTTTAATTATTGCAGTTGCCGCATTTTTTGGTATTAAGTCCTCAAAAAATAATAGCAGTAATGCCAATGAAAGCAGCGTGACTACGATTAAAAAGCGGGGAGTTTTACGAGTTGCCGTATTTGGTGATTTGCCTCCTTATGGTTGGGTTGATGATCATGGCAACCGTGTTGGTTATGATGTCCGTCTTGCACGTCAAATGGCTAAGGATTTGGGTGTAAAAGTGAAATTTACCCAGGTTAATGCGAATAATCGCGTAGATACTCTTAATTCAAATAAAGCTGATATTGTTTTAGCTAACTTTACACAAACACCTGAGCGTAAACAAGTTGTTGACTTTGCTAAGCCATACATGAAGGTATCAGTTGGAGTTATTTCTCCTAAGAATGCACCAATTACAAGCGCTTCTCAGCTAAAGGGTAAAAACTTGATTGTCAACAAGGGCACAACGGCAGAAAATTACTTTACCAAAAAGGGCGGTGTAGACTTGTTGAAATTTGACTCTAAAACGCAGCAATTCAACGCTTTTAAAAACAAACGTGCTGCTGCTTTAGCAGATGATAATTCATATCTTTATGCTTGGGTAAAGAAGAATCCTAATTACACTGTTGGAATTAAAAACATCGGACCTAATCAATTCATTTCTCCTGCGGTCAAAAAGGGTAATAAGTCTCTTTTAAATTGGACGAATAAAGAAATTACTAAATTAGCAAATAAAAAATTCTTCACTGATGATTATAATAAGGAACTCAAACCATACTTTGGCAAAGAAGTTAAGCCAAGCGACATTGTTTTAAATTGATGCAGCTGCTATAATAAATAAGTCTTGAATTTTATTATCAAAAATGATAAGGTATTAAACGTTAATCGATTAATCTATGACTTGAAATAGGAGTCATGGCAAAGGAGTAATAATTATGAAACAAGATATTCATCCAGATTACCAACAAGTAGTCTTTATGGATTCAGCAACTGGTGCTAAATTTGTTGCTGGTTCAACATTAAAGCCAAAAGAAACAGTGGATTATGAAGGTAAAACTTACCCACTAGTTCGTGTTGAAATCACTTCAGATTCTCACCCATTTTACACTGGCAAGCAAAAGTTTGCTCAGGCCGATGGTCGAATCGAAAAGTTCAACAAGAAGTATGGCATGAACAACAAGTAATATCTTCAATCTGGTGGAAGGCAGTCCCATTGGGGCTGCTTTTTTATGTAAAGCATAATTGTTATACTACCTAAATAAGGAGTATAATTATTACTTTAGCAAAAAACTCTTTTCGGCTAGGAGATAAAAAGATGAAAATGCAACTGGCAGAAATATCCAAAGCAATAAATTCAAAGTGTGAAGGCAATGATCAGACCGTTATTACTTCTGTTGCCTTCGATTCTAGAAAAATCGCTGCTGGCGGCTTATTTGTACCGCTAAAAGGCGATAGAGACGGTCATGATTTTATCAATAGTGCAATTAGCAACGGAGCAAGTGCTACATTGTGGCAAAAGGATCATCCTAATAAACCTGATAGTATTGCAGTTATAGAAGTTGATGATCCGTTAACTAGCATGCAGGAACTGGCACAGTATTATTTAAATAAAGTTAACCCTACTGTTGTGGGTATTACCGGATCAAATGGTAAAACCACTACTAAAGATATGACGGCAGCTGTTTTAGCAAAGAGATTTAATGTTCATAAAACTGATGCCAACTTCAATAATGAAATTGGCGTACCCATGACTATTTTAGACATGAAACCAAATACAGAAATCTTGGTTTTAGAAATGGGTATGGATCATGCGGGACAATTGCATAAACTAAGTGAATTGACCCATCCTGACGTTACAGTTATCACCATGATTGGCGAAGCACACATTGAATTTTTAGGTTCGCGTGCAGGAATTGCCGATGCTAAAATGGAAATTACTGATTTTTTACGTGAAGATGGCGAACTAATATATAATGGTGATGAATCACTTCTGCGTGAAAGAGCTGATAAAATAACACAGGCAAAAGTTACCTTTGGTTTTGCAAAAAATGATACAGTTTATGCAACGGGCTATCGCAGCTACAAACATCATGCTACATTTACGATTAATAACTCTGATCATAAATTTACTATACCTATGATTGGTAAACACAATGTTTCTAATGCACTTTCTGCTCTTTGTGTCGGCAGGCACTTTGGTGAAAGTGATGAAGAAATAGCTACTGCTTTGGAAAAATTTACTCCGACGGCTGACAGAATGGAATGGGAAAAAGGTGACGTTGGAGAAGACATCATGAGCGATGTTTATAACTCTAATCCTACTGCCGTCCGTGCTGTGATAACTAGTTTTGGTCAGATTCAGGTACCTGCAGGTAGTCGGCGAATCGCTGTTCTGGGTGATATGTTAGAATTAGGAAACAGGTCGGCTGCACTTCATGCTGGTCTGGCAGATTGTCTCGACCCCCAGGTAATTAATGAAGTTTATTTATTTGGTACAGAGATGAAAAATTTAGCAGCTGTACTTAAAGAGAGTTATAAACCGGAAAACTTGCATTATTATACCCAAGATCAAATGCAACATATGATTACTGACTTGAAAAATGATATAAAGCCGAACGATATTGTGGTTTTGAAGGGTTCGCATGGGATGCACCTGGAAAAAGTAGTAGAACGGCTTAGATAAGGAGAATTTTGTGAAATTTTCAGAATTAGGATTAAAAGATGAGCTGTTAAAGGCAATTAAGCGTTCAGGCTTTGAGGAGGCTACGCCAATTCAGGAACAAACTATTCCTTTAGCTTTAGCTGGCAAAGATGTAATTGGGCAGGCTCAAACAGGTACAGGTAAAACCGCAGCTTTTGCTTTACCGATCTTGCAAAATTTAGATAAACACAATAAAGTAATTCAGGCATTAATTATTGAACCGACTCGTGAACTAGCTATTCAAACACAAGAAGAGCTTTTCAGACTTGGTCGTGACGAGAATGCGCGAGTTCAGGTTGTCTATGGTGGTGCCGATATTGGTCGTCAAATTCGTTCTCTTAAAAATCATGTACCAGCAATTTTGGTAGGTACACCGGGACGTTTACTTGATCATTTAAAACGTAAAACGATTGATTTGGAAAATGTTAATACCATTGTTTTAGATGAAGCTGATGAAATGTTAGACATGGGTTTCATCCAAGACATTGAAAGTATTTTGAGTTACGTTAAGAACCGTAAACAGACCTTATTATTTAGTGCCACAATGCCAAAACCAATTTTGAATATTAGTGAAAAATTCATGAACAATCCTGAAATTGTGCGCATTAAGACTAAAGAATTGACTGCTGACTTAATTGACCAGTATTTTGTGCGTGCTAAAGATTCAGAAAAGTTTGACATCATGTGTCGCTTGATTGATGTTGAAAGTCCTGATTTGGCAGTGGTTTTTGTCAGAACCAAACGGCGCGTTGACGAGGTTACCAGAGGCTTACAGGCACGTGGTTATAATGCCGCAGGGATTCATGGCGATTTATCACAGGCACGTAGAATTACTGTGTTAAAAAGATTCCGTGCCGGAAAATTGGATATTTTAGTGGCGACTGATGTAGCTGCACGTGGTCTGGATATTTCAGGTGTAACACATGTATACAATTACGATATACCACAAGATCCAGATTCTTATGTTCACCGTATTGGTCGTACAGGCCGTGCTGGTCAAAATGGCAGTTCCATAACTTTTGTTACGCCAAATGAAATTGGCTATATGAGGACAATTGAGCAGTTAACTAAGAAAAAGATGACGCCATTACGTCCGCCATCTGATGATCAGGCTTTGCGTGGTCAACTTAAGGTTGCTAAGTCTAAGATTGAAGATCTAATGAAAGAGGATTTAACAAAATATACTGATGACGCAAATGAATTGTTGGAAAATTATTCAGCTGTCGATTTGGTGTCTGCCTTTTTGAAGAACTTGTCTAAGGACTCTTCGAATGTAGAGGTTAAAATTAGCTCTGAAAAACCTCTTCCTTATAAAGGTAGTGGTCGCGGTGGTCGTGGCCGTTATAGTCGCGGTAAAAACAGTCGTGGTGGCTATCGCGGCGACCGCAGTCGCGGGCGTGGCAATTACCGTGGAGGGCATTCACGACGTTCTGGTAATGGCAAAAACTTCGTTATTAAAAATAAAAAAGGTTAACGTTTTTACTAAAAAAGAGTTGTGGCAATTTACAACTCTTTTTTAGTATTATATTTTTGATATTAAGAGGAAAACAAAATGATCGTTGGAGTCGGTATTGATGCTGTTGAAGTTGAACGTGTAGAAAAAATTATTGCTAAAGGAGATAATTTTGCTCGTAAAGTATTAACTCCTAAGGAGTTTGAGCAGTACCAAAAACTCTCAGGCAGACGTAAAGCCGAATATTTGGGAGGTCGCTTTTCTATCAAGGAATCCTTTGTCAAAGCTATTGGAACAGGATTTGGCAAAGGTATAGGCTTGCAAGATATAGAAACATTGTGGGATGAATTAGGGCACCCCATAACAACATCGACTAAGTTTAACGGCAAGATTTTCCCCAGTATTACTCATGATAGACATGAAATAGTCACATTAATTGTTTTGGAGAAATAAAATGGTTCCTGGAATTCATAGACCTGCAGCAGTATATGTTGATTTAGCTGCAATCAGACAGAATATCAAAGAAGAAATTAAACATTTAAGACCTGAACAAAAGTTGTTTGCTGTAGTTAAAGCAAATGCCTATGGTCATGGGGCAGTACGAATAGCTCGAGAAGCAGTCAAAGTCGGCGCCAGCGGGTTTTGCGTTGCTATTTTAGATGAAGCCATAGAATTAAGACAAGCTGGGATAGTCCAGCCAATTTTAGTTTTGGGGGTGACTCCTGAAAAGTATGCTTCGCTAGCAGCTGTCAATGGTATTTCTTTGGCAGTTCCTGATTTAAAATGGCTGCAAGAAGCTGAATCAGAACTAAGTCAGAACCATCTGCAATTAAAAATACATCTGGCGGTCGATTCTGGCATGGGACGCATTGGCTTTAGCGAGGATGAAGAATTTATTGCTACAAACGATTTTTTATTGAATAATCCGAATTTCAACGTTGAAGGGATGTTCACACATTTTGCTTCTGCAGACAGCAGCGATGATTCATACTTTTTGAGTCAAGTTGACCGATTTGATCATTTTAAAAGTTTGTTGAAATTAAAGCCAAGGTGGATTCACGTTGATAACACTGCAGCCAGTGTGTTTGATAAGAAGGTTCACAGTGATTTGGTGCGTTTTGGCATTGGTATTTATGGCTTAAATCCTTCATCAAATCCGACAAGTCCTGATTTAGAGACTGTAATCAAATTAAAACCGGCACTGTCCTTTGTTAGTGAGCTGGTACAGGTCCATACCATTCATAAAGGGCAGGGAGTAGGTTATGGTTCTACATACATTGCTGATAAAGATCAAATTATTGGTACAGTACCAGTTGGATATGCTGATGGCTTTATTCGTAAATTTCAGGGCTTCAAAATTAAGGTGGGTTCTGAGTATTGTCCCATAGTTGGTCGAGTGTGCATGGATCAATTGATGGTGCAATTGCCTTATGAAATGCCTGTGGGAACAAAAGTTGTTTTGATTTCAAATGATCCAGATGCACCAAACAGTATCAAAAAAGCAGCAGATTATGTTGACAGCATTCATTATGAAGTTGCCTGTTTACTGGATGATCGCTTGCCGCGAAAATACTATAATTAGTAATAGGCAAGCAAAAAAGCACATCAAGCTGATGTGCTCTTTTTATAATGGTGATATTTAATTGTTATCTTCTTGATTAATATAAACACCAGGATTTTCATCACTCATAAGTGTCATCCCGGCTTGAAGATCCTCAATTTCAGCCACAACATAACTTTTACGTTCAAGACGCCTAACAATTTCTTTTAAGGTGTCTTCAGTAAGTCCTGCCGGTAATGTAAATAAGATACGTCTCACAGCATTGTTTGTTTCACCGGCTGTAGATGCGTCAAGACTCATTACACCAGCTATAGCACAAAACTTACTGATGATTTTAGTCATCTTTGCCAGATTTCCTTGTGAGTCATCAGTTAAAACAGTGAGTACGTAGGATCCTGTTTTTATATTCCAAGCCTCTGATAACATACCAAGTAATTTCGAGTGAGTTAGAATGCCATAAAATTTATTTTCTTCATCTAAAACCGAAATGTAAGGTAAATCCTTAATTGTGAAGAAAACTTTAAAAAATGGTGAATTAACCTTGATAGTTTTCGTTGCATTTTTTAATAAATATGTAACTGGCAGGCTCATGTCCTTACCTTGAGATTTATGGCGGTAAATGTGCATTTTATAAATATTACCGCGGAAAATAGTGCCGGTATCATCTAAAATCGGTACACATCTAAACCCAGAATCCTCCAGAATTTTTAATGCTTCTTCAAGCGTAGCGTGTTCGTTAACTGTAGTTAAATAATCTTTTTTTCTAACTAAAGATTTGATAAGCATGAAACTGCCTCCGTTGTAAAAATAATCCCAACAATTATATCATAAAAAGATAGTGGATTAAATAAATATGAAAGGAAAATAACTATTCAGATAGATTTTAGCACTTGCAGTACAATTTAAAAAGCTAAATTGGCTAATGAAATCAAAGTGTAATAGTCTTTGAAAAAATTAAATCTGTTGATTGTGCTATCATTATTACGATAAAAAAATAAGGGGAAATTAGATGAAAATTATAGCAGGACTAGGCAATCCAGGTAAAAAATATGATGGAACAAAACATAATACCGGTTTTATGGCCTTAGACCATTATTTACAAGAAAATAAGTTAAGCCTTGAAAGAGAAAAGTTTGAAGGAAAGTATACGAAGCAAAAGATCGCTGGCACTGATGTTATCTTGTTGGAACCACAAACTTTTATGAATGATTCAGGAAGATCTGTTGCGCAATTTGCCCACTTTTTTAAAGTGGATCCACAGGATATTTTGATTATTCATGACGATATGGACATGCCTTTAGGGAAAATCCGCATACGTGCAAATGGCAAATCCGGAGGTCATAATGGTATTAAAAGTATTATACGTGATCTGGGCACTAACGACTTTAACAGGTTGAAAATTGGTATTAGACATCCAGATAATGTTACAGAAGCCAGCGTCGTTTCATGGGTTTTATCACAATTTAATACTGAGCAAAAAAAGTTGATGGATGAAGCTTTTATGAAAGCAAGTGAAGTTATAACTGACTTTATTGCTGGAAAAAGCTCACAGTATTTAATGAACAAATATAATTAAAGATGCGTTTAACAAATATTTTAGAAAAAGATCATGATCTGATAAATTTTATTTCCAATATTAGCAAAGTAAAAAATTCTTTAATCACCGGAGCAAATGCCGGTGCTTTTGACTTGCTTTTATGCCAAATAGTAAAGACTTTGAATGAGCCGTTAATTTTGCTTGAGGAAAACGAAAATAAGGCGCAAAAAATTTACAGTGAATTAGATGCTATTATGCCTGAAGAGAGCATACAAATTTTTCCTGTTGACGCATCAATTGCAACTCAAACTGCTGTCACTTCACCTGACGAATTAAGCAGCCGCATTCAAGCACTTAATTTTTTACTAAGTCAAA
Source organism: Lactobacillus sp. wkB10 (assembly GCF_000760615.1). NCBI lineage: Bacteria > Bacillati > Bacillota > Bacilli > Lactobacillales > Lactobacillaceae > Lactobacillus > Lactobacillus sp. wkB10. The sequence goes on along the minus strand of NZ_JRJB01000014.1, from coordinate 17,958 downwards.
AACCGGGCATTATCGTTGCCACACCACAGGCATTGCAATACAAGTTGTCTGCTCCGGAAAAATATAAGGAAGCAAGACGCAAATTCGTTCCAGAGAATGAATATGACCTGGATGAACTTACTAGCTGGCTTGTGCAAGTAGGATTTCACCGCGAAAATCTGGTCGCTAAACCAGGAGAGTTTGCGTTACGAGGAGATATTTTAGACATATATCCTCTTGATAGAGAAAACCCTGTTAGAATTGAATTTTTTGGTGATGAAATTGATACCATTAAGGAATTTGATTTAACTAGTCAACGTAGTCAAAAGCAAATTGACCAATTAGTTGTAACTGCCGCCCAAGATCGAGTTTTTTCAGCTAATAATTTCAAACAAGCAGCACAAAAGATAAGAAAAGCTATAGCAGATTCTCCTGCACCTGAAAAAGATGTTAATAATCATTTTTCAGAATCCTTAGATGCTTTGGAAAATGGGTCTTTACCGCAAAATTACGCTTTTTTGGCAGATTTTTTAATAGCTGAACCTAAAAATCTATTAGATTACTTGTCAGATTCAGGAATAGTAATGCTGGATGACTGGCCTTTAATTGAGCAGTCTGTTAAGTGTGTCAATGAACAAAACGCAGGTTTCATTGACGATGAATTGAAAACAGGAGCAATGATTCCGGGACAAGAATTGCGCAGTGACTTTCATAAAAATTGGTCACAAGACAAACATAATCATATTTATTTTTCGTTATTTCAGCGCAGTATCGGCCGTATAAAACTAGGGCAGTTATTTGATTGGCAGACTAGAGAACCTCAGCAATTTTTCAGCCAAATGCCTTTGATCAAGTCGGAAATAGAGTCATATCAGAAAAAAAATCAGACAGTAATTTTACAAGCCGATAACAGCAAAAGAGCCAATCAAATTAGCCAAACAATGGCTGAGTTTGGCATGGATGTCCCCATCGTACAGTCAAATAATTTAGTGGAAAATCAAACTCAAATTAAGGTTGGCGGTTTTGCTAGCGGCTTTAGTTTCCCTAATAATAACCTAGTTTATTTAACTGAGCGAGAACTTTTTAATAAGGTAACTCACCATAATCGACGAATCAAAACTATGGAGAATGCTCAAAGATTACGGAGTTACACTGAACTAAAGCCAGGAGATTATGTTGTTCATGTTAATCACGGAATTGGACGTTTTGAGGGAATAAAGACCTTAGAAAATAATGGTGTAAAAAGAGATTATATTACCATTACTTACCAGCACGGGGATCAGTTATTTGTTCCAGCAGATCAACTAAAATTGGTGCAAAAATACGTTTCTTCAGAGGGCAAGAGACCACACGTCAATAAACTTGGCGGTAGCGAGTGGGCTAAGACAAAAAGCAGGGTCCAATCTAAAGTTGAAGATATAGCCGATGACTTAATTGATTTGTATGCAAAAAGAGAATCAGAAAAGGGATTTGCTTTTTCGAAAGACGATGACCTGCAGCGACAATTCGAAAATGCTTTTCCTTATGTTGAAACGCCTGATCAGTTGCGCTCAATTAAAGAAATTAAGCACGATATGGAGCAGGAAAAACCGATGGATCGTTTGCTTGTGGGGGATGTAGGCTTTGGAAAAACAGAAGTTGCTTTAAGAGCAGCATTTAAGGCAATAGAAGATAACAAGCAAGTGGCGTTTTTAGTACCTACAACAATCTTGGCGCAACAGCATTATGAAACGATTCAGGACAGGTTTAAAAATTTTCCTGTCAATTATGCTGTTCTCTCTCGCTTTCAAACACCTGCTGAAGCTAAAAAGATAACAGAAGGATTGAAACAAGGCAAAATTGACTTAGTGGTGGGTACGCACCGGTTGCTTTCAAAGGATGTAAAATTTAAGGACTTAGGGTTGCTCATTGTTGATGAAGAACAAAGATTTGGCGTGAAGCATAAAGAAAGGCTAAAAGAACTAAAAGCAAATATTGATGTTTTAACCTTGACTGCAACACCAATTCCACGGACTTTGCACATGTCAATGATTGGCGTGAGAGACTTGTCAGTCATGGAAACTCCACCATCCAATCGTTATCCTATTCAAACCTACGTGATGGAACAAATACCGAGTGTAATTAAGGAAGCTTGTATGAGAGAAATTGCGCGCGGTGGTCAAGTTTTTTACCTGCATAACCATATCGGTGACATTGATGACGTAGTAACAGAATTAGAGAATCTAATGCCAAGTGCTAGAATTGTTAGTGTCCACGGCCGTATGAGCAAAAATCAAATGGAAGATATTTTGTATCGGTTTTTAAACAGAGAATTTGATATTTTAGTTACCACAACAATCATCGAAACTGGTATTGATATGCCTAATGTCAATACTATGTTGATTGAAAATGCAGATCACTATGGTTTAAGTCAGCTTTATCAATTGCGTGGCAGAATCGGACGCAGTGCTCGTTTAGCATATGCTTATTTTTTATACCAGCCTAATAAAGTATTAACAGAAGTCGGTGAAAAAAGATTGGATGCTATTCGCGATTTTACTGAACTGGGTTCCGGTTTCAAAATTGCTATGCGAGATTTATCAATCCGTGGAGCTGGCAATATGTTAGGTGCACAGCAGCATGGCTTTATTGACAGCGTAGGTTACGATTTGTACTCTCAGATGCTGTCTGATGCAATTAAAAACCGTAAAAGTAAAAAGAAAGTTAAAAAAAGTAATGCTGAAATCAATTTAGGACTCGAAGCATATATTCCTGATGACTACATTAGCGACCAGGAGGAAAAAATAGAGTTTTATAAAAAGATCAAAACGGCTGGTACTGATGATATCGAACAAATTCAAGATGAATTAATTGATCGTTTTGGCAATTATCCTGAGCCAGTTGAAAATCTGCTAGCTGTTTCACAACTAAAAGCTGAAGCAGATTTGGCTCAAGCACGAAATATAACTAAAGTTAATGATCATGAGGTAAAAGTTGAGTTTGCTAAAGAGGCATCTAGTGAATTGCAAGGTCCAAATATTTTCAAAGCTTTAGAACATGTATCATATAAGGTTAAAATCAGTCTCTCTCCAGTTAAGAGACTAGTTGTATTGCTGGAATTACCCGAAAACATAAATCACCGGCAACTATTTGCTAATTTAGTAACATTTATGTCAGCAGTCAGTGATATCATACAAAAATAAGGAGAAAGAAATGAGAATTGATAAATTTTTAAAAGTTTCAAGATTAGTTAAAAGGCGTCCAATAGCTAAAGAAATGGCAGATCAAGGTCGAATCAAGGTAAATGACCATGTGGTAAAATCCAGCTACGATGTTAAGATTGGAGATATTATTGAAGTTGGATATGGCTCGAAAGAAGTCAAAGCAAAAGTCTGTGCTATTAAAGAAACCACGAAAAAAGCTGAAGCAAGTGAACTATACGAATTGATAAATTAGTTTTATCTTTAATGACATTTATAAGTGGTCTTGTTATAATTAAAATAGTATTTGTTCTGGTAATAGAGGTCAAAATTATGAACGGTCCACGTATATATAATTCACTTAGTCCGGAAGAGCAGGTTGCTCGTCTGAAACGTAAACAGGAAAAAAGAGAAAAAGAAGTACATCGTGTTAGGCGCAATCGTATTATCGCAGTTTTTGTGGCTATTTTTGCATTTTTAGGAATACAAATTGGAGTTACTCATGCTCAAACTGAGCATATTAATAGTCAAGTACAAACTTCTAAAAAGGCTCTTAAAAAAATAAACAATCAAAAGCAGGTTTTAATAACAAAAAGAAACGATTTGAAAGATCCTGATTACGTGGCTAAACTAGTGCGGTTCAAATTTTTGTATTCTAAACCAAACGAAACAATTTACAATTTACCTGAAGGAAAAAATAATAATTAATGAAATACCAAGTTGGACAGAGAGTGACAGGAACTATTAATAACATTAGTGACTTAGGCATTTTTGTTACGCTTTCTCATCATAAGACAGGATTAGTTCACCATAGTGATTTTGGCAATAATTGGCTACGTGAAAAAGGCAATTATCATATTGGTGAACAGATACGACTAGTAATTATTCATAACTATAAAGGTAAAATTGGACTCTCTAAAATGAGAGTTAATGACCCCGATTTAATTGATCATACTAATTCTTTTTCAGACACTAAAAAAGCTGATTTTACTAGAGTATTGTCTAAAACAGTATCTGATGCTAAAAAAGAAATAAAAAAATTAGAAAAAGATTTGATTAGTTATGCAAATTGATAACTTTTTTAAAGAAAATCATTTGCCATTAACCGGTAAAACCCTTGTTGTTGCAGTTAGCGGAGGACCAGATTCTTTAGCTCTGCTTGATCTGCTTTATCAAATAAAGAAACGATATCATTTTAAGCTGATATCAGCCCATTTAGACCACAAACTCAGGTCTGATTCTTTGGAAGAGGAAAAAGTGATCTCTGCATACTGCTTGAATAAAAGCATTCAGTCAGTTAATGGAATTTGGCCTCAAAATTTACATCCTGTGACTGGGATAGAAGCTGCTGCCAGGAAATATCGCTATAATTTTTTGGTAAACGTAATGCAGCAAAATCAGGGAGATTACTTATTAACAGCACATCATATGGATGATTTGCTTGAGAATATTTTGCTCAAGTTTATACGCTCTGGAAATCCTAACGAAATGAATAGTTTAAGGGCAGTTGGCAAAGTTCAAGGCATGACTTTATTAAGGCCACTTTTAAGTAAGAAAAAAGATGACTTATTGTTATACGACCAGAAACGACAAATATCTTACGTGATTGACAAGACTAACTACGAAGATGACACTCTGCGGAATAAGTTGCGCCACCATGTAATCCCATTGCTTAAAACTGAAAACAAGCAAGTAGGTCAAAATGCTCTTAGGTTTAGTGAACAAGTTAGTTTGTTAACTGCAATAGCAAATAAAAGTTTTGCTCAATTGCAGCAACCGGAACCTTTTTTAGGTATAGCATACCGTTTGCAAACAAACGCATTAGAAGGTTTGTCCAGTGATGAAAAATGTGCTTTTTGGCAAAACTTTATTTGGCAAAAATGGCATGAACGTGTTAATAAGAATTTAGCCAATTTCACCTTAATTGTGTATCAAGGCTTTTTTTATCTTTTTAATAAATTACCTTCTTTACCGATATTCCAAAAAGTCAATTTGGGACAAAAATTTTCATTTAATAATCGTAAATTTTTGATTTCACTAAAGCCAGAAAAGTCCAAAAAATTAATTGGTCAATTTGTTGCAGAAAATAAAAAACAAATTTGGGCAGGTCCAATCAGACCTGGGACGAAATTGTTACTGAAAAATGGCAATCATACAAAGAGTAAGAAGAAATTCGCTCAAAGTAGTATTCCAAATATATTACGACCCTATTGCTTAACTATTTATGCTGGTGATAAAGTCGTTTTTATTGAAAGAACGTATTCTAATCAGCTGGTCAATTCAAATGATACGAATTACTTTTTGTACGAAGACATTTAATAAGAAATTTTAAATTATTAGAGCACAACCTAAATTTGTGATAAACTTTTATTCGTATATCTCTAGAAACTTTGTGGAGGTTTTTTATGAAAAATAACCGGAATCGGCTGTTTTCAAATGGTCTTTTCTATATAGTTGTTTTCCTCTTACTATTAGGGGGAATCAACTGGGCACTTGGTGGATCAGATAATTCTGGTAGCAGTGAAAATATTAGCTACTCTGAATTTGTCAGTAATTTGCGCAAGGGAAAAGTTAAGAATTTTAACGTTCAGCCTGCAAATGGTGTTTATACTGTTTCAGGTAGTTATAAGGAAACACAGGAAAGCAAAAGCCAGTCAAAAAACAGTTTTGACTTTTTTAACGGCAATTCAGGATCAAAAGTATCGCGTTTTTCGACTACAATGTTGCAAAACGATTCAAGTGTATCTAATGTGCAAGAATTAGCTCAAAAGAGTGGCACTAAGATGACGACTCAAGGGGAGTCACAGTCTGGGAACTGGATTTCTACAATTGTGATGCTTGTGCCGACAATTCTCTTCATCGTTATGCTTTGGATGATGGTCAGTCAAAGTGGCGGTGGTCGTAGCGGCAACGGTGGCATCATGAACTTTGGGCGATCTCACGTTAAACCTGAGGATCCAAAGAAAAATAAAGTTCGTTTTTCTGATGTTGCTGGTGAAGAAGAAGAGAAGCAAGAATTAGTAGAAGTAGTAGAATTCTTAAAGAATCCAGCTAAATTTACTAAACTCGGTGCTAAAATTCCGTCTGGAGTTTTACTTGAGGGTCCTCCGGGTACTGGTAAAACGTTGCTTGCTCGTGCCGTAGCAGGAGAAGCAAATGTACCTTTCTTCTCAATTTCGGGTTCTGACTTTGTTGAAATGTTTGTTGGTGTTGGTGCTAGTCGTGTACGTGACTTATTTACTAATGCTAAGAAAAATGCTCCAAGTATTATTTTCATTGACGAAATTGATGCCATTGGTCGTAGACGTGGTGGCAATGCCAGTGGCGGTGGCAATGATGAACGTGAGCAAACTTTAAATCAGTTGTTAGTTGAGATGGACGGTTTTGAAGGTAATGAAGGCGTAATTGTTATTGCAGCTACTAACCGTTCCGATGTCCTTGATCCAGCCTTGCTTCGTCCTGGTAGATTCGACAGAAAAATCTTGGTTGGAACTCCTGATGTTCGCGGTCGTGAAGCTATTTTACGTGTTCATGCTAAGAATATGCCTTTGGCGGATGATGTTGACTTAAAGGAAATTGCTCGCCAAACGCCAGGTTTTGTCGGTGCAGACTTGGCCAACCTACTTAATGAAGCTGCTCTTCTTGCAGCAAGACGCAATGGTACAAATATTACTGCTGCAGATCTGGATGAAGCTGAAGATCGTGTTATTGCCGGTCCTGCCAAGAGAAATAGCTTGATTTCTCAAAAAGAACGGCGTCGAGTTGCCTTCCATGAAGCAGGTCACTCTATTTGTGGGTTAGTTTTAAGTGATTCAAGAACGGTGCGTAAAGTAACTATCGTGCCTCATGGCAGGACAGGTGGTTATAACTTGATGCTGCCTAAGGATGATCAATTCTTGTTAACCAAGAAACAGTTAATGGAACAAATCGTTGGTTTGATGGGTGGCCGTGCCGGTGAGGAAGTTGTCGTAGGTGATCAGTCAACTGGTGCTTCTAACGACTTCGAACAGGCAACACAAATTGCTCACAGTATGGTAGTCAACTACGGAATGACGGACTCATTGGGTATGGTAGAGTTGGAAAAAGAAGGAGAAACCAATCCATATGGTTTTAAACCTTATAGTGAAGCAACCTCTGCCAAAATTGACGAAGCAGTTAAGAATCTACTTGATGAAGCTCATACCAAAGCAGTTGAGATTGTGAAAAATAATCGCGAAAAACATCGCATTATTGCTGAAGCTTTGCTTAAGTATGAAACTCTAGATGAGAAACAGATTATGTCCCTCTACACTACAGGCAAGATGCCAGAAAAAACTGAGCAGGAATATCCTAGCGAATCGAAAGCTTCAACTTATGAGGAGGCTAAAGCTGCTGCTGAAAAGAAAGAGAATCATTCTCAGAAAAAGAATATCGTAAATTCTGAAAAAGCACAGGAGGAAAGAGATAATTCTTTAGAATCACCTGCACAAAAGAATGAGGAAGCAGAGGAAAGCAATCCTGAGAATCCAGAAAAGAATGAATTTCCAAAAGAGTCAGAGCTAGATAAAGAAGAAAAAGAGCATGAGTTAAATTCTTCAGAATCTAAAAACTAAGATTCTACGGGAAAGCAAAATTCTAATGATACTGATCAGTCACCTAGTGAAAATGATCATCCTCAAGAGTAATATTTAATAGAGCCTACGATTAGGCTCTATTTTTTTAGGAGAATAAAATGAATGATTATTTAATCAAAGCAATTGATAAATCGAAAAATTTACGTCTTTTAACAATAACTGCCAAAGATTTGGTTCAAGAGGCACAAACTCGTCATGATACTTGGCCAGCTTCTTCTGCTGTTCTTGGACGTAGTTTACTAGCAGGAGTTTTACTAGCTGGCGCAGAGCTTACCGATAAGGAGGAGCTGACCATCAGACTATTAGGTAATGGACCCGTGGGCTCCACAATTGTGACAGCTAAATCAGATTTAACTGTTAAGGGTTATGTTAAAAATCCTCACATTGCATTACCTCCAAAAAAGAATGGTCATATTGATGTTAAAAAAGCAGTTGGCGAAGGTTGGCTTGAAGTTACTAAAGACTTGGGCTTAAAGGAGCCATATACGGGTCAAGTACCTATTGTTTCTGGTGAAATTGCTGAAGATATTGCCTATTATTTAACAAAATCAGAACAAATACCTTCAGCTGTTGGTTTATCTGTATTTGTCAACCCTAATAATACTATCGGAGAAGCAAGTGGATTCATGCTTCAAGCATTGCCTGGTGCTTCAGACCAATTAATTACGAAAACAATTGATAGAATCAACAATTTACCAGCACTTTCTACAGCCTTTCTGGATGGCCTGACTCCTGAAAAATTAGCAACCATGATTTTAGGCGATGACTGTAAGATTTTAGAAAAAGATGAAGTTGCTTTCAAGTGTGATTGTTCTAAAGAAAAGTATGGTAAGATTTTAGGAACAATGAAAAAAAGTCAAATAGAAATCATGATAAAAGAAGATCACGGAGCAGAGCTGACTTGTAGTTTTTGTGGCAATAAGTACCATTATTCTGAAGAAGAATTAAAAGCAATTTTGTCTAAAAAGTCTGATTAATATTGTTTATTTTGCCACTAGAATGCAGTTTTATTGATTTTAAATTATATATTGGGTTGAAAAATGATTTGGAAATACATACGACAAATAATTGACAGAATTGGAATACTAAAAATAGCGGTTTTTTGCGTGTTCCTTTTTGTCAGTTATGCAGTGTATTTTGCACAACCTTATTTGATTACTGAATTATTTCGGCCACATTTAAACAAAAAGTTTCAAATATTATTAGTCCTTGCTCTTGCAGTTTCACTAATGATGATGCCATTGATAAATAGTTGCAATAATACATTTATTCAAGCGGTGAGAAAATTATCTAAACAAATTTTATGGGAATCTGTTGTTGATAAGCCTTTCAGCTACTTTTCGGATAAACCGGTAGGAAAGGTTCAAAGCTATATCAAGGATGTTTCATTTGCATGTCGGGAGTTGGAGCAGTCCAGCTTAGGAGTTGTGGTGCAAATGTTTGTTATGCTCATCATGTATACCATAATGTTGAGTATGCAAAATATCTTTGTTGGTATTTTGTATTTATTATTCTTTGTTGGTTATATGTTGATTTCGGTGTGGATGGCGCGAAAAAATAGGGATAACGTTGCTGCATCATTGAAAAGTTCTTCTAAAGTCAATGAATATATCATTGATTATTACAGTAACATTGAAACAATTTTATCCACTAATTCTAAAAACTTTGAAGAACAGAATATGGATAAAATTTTGAATAATGAACAAAAGACTTTTACAAAAGTTCAAGGTATTACAAATCGGGCATCTCTATTTCAGCAATTTTTAATTGTCATTTTGGCCTGTATTATTACGATTTTAGGTCAATTTCTGATTGGTACTAAAGAAAGTCAAGCACTTTCTTTGATACTGATTCTGTTGTACTCTATTGTTAATTTATCTGGTTTTGGTACTCAATACTTGGCAATTGAAGAATTTTTAAACAGAATTAGTTCAGGACTGTCTGAACTGGAATATGGGAAAAAGACGGCTGGCGATTTATCGGCTTTTTGGTTTGATCCAAATGGAAAAACGATTGATTTTAAACATATCAGCTATTCCTATAAAAATAAGCAAGACATTTTTAAGGATTTGGATTTAAAGTTTAAAAAAGGAAAAATGACCGCATTAGTAGGACCAAATGGAACTGGTAAAAGTACTATGCTTAAACTCTTGACTGGTTTTTATCAACCACAATCTGGGCAAATTATTTTGCCTTTTGCTAAGCAGCCGGATTTAATGTATTTGCCTCAAAGTACACAATTATTTAACCGCTCAATTATGGCAAATATTTGTTATCCAAATAATAAAGTTGCCGTTAAGGAAGTATTTAAATTGATTGAAGAAGTCAATTTAAATACGTTAATTCATACTGAAAAGGACTTGACGGTCAAAACACCTGGAGATATTAAAAATAAAATTTCTGGTGGCGAAAAACAAAAAATTTTATTTTTAAGGGCAATCATCTCGAAACCGCAAATATTACTGTTAGATGAATTTACTAGTAATTTAGATGAAAATACTATTGCTATTGTTTACCGAATGATAAAGAAATATTTGCCTAATGTCACAATAATTAGTGTTGTACACCGTTTTGCAGAATTGAAATATTATGATGAAGTTGTTAATCTAAAAAAAGACTAATTTAAGTATCAACCAAATAAAATTATAGTTTTTAGGCTTTTTTAAGATTAAAGATGCGGTCAGTACCAATTTTGCTATAATGAAAGAGATGAATGAAAAGTAAAGGAGAAAATTAAATGCTGAATGTGTATATTGTTCGTCACGGCCAAACAGATACTAATAAAACTTTTGGTATTAACGGGTCAGGAACAAATCTACCACTGAATGAAAAAGGTAAAAAACAGGCTGAAAATTTAAGAGACAGTTTTGACATTAATAAAATTGATTGTGTATATAGCAGCCCCTTAAAAAGAGCACTTGAAACTGCAGAAATTTTAAACCAGAGCAAGCATGAAATAATTGTTGATGACCGATTATCTGAAATGAATTACGGCAACTGGGATGGTCAAGATGTTCAAAATATAATCAAAAAATATCCTCAAGTATTTGATGAATTAGGCTATTTTAAAGAAAATTATAGTGATTATTGTTCAGGAGAAACATACCAGCATTTAGCAGATAGATTAATGGATTTCTGGCATGACTTAATTAATAATCACAAAGACGAGTCAGTTTTATTGGTCTTTCACGGAACAGCTTCTCGTTCACTGGTTCAGAATGTTTTAGGCATTCCCAAAATAACTTTGGTTGGTGAAATACAAAATGCTGGAGTAATTAACATTTCAGTTGATGAAGCTAGCAAAAAACCGTTTTTGCGTTATTATAATAGAGTTGCACCTGGTGAATTTTTTATCGAAAAGTAATTAAAGATTTATACAGATATCAAGGGTTAACTTTTTATTACGAAAAGTACCATGAATTTTGCTTATAGAATCCTTTTTGTTAAGATAATATGGTGTTTTGAAAGGGTGATTTAGTGGATAATAGTTGGAAAATTCGTGATATAACTATTCCCAATCGTGTTGTGGTTGCTCCAATGGCTGGAGTTTCAAATTCTGCTTTTAGAATGATTTGTAAGGAATTTGGGGCTGGGTTAGTTGTTTGTGAAATGATCTCGGATCATGGCATCATTTATCGTAATAAGAAAACTATGTCAATGATGAAAGTTGATCCGCGAGAACATCCTATGAGTATTCAAATATTCGGTGGAACTGAGGATACATTACTTGAAGCAGCACAATATATTGACCAGCATACTGCTGCAGATATTATTGATATTAACATGGGATGTCCGGTTCCCAAGGTTACTAAAACAGATGCAGGTTCTAAATGGCTCCTTGATTCTAATAAAATTTACCAAATGGTGCATAAAGTTGTACAAAATGTGCAAAAGCCAGTTTCTGTAAAAATGCGTATTGGCTGGGATCGCAAGCATATTTTTGCAGTTGAAAATGCTTTAGCTGCTCAAGAAGCAGGTGCCAGCATGATCGCAATGCATGGCAGAACCCGTAAGCAAATGTACATGGGGGAAGCTGATTGGGAAACTTTGCATGATGTGGCTCAAGTGCTTGATATTCCTTTTGTTGCCAATGGCGATGTTGCGACACCAGAACTGGCAAAGAAGGCACTTGATGAAATCGGATCAACTGCAGTTATGGTTGGCCGTGCGGCATTAGGAAATCCTTGGATTATTAAAAACATGGTGCATTATTTGGAAACCGGAGAGAAACTTGCACCACAAACAGTGCGTGAACGTGTAGCAACTGCCAAACACCAACTTAGAGGTTTGGTTGAATTAAAAGGGGAAAAAATTGCTGTACCTGAATTTCGTCAACAAGCTGCCTATTATTTAAAGGGAGTTCCCCGCTCTGCACGTACTCGTGCTAAAATAAATGAGGTTTGGACAGCACAAGAAGTTTATGATTTGCTTGATAATTTTGTTGAAGACTATGAAAAAAGACAAAAGCAAAAGGCTGCCAGAAGTGAAGTTAAATAATAATGGAGGAAGTATAATTGGCTAAAAATGAAATGAATGACCAATTAATTGTTCGACGCCAAAAATTAGATGAATTAAGAGAAAATGGCATCGAACCTTTTGGAATGAGAAAGTTTGATCGACAAGATTTAGCTCGGTCATTGAATGAAAAATACGCTCAAGATGACAAAGATGAACTGAATGAAGAATTGCCTAAGACTAAAATAGCAGGTAGAATGCTGGCTAAAAGAGGTAAGGGCAAAGTTGGATTCGCTGATTTATATGATCGCACAGGTAAAGTACAGATTTATGTTCGTAAAGATATTGTTGGCGAAGATAACTACAAGATTTTCAAGAAGTCAGATATCGGTGATTTCTTAGGTATTGACGGTGAAGTTATGAAAACTGACACGGGCGAATTGACAATCCGTGCTACACATGTCACCTTTTTATCAAAAGCTTTGCGTCCTTTACCTGAAAAATATCACGGCTTGAAAGATGTTGAACAAATTTATCGCCAACGCTATCTTGATTTAATTACCAACCGTGAAAGTTACGAGCGTTTTGTAAATCGAACTAAAATTATCCAAGCTATCCGTGATTATTTGAACAGTAAGGACTTTTTGGAAGTTGAAACGCCTGTTTTGCATAATATTCCAGGTGGTGCAGAAGCTCGTCCATTTATTACTCATCATAACGCTTTAGATATTAACCTTTATATGAGAATTGCCCTTGAACTGCCGTTGAAACGTTTGATCGTTGGTGACATGGAAAGAGTTTATGAAATCGGCCGTGTTTTCAGGAATGAAGGTATTGATACTCACCATAACCCTGAATTCACAGAACTTGAGACTTACTGTGCTTATTGGGATTTCCATGATGTTATGGATGAAGCCGAAGGCATTATTCGTGCGGCTGCCAAAGTCGTATCAGAAGATGGTAAAGTTACTTATCAGGGTACAAACATTGATTTGGGCAAACCTTTCCGTCGCGTTCATATGGTAGATATGATTAAAGAGAAGACTGGCGTTGATTTTTGGCAAAAGATGAGCGTTGAAGAAGCTACTAAGATTGCTGAAGACCACGATATTAAGGTTGAAAGCTTCTGGAAAGTGGGTCATATCATCAATGCTTTCTTTGAGAAGTATTGTGAAGAAACAATTGTTGACCCAACATTTGTTTATGGTCATCCAGTTGAAATTTCACCATTGGCTAAGAAAAATGCCGATGATCCACGCTTCACTGATCGTTTTGAAATCTACATCATGGGCGAAGAATATGGTAATGCCTTTTCTGAATTAAATGATCCGGATGACCAGCGTGAACGTTTTGAAGCGCAAATGGCAGAACGTGAAGCCGGAAACGATGAAGCTGATATGATTGATGAAGATTATTTGCGTGCTATGGAGTACGGCATGCCGCCAACAGGTGGATTGGGTATCGGAATTGACCGTCTTGTGATGCTTCTGACTGATGCGCCTGCTATTAGGGATGTGCTTTTATTCCCAACTATGCGTCCTGAGAGGGTCGAAGACATTGATCGGGAAGTTAAAGAAGATTTGAAGAAAAAGAGTAATTAAAAATAAGACCATTAATTTGGTCTTATTTTTTGTTTAAATTGAAAATCCCATGTATTTGTTATAGTCAACGATTTTTTTAAGGAAATTATCTTTAACATATCCGCGAAGGGCTTTTTCTGCCTTCAAATAGCAAATATTCCAATTAAAAATAGTATTTCGTTCAGTTGTATCTAAAATAGAATGCTTTTTATCATCCTCTATAATTAAAGAACCCAGTAATGCACTGAATGTTCTGAGAAAAACTAAATCATTTTCTGGCTGTTCGATTCCCTTAAACAGACTTTTTGAATTAATAAAACTGGTAACAATCTTTGCTTTCTGCTATAAAGTAAGGGAATTTTCAAAAAAAACACGAGCAAAGAGTGTATAAATAACGTCATCTCGAAGATGTGGATTAAGATTTCCGATATTTTGCAACATATAGTCGATTTGACTATCTTTAAAAGTGATTTTTCCAGAATTTAAATTAACCAGTTTTTCCAGTTCTTTTTGCAATTTTGTAGCCTCTTTTCTACGTTAATGACTCTAAAATTTAATATCTGTGTATAACAGAATAGTATCACTTATCAGAAATTATGTTTTAGAAATTCTCACAAGGTCAGTTTTCCTGCTAGGATGCTCATTTCAGCGATTTTTTTAATAAAAAAGGTTGCAAATTTAGATTGGTTTGCTATAATAATATTTGTCTTGCGGAAGTAGTTCAGTGGTAGAACATCACCTTGCCATGGTGGGGGTCGCGGGTTCGAATCCCGTCTTCCGCTCTCAAGAAAAAGACTCACCGCTTTTGGTGAGTTTTTTTAATAAACGGGAAATAGCTCAGCTTGGTAGAGCGCTACGTTCGGGACGTAGAGGTCGCAGGTTCGAATCCTGTTTTCCCGATAAATGAGATTTTGCCTTTATATCAGATGGCTTAAACGCTGGTATAAAGGCATTTTTGTTTTTTCGAATTTTCTGAAACTAGCTCAAAATGAGCTAAAAAACTTCATATTAGACTTCATATTTTAAGCAGACGTGTAAGTGGGCTAATCTTAGATATTTAGCTAAAATAGAAGAAAAAATGCTGATACATAGGTAATTTAAAGGGATGACTAGTAAATTGAAAGTTGTTTAAGAAATGTTAAATTAAACAGTAGTACTAGTAAAAAAGACTTCATATTTTGGATAGAACTGCAAACTGTAGTTAAAAATAAAGTGTTAACCAAAAAGAGAAACATAAAATGGAATATAAAGAAGATGTAAGAACTTTTCTTAAACGTGATTTCAGCGTCTTTACAGCTCGTTCAGGGCAACATAAAGCTGATTTAGTAAAAGGTCCCATAGATAGATTTAAAGGCATTAAAACTAACAATAGAATTGAATACGCTAAGAACATTACCACATGTGTTGTTAAAGCAATTAATGCTTGTTAAGATAAATCAAGAAAAATCTTAACTGGAGTGTATATATTTGATAAACCTAATCATGTAGTAATGAGGGATGTTGGTTACAAACAATCACGTTATTACGATTTAAAGCACATAGCAATTGATGAGTTTATGGAAAATTTTGCTAAAATCCAAAAGGAAATGAATCTAAACCCGTCATTTAAGTTTATAAAATAAGCTGCAGTACCATTCTATGTACTACAGCTTTTTATTTAGACTGAAAAGTTTGATTTTGGAAAAGTGTTCAAGTTTTTTCAGGTTTTTAATCTACTATTAGGCGACCATTTCAACTTGTTAAAAAGAAGTAATCCTAGCAAATACTAGCATTTACTAGGATATTTATTTAACAAAAACTGTCAAAAATGCTGATATATAGCGTATTCTGTTACTGCACACTTTTTTGAAAACTGCACACTTTTTTATGCTTTATTCAGAAGGGTGAACGAAATGGGCATCCCTTTTTAATCAATAGGGAGAAACCAAAGTTGGATTGTCCTAGCGCTTTCATGGTAGTTATTGCAATTGAAATAAAATATAGATTGTTTAACTTATTTTGCTTCCCGAACCAAATGTGGATCAGGCATAAAAAGAAATGAATATTAATAGTAATAATTTGCTACGACTTCTGAATAAAAAGCGAACATTTTCCAACATTTTTACTGCATACTAATTCATCATAAATACTGATGTATAAGCCTTTTTATAATAAAAATGTGTGCACACATTGCACACAAAAATTTTATCATTGAAGCATTCATAATTTTTTATTTTAATGGAAACTTTGTCTACCTAACGTCCATTAGTTTGAAGGAGCTAACAGCAAACTTTGAATAAGGTTAGCATTTATTAGCATAAAAAGCGACCATGATTTATGATTGAATTCTTAGCTACTTACTAAATATGTTTAAATGCTAAAAAACAAGTTAGTGTTCAATGATAGGTCGTAGTGTAAAATTGCGCTTTGACTATGAAGTCCAAGAATGGATTGGGAAGCCTTAAGATGACCTTAGGAAAGATGTTCAGGTTCCCAACTATTATAGACAACTATGTAGAGTTTTAGTTTGCTCCTAAATCGTTTTGAATGATTAAAAACAGAAGATTACAAGTGTAGTTGTAACTATGATTGATTAAAGAAATTAATACTAGCATTTACTGGGTATTTATTTAACAAAAACTATCAAAAATGTCGATATATAGCGTGTTTTGTCACTGCAAACTATTTGATTATTTTATAAATAACAATATCCCTAAAATTAATATCACTGTTAGGACGCTCATTGCAATCCAATTAAAATATTTTTTATTTTTATCTTTTGTGCTGTCTGTTATTCCTTTGATTTTCGAAATCCAATAAAATAGCAACTCAATAATTCCCCACATAATTAAGCCAAATATTGCGGCAAGAATTAGAGTTTGACCCAATGAAGCTGGTGTACTACCAATATTTTTAAATAAATCAGTAAGTAGATTCATTCCACCGAAGATGGCAAATGTTATAGCTGTGAAGATACCTAGAATTGCTACAAATTCCGAATAGATATTATCTATTTTCGTAGTAGTTTTATTTAGACTATTTTTTTGTTTATTAATTATTTCTTTTTGGCTTTCAATTATTTTCTTTTGATCGTCAATGTTTTCAGATAGTGAAGACTGTTTTTTCTCTAATTTTTTGTATTTTTTAGATAGCTCTACTTCATTTGTATCAAGATGGTCAATCATTTCTTTAGCGTTAGCAGAATATAATATAGTACTGCAGATTACTAAAGCATAATACAGTTCTTGATAGTTATTATTAATAAAAATCATTTTTTGTTTAAAAGTATCTTTTGAATCATGAATATAAAAATATGATACTAAATTAGAAGACCAATATAAATCACTAGCTACTATGCTGTACATAAGCGTAAGATGATTTGTTAACACACTATAGTTATCTTTTTATAAAATTAGAAAGCTCTTTTTGATTATCATTATCAGCATGTAAATACGTAAAAAAATTTCTAAAAATTGTTTCGTTTTCTACATTGTTCATTTTAATCACCTCGAAAGTAATTATACAGGAACCAAAGTAATATTTTGATAGATATTTAAGAAAGGAGTTATCATAACCAATTCAAAAATGGATGGTTATAGGTATATCTATAAAACAAATCGTTTGAAACGATTTTGAAATGGGTCACAGCCATAACGGATTTTCTAAGTGGGTCTGAGCCACTTAGAGCATCCCTAGAAATATATTTAACCTATTTATCAATGATAATAATGAAATTAAACGAGACGTTTCTCCTATATAAAGAAGTAGCGGTGGTGAATATTGGAATAAATCATGATTATTGAATAAAAAAGCAAGCATTTTCCAGCATTTAGGGTGCAAATGAAATCAGGAAAACGACTATTGTATAGGAATTCTTATAAATAAAAAGATGTGCAAAAGCGCACCCTAAAATTTTGCAGCTAATACACTCATGACTTGTATTATTCATTGTATGAAAAAGTCTATCATTCTCTTTATATCATTCTTTGCAATGCTATAAGCTGTGTACCTGTTTTGGTTACACAGCTAAGTAAATCATGAATATGGTTAGCAGTTGTTAGCATAACTACTTATCTATAAAATCCCTAAGGGCTTAATTATTTAAGGCTGAACTTTTCGTCAAATAAAACTTCGTTTTTTTACATGTTTTCCGTAATTATTAAGCCATTTAGG
>NZ_JRJB01000013.1:0-64450 GCF_000760615.1 Lactobacillus sp. wkB10 | reverse complement strand
ATAATTTATAATAAAAACGTGTTTTTAAAATTAAATAATTTATTGACAATTTTAACCACATTTATTAGGATTATATTATCTAATCATGTCAACTATATATTAGATAAATTTTTGGGAGAGGTAGTGTTATTTAAAATAAGTCAGGAAACTTGTTTGAAAAGATATTTTTTATCAATCGCTTAAAGAAAGGAAATGTTAAGAAATAAAAAAGCAGCTTCAATATAATTATCAATTGAAGTTGCTTACAATATTGTTAAGGATGAATTTTAAAGTGTCTCACTATGCTAAAGATAAAATTAGCCCTTAACGTAGAAAATTAGAAGTGAGAGAAATTAATTAAGGTCAATTAAACTCACTACTAGATTTAATGATACCACAGAAAGAAGTTTATAGTTGTTTAAATTTATGTTTTAGATAAACTAAAAAAATAATTATAAGCAATTAGATTTAATTTTAAAATTTTCTATGGATAAATATCTTAAAATCACATATACACTAACTTAAAGGTTGTACGGAAATTTCATACAACCTTTTTTGGCCGAATTGTATAACTTTAAAAGGAATGTCTAGCATTATATATAGCTCTCAGTCAAATACTATCGCATGTTTGACAGCTAAAATTGTTTTTCAGTTCATTTTATTATTCTAATATGCCAACTTTTAAGTGATATGATAGATAAGTTAGGTTTTAAGTAAGTGAGGTAAAAATGACAAAAGAAAAAGCAATTTATACTAAAGATGTGATACTAGTTATGGCAGCTTCATTCTTTTTTATGTTTAGTACCATGTTTGTGAACCCTTTGATTAATGGCTACGCTAAAAGTTTGGGAGCTAGTAGTGGCTTTGCTGGCTTGATTGTTGGAATTATGAGTATAGCAGCAATGTTTTTGCGGCCAATTGCAGGTAATTTGACAGATAAATTTTCGAAATACCGTTTATCTTTTATCGGCGGAATTCTCATAGTGGTCGGTGTAACCGGCTACGTAATAGCACCGGCAAGCAATTGGCTGCTCCTTTTTCGTTTAATTAACGGTTCAGGTTATGTTCTTTGCACCGTTTGCATGACCACTTGGCTTGCCTTTTTGGTACCACGTGCTCACGTTGGTCAAGCAATGGGATTTTACGGTCTGATGAATGCACTTGCGATGGCTGTTGCTCCGGCACTGGCCATTAGTACTTATCAAAAAACAGGATACAGAACTGCCATCATTGCTTCTGCTGTTTCAGCCTTTTTAATGGTCATTATAATTCAATTTGTTGGCAATAAAGCAAAACCAAAAGAAATTAAGTATAGCGAAAAGAAGAAATCATTTTTACATATCAAAATTATTCAGAAAAATGTATTGCCTATAGCAATGCTCACCACTTTATTTGCTTTTCCTTATTTTGCTACACAAGCCGATCTCGTTACTTATGTTGAAGAACGTCATTTGAGTGTAAATGTAGGCTCCTATTTTTTGATATATGCTGTTGTACTATTGCTTATTCGAATAGCTTTAAAAAACCTCTTTGATACTGTTAAATTTGGCACTTGGTTTTGGTATAGTGTTGTTGCTACTATGATTTACCTGATTTTGCTCGCAACAATGAAAAATAACTGGATAATGGCTCTTGCAGCTGCATTTATGGCTATTGGCTATGGCTTGATGTATTCGGTTTTACAGTCAACTGCAATGCTTTTAGCTCCCATAAGTGAGCAAGGTTTAGCCAGTAGCACGTTTTACTTAGGGCTTGACATTGGTATGGCTTTTGGTCCAATAATCATGGGATTTATAAATGACTTATTACCAGTCAAATACTTTTATTTGGTGCAATTAGTTTTAATACCTTTCATGATATTGATCTATTTCCATTATCGTGTTCGTCTGAACGGTGCAATTAGGCATCATTAAACCTTTTTCAAATAAAAGAAAAACTGACTAATCTCGTTTTAGTAAAGATTAGTCAGTTTTTAATATCTAATAAAATAATCGGCTTTGCTTTTTATTGGAATTTTTTACCCCATTCCCAAGGATCTTCGTGCCAAGTTTTTAAAGCTTCATATTCTGTTGAAGTTATATATTTCATCTCTTTTTCTTTTTGCAATAGTTCAGGATATGTTAATAGTGGACTATAGTCAACGTTAGCTTGAGCAAAGTTAGCTTTAGTATCTTTTAAATAATAAGTAAATATTGAACTCACGCCGATTACATTGCCGCCTTCTTTTTCAGTTGCTTTTACTGCATTAATAACTGAGCCACCAGTTGTAATTAAATCGTCGATTAGTACAATTTTGTCGTTGTTATTAAAGCGACCTTCAATTTGTTTACCTTTACCATGGTCTTTTGGCTTTGGGCGTACATAAATCATTGGCAAATTCAGTTTGTCAGCCACCCATGCTGCATGGGGAATACCCGCCGTAGCAACTCCTCCAATCACGCTTACACCTGGAAATTTTTCTTTGATAAGAACTGCTAAATCTGAAGCAATCCAATCACGTAAGTCAGGGTAGGAAACAGTCAATCTAAGATCAGTATAAATTGGTGAAAGCATGCCACTAGCATAAGTGTACGGTTTGTCAGGAGATATCGTTATAATTTTTTTCTCAACTAACTTATTAATAATTTGATCTTGATGCATTCTACTCAAACTCCTTTTTAATTTCTCGATATACTAAAGCGGGATTTTCGGCTTGCGTAATTGGACGGCCAACTACCAATGCAGTGGAACCATATTCTTTTGCTTTATGTGGCGTTGCAATACGTATCTGATCATCAGTGATATTGTCTACTAACCTAATTCCGGGCGTGACGTATAAAAAATCAGATCCTACTTTTGCTTTAAGATTTTTCACTTCAAGTGGTGAACATATCACACCATCTGCACCTGCTTTTTTTGCAGTTTGTGCCAGACTAACTACTTGCTCTGCCATTGATAATGAACAGTTTTGTTCATTTGCCAAAATTTTTTCTGAAATTGAAGTCAATTCTGTAACTGCTAGTAATTTGGGAGTTTCATTTCCAGCAGGTGTTCCATCTATCAACCCTTTTTTCGCCGCTAAAATCATTTCACTTCCGCCCAAAGCATGTACTGTTGTGCAGAAAATACCTAATTGAGCAATCTGTCTTGCAGCTTGATAAACTGTATTGGGAATATCATGTAATTTAAGATCCAAAAAAATCTGATATCCTTGTTTTACTAAACTTTTTACAAATTCCGATCCATAATGATAATAAAGTTCCATACCAATCTTTAAGTATGTTTCTTGGGGATGACCTAGTTTTGTTAGTAATTCAAGAACATCATTTTGGTTGTCAAAGTCCAAAGCTACAAATACTGCTTTTTCCATTAAAACCTCCACAAAAAAGCCTATTCTGGTACGAGAGTGCATCAAAATAGACCTTTTGTTTAATTTAAGTCTTGTTTTTAACTTGCGGTCTCTCTGTACCGTTTAAAGTTTATCATTAATGAGATTACCATTTTTGTTTATAAAATACAATAAAAATTTTGTTTTTAAAAAGTAAAGAAATTGTGTAAAATATATCCAAAAATAATTGTATTGACAGTGAGCTTACATTTTTGGAGGGTAAAATGACAAACATCAGTGTAAAATTGCCTGGACTTAATTTGAAAAACCCAGTGATGCCGGCCAGTGGTACTTTCGGTTTCGGAGATGTACCAGCAGCAAAAAAATTTGACTTGAACGAACTGGGAGCGCTAGTTATTAAAACTGCTACTCTGAAATCACGTTTAGGAAATCCGCAACCACAAATTGCAATTTTAGATAACGGTGTATTAAATTCAGTTGGTTTGACCAATCCAGGGATTGATAAAGTTATCAGCGAAAAGTTATCTAATTTAAAAAAGCAATATCCAACACTACCGATAATTGCCAGTGTAGGCGGTGAAAGCGAAGAAGGCTACATTGAAGTTGCTCAAAAACTGTCAGATTCAAAACTGGTTAATGCTCTAGAAATTAATGTTTCTTGTCCTAATGTAGCTCAAGGTGGGATGTCGTTTGGCGTTCACCCAAAAGTTGTGGAAAAGCTAACTGCAGAAATAAAAAATACAGTTGATTTGCCCGTTTTTGTAAAATTAACACCTAATGTAACTGATATAGTTGTGTTAGCGCAGGCAGCTGAAGCTGGTGGAGCGGATGGTTTATCCTTAATAAATACTGTAACTGGGATGAGAATTAACATAAAGACTCGCAAACCTCTTCTAGGAAATAATTTTGGTGGTTACTCTGGTTCTGCAGTGAAGCCCATTGCCTTATATCAGATTAATCAGGTAAGACGGGTTACTAATTTGCCAATTATCGGTATGGGTGGAATTGCATCTGCTGAAGATGTGATTGAATTTATGCTAGCTGGTGCTAGTGCTGTTGCTGTAGGTAGTGCACATTTTAAAGACCCTTTAGCTTGTCCGCATATTGTCCATGACTTACCGCAGGTTTTGAATAATTTAGGAGTCAATGATATTAAAGATTTAGTTGGTCAAGTTGAATATAATTAAAAAGCTAACATCAGCAATATCCAACTTTACTATTGACAATTTGAATTTGAAACAGTATATTTAAACAGATGTCCTTTAAAATTAGTCCCGTGAGGCTAGCAAGGAAAGCTCAATTAAGTATTGACTTTTACAAAGCATTTAGTCTCAAATAGATTAAATGCTTTTTTCATGGGCAATGTACTACAGGAGAAAAAAATGACAAAAGAAATTTGGGACGCCTCAGCAATGAAAAGAGCGTTGACAAGAATTACTTATGAAATCATTGAACGAAATAAAGGCACGGAGAATTTGGTTCTGGTAGGAATAAAAACTCGTGGTGTATATTTAGCTCAACGCATTCATGATCGTATTCAGAAGCTTGAAGGTGTTGATGTTCCACTCGGTCAACTTGATATTACCTTATATCGTGATGATCGTCATGATGCAACATTAAAATTAGATCCCGTTGTTAATTCAAGTGAACTGGGAGTTGAGATTAACAATAAACACGTGATATTAGTAGACGATGTGATTTTTACTGGTAGAACAATCAGAGCGGCAATGGATGCTTTAATGGATAAAGGCAGACCTAGTTCAATTGCCGTTGCTGCTTTGGTTGACCGTGGTCATCGCGAACTACCAATTCGAGCAGATTTCGTTGGTAAAAACATTCCAACTTCATCACATGAAGAGATAGCTGTTCATGTAGAAGAAATTGATAATAAAGACAATGTAGAATTAAAACCATTGCCGCAATAAAAAATCAATTCAACCGTTTAATTGGCTCCAGAGAGGGTCAGAAGGGTTTGAGTTCATTTTATTGAGTCTCTAACTATACTAAAAACCCTTTTGCTAAACCTGGAGCTGAAAAGCTTTAGGTTTATTTTTTTGGAAGAGAGTAAAAATGAAAAATATTAATCTTGTTACCCTAAAATCATTTGTAAGTGTCGAAAACTTAACAGTTGAAGAAGTAATGGCGCTTATTGAAAGAGCAGAGTACTTTAAAAAAGGTGGTGCCCGTCCACATCTAACACAACCAGTTTCTGTCACAAACATGTTTTTTGAAAATTCTAGCAGAACTCACACGAGTTTTGAAATGGCAGAAAGAAAATTAGGATTAAGCGTAATACCATTTGACCCTGCTCACAGTTCAACCAAAAAAGGTGAAACGCTTTACGATACTTCGCTTATCATGGCAGCTCTCGGGATTGATCTTGAAGTTATCAGGCATACTGAAAATGAATACTATAACCAACTGATACACCCAAAGCAAAACCAACACCTTGATATAGGCGTGATAAATGCCGGAGATGGAAGCGGTCAGCACCCTTCACAATGTATGCTTGACATGATGACAATTCACGAGCATTTTGGTCATTTTAACGATCTTAAGGTAGCTATAGTGGGTGATATTACCAATTCTCGAGTTGCTAAAAGCAATATGGAACTTTTGACCAGACTTGGAGCCAAAGTTTATTTCTCTGGTCCTGATTATTGGTATGACACACAATACGATAAGTATGGTGAATATAAACCAATTGATGACTTGATTAATAAAATGGATGTAATGATGTTGTTAAGAGTCCAGCACGAACGACATGCTGGTGATCCTAACGAAGCAAAATTTGATGCTCAAGAGTATCATGCAAAATATGGAATTAACCAAAAGCGATATGAGCAAATGAAAGATGATGCCATTATTATGCATCCGGGTCCTATTAACCATGATGTTGAACTCAGCGGTGACTTAGTTGAAGCTCCAAAGTGTCGGTTTGTAAGGCAAATGGAAAATGGCGTTTTTATGAGAATGGCAATGATTGAAGCAGTTATGCGTGGTCGCAAATTAGGGGGCTTGTCTTGATGACAACTGTGATTAAAAACGGCTATATTTATACTGGTGGAGAAATAGTACATGGTGACCTTTTAATTAAAAACGGTGTAATTTCAGCAATTGGTACTGGTTTAAAAGCAGAAAATATAATTGATGCCAAAAATAAATTAGTAAGCCCGGGACTTGTTGATGTACATGTTCATTACAGAGATCCTGGACAAACTGATAAAGAAAATGTCAGGACCGGTTCGCTGGCAGCAGCACATGGTGGTTTCACTACTGTCTGCGCAATGCCGAATGTAGTACCAGTACCCAATACACCAGAACTTATGAGTAAAATGGTACAAAACAATTGTGAAAATGGTGTAGTCCATATTTTGCAATATGCACCTATTACGGTTAATGAAGATACTAATGAAATTCCTGATTATGCAGCTCTAAAAAAAGCTGGTTGTGTTGCACTGAGCAATGATGGCAAAGGTGTTCAGAATGCCGGCACGATGTATTTGGCAATGCAAAGGGCGCAGGCAAAAAATTTAATTATTGCTGAACATGCTCAAGATGATACGTTGTTCAATCATGGCGTCATAAATGAAGGTCAAAAAGCTAGTGAATTTAATTTAGCTCCAATTACTGAATTAGCTGAAACAACTCAAATTGCCAGAGATTTATTATTGGCTCAAAAGACTGGCGTTCATTACCATGTTTGCCATGTTTCTACTAAGAAAGGCGTTGAACTGATCAGAATTGCTAAAAGTAAAGGTATTAATGTTACTTGTGAAGTTGCCCCTCATCATCTTTTATTAGGAGAAGAAGATATTATCAATGATAATGCTAATTTTAAAATGAATCCGCCTTTAAGAACTAAAGGAGATCAAAAAGCACTTTTAGCTGGATTGCTTGATGGCACAATTGACATGATTGCTACTGATCATGCTCCTCATACTGCAAGTGATAAACAAAATGGTTTTGCCACGGCTGCATTTGGTATTGTTGGTAGTGAAACGGCTTTTTGCGAACTTTACACTAAATTTGTTAAAACTGGTATTTTTACTCTTGAGCAGTTATTAAATTGGCTCACTTTGGCTCCCGCTAACGCTTTTGGCTTGAAAAAAGCTGGGAAAATAGCTTTAGGTCAACCGGCAGATATTGCTATTTTCGATCTTCAGAAAAAAGAAGCTATTAATTCAGCTAATTTTAAGTCAAAAGGGAATAATACTCCTTTTAATAATGATGCAGTTTACGGTCAAACGGTTTTAACAATGGTTGATGGCCAGATTGTTTTTCAAAGTGAGGAAAGTAAATGAGATATTTAATTTTAGAAGATGGCAGTGTCTATGCAGGCGAAGGCTTTGGTGGAAGTCAAGCGACTAAAGGTGAAGTCGTATTTACAACCGGAATGACAGGTTATCAAGAGGCAATTACTGATCAATCGTATGCTGATCAAATTTTAGTTTTTACTAATCCGTTAATTGGCAATTATGGGATCACGCTGGCAGATTATGAATCACTTGAGCCGGGCATAAAAGGAGTGATTTGCCATGAAGTAGCACGACATCCTGATAACTGGCGCATGCAAACCACTTTACCAGATTTTTTAAAAAGATTAGATGTACCTGGTATTCAAGGAATAGATACCAGAAAATTGGTTAAAAAATTACGTGCCTACGGTACAATGAAGGGTCAAATTTGTGATTCTAAGGAAAATTCTGCTGCGATTGCAGAGCAACTAAAAGCAAGTCAACTTTCAAAGGACGTAGTTAAAAGAGTTGCGACTACAAAATCTTATCCTGTGCCGGGCTCAAAGCGCAATATTGTTGTAGTAGATTTCGGACTAAAAAATAGTATCTTGCGTGAATTAAGCAAACGAGATTGCAACTGTATAGTTTTGCCTTATACTACTTCAGCTGAAAAAATTTTATCTCTTCATCCGGATGGCGTTTTGCTGTCTAATGGACCTGGAGATCCTTTAGAAATGCAGGGTCCAGTCAAAATGGTCCAAGAAGTAGAAAAGCATGTACCTTTAATGGGAATTTGCATGGGTCATCAAGTATTTGCTCTAGCTAATGGAGCGAATACTTATAAAATGAAATTTGGTCATCGGGGATTTAATCATCCTGTACGTGAAATAGCCACAGGAAATATTGGCTTTACCTCACAGAATCATGGCTATGCTGTTAGCCGAGATTCAATTGATCCTGATATTTTAATGGTTACTCATGTTGAAGTTAATGACGGTACTATCGAAGGTTTGCGGCACAAGAAATATCCTGCCTTTTCCGTCCAATTTCACCCTGATAGTACACCTGGCCCTCACGATGAAGAAGGTATCTTTGATTACTTTATGCAAATGATTGACCAAAGAAAGGATGTTGAAAATCATGCCTAAAAGAACTGATATTAAAAAAATAATGGTAATTGGTTCAGGACCAATTATTATTGGTCAAGCTGCAGAATTTGATTATTCCGGTACACAAGCATGCCTTGCTTTGCGTGAAGAAGGTTATGAAGTGGTTCTGGTTAATTCTAATCCTGCCACAATTATGACTGATACCACAATAGCCGATAAAGTTTATATTGAACCATTAACTGTAGAATCTGTATCACGTATTATCCGCAAAGAATTTCCTGATGCTATTTTACCGACTTTAGGTGGTCAAGTTGGTTTAAATATGGCTTTATCATTAGCTAAAAGTGGTATTTTAGATGAACTAAACATTGAATTATTGGGAACAAAGCTCAATTCAATTGAACAAGCCGAAGACAGAGAAAAGTTTAAAGAATTGTGCCAAAAATTAGGAGAGCCAGTGCCACCTTCAACTAGTGTAAAGACAGTGCAAGAAGCATTAGATTTTGGAGACAAAATTGGTTATCCAATCATTGTTCGCCCGGCATTCACTATGGGTGGAACTGGTGGCGGCATTTGCAATGACAGGGATGAACTCGCTAAAATCGCCAAAAATGGCTTGGAATTATCTCCCGTTACTGAGTGTTTAATTGAACGGTCAATAGCAGGGTACAAGGAAGTTGAATTTGAAGTCATGAGAGATCATGACGATAATGCCATGATTGTTTGTTGTATGGAAAACTTTGATCCTGTCGGTATCCATACGGGAGATTCAATTGTTTTTTCACCGTCTCAGACATTATCTGATAAAGAATATCAGATGTTGCGTGACTGTTCTTTAAAACTTATTCGGGCGTTAAAAATTGAAGGTGGCTGCAACGTTCAGTTAGCCCTTGATCCAAATAGTTTTAATTATGATGTCATTGAGGTTAATCCGCGTGTTTCCCGTTCTTCTGCCTTGGCTTCAAAGGCCACGGGTTATCCCATTGCTAAGATGGCTGCTAAAATCGCGGTGGGTCTTACTTTAGATGAAATAAAGAATCCAGTAACGGGCACTACTTTTGCAGAATTTGAACCAGCTCTGGATTATGTTGTTTGCAAAATACCACGTTGGCCCTTTGATAAATTTGCCAAAGCAAATCGTGAACTTGGCACACAAATGAAAGCGACTGGAGAAGTCATGGCTATAGGCAGAACAGCTGAAGAAGCCTTTCAAAAAGCTGTTCGCTCTTTGGAAATTGACCAAAAAGACTTTTATTCAGCTGAAGCACATGATGCAAGTGATGAAGAACTGGAAAATAAACTGGTTAAAGCTCAGGATGACCGTCTCTTTTATTTAGCGGAGGCTTTTCGCAGAGACTATGCAATGTCAGACTTACATGAATTAACCAAAATTAATTTCTATTTTCTAGATATTGTTAAGCATATTGTTGATCTAGAAAAGACTATTGCGGCTAATCCAGATGATCTGGCTGTGCTCAAAAATGCTAAGAAATATGGCTTTAGTGACCATACTATCGCAAATTTGTGGTATGAGGATGAAGACCAAGTGCGAGATTTGCGCAAGCAGAACCATTTAGTGCCAGTTTATAAAATGGTAGATACTTGTGCTGGAGAATTTATCTCACAAACTCCTTATTTCTATTCTACTTACGATACCGAAAATGAGAGTCGGAAGAATAGTAAAAAATCAGTTTTAGTTGTTGGTTCAGGTCCAATTCGTATTGGTCAGGGTGTGGAATTTGACTACGCCACTGTTCATTGTGTCAAAGCATTACAAAAAATGGGTTATGAAGCCATTGTAATTAATTCAAATCCAGAAACCGTTTCAACCGACTTTTCTGTTTCTGATAAATTATATTTTGAGCCACTTACTTTAGAAGATGTCTTAAATGTCTGTGATCTTGAGCAACCTGAAGGTGTAATTATCCAGTTTGGTGGTCAAACTTCAATTAATTTGGCAGCTGGGTTAGAAAAGCATGGCGTTAAAATCTTGGGTACCAGTGTGGAAGACCTGAACAGAGCTGAAGATCGCGAATTATTTGATCAAGTAGTAAAAGAATTGGGCTTGAAGCAACCGCAAGGAATTACGACTACTACACATGATGGTGTTATCAAAGCAGCAGATAAGTTGGGGTATCCGGTTTTAGTTAGACCAAGTTATGTTTTGGGTGGAAAAGCAATGGAAATTGTTTATAATCAGCCAGAACTTGAAGACTATTTGCAAAATCATGTGGATATTGCAAGCAGTCATCCAATCTTAGTTGATGATTATCTTGATGGGCGCGAGTGTGATGTCGATGCGATTTGCGATGGCGAAAGGGTCCTTATTCCTGGAATAATGGAACATATAGAACATGCTGGAGTTCACTCCGGAGATTCCATGGCTGTTTATCCCGCTCAAACATTTTCTCCCGCAATTAAACAAAAAATAGCCGACATTACTAAGAAGTTAGCGTTAAAGCTTAATTGTCGCGGAATAATGAATTTGCAGTTAATTGAGCGCAATGGTGAAATTTATATTATTGAGGTCAATCCTCGTGCTAGTCGTACTGTACCTTTTTTAAGTAAAATTACCTCTATTGAAATGGCGCAAGTGGCAACAAGAGTAATTATGGGTGAGAGTTTAAAAGAGCAGGGTTATGATGATGGCCTGGCACCGGAAACCAAAATGATTAGTGTTAAAGCCCCAGTGTTCTCATTTAGCAAGCTTTCTGATGTTGACAGCTACTTAGGGCCGGAAATGAAGTCAACTGGTGAGGTCATGGGTAGTGATTTTAGTTTTCCTAAGGCACTTTACAAAGCTTTCTCAGGTGCAAACATGCATATTCCTGACAGCGGCAATATTTTATTAACAATTGAAGACCGTGATAAACAAGAAATTTTGCCTATTGCCAAAAGATTTGCCCAAATCGGTTACCGTATTTTTGCTACCAGTGGCACAGCAACATTTTTAAAACAAAATCATTTACATGTTGCTTTGGTAGATAAAATTCATGAAGACACTGACACAAATATCTTAAATGAATTGAAAACTGGCAAAATCGATTTGGTAATTAATACTATGGGACATGATCTGGCTAAAACATCTGATGGCTTTGTCATTCGTCAGACTGCTATTCAGCAAAATATTCCGTTAATTACAAGCCTGGATACTGCACGTGCATTATTGACTGCTTTAGAAAACAGGTCGTTTGCTACAATAAACATAAAATAGAATTTTTAAATTAAAAAAGCAACTGTGTTTTTAAAACAGTTGCTTTTTATGTTCAACTTTGAAAAGTACTGGCATAAATAAAATTTAATTTATTTAATACTGAATTTAATGGCAGTTTCAGAAAGATCAATTGTGTAATCTGTGGTTTCAAGAGGCCTTTTGGTCATTCCCTGGTCAGTAGAATAAATAATTAAACAAAGTTTGCTGCCTGCCGGCAATGTGTAATAAGTTGGTTGTAATTTAAACTGTAAGTCGTAAAACTCGCCGGCTTTAATACTACGTGGCTTTTTCATATCTGCGTAATTCTGCAGATTCATGTGAGCCTTGGTAATTAATTTAGCATGAGTTAACTTGTCAGGCATGAACTCTTGCAAAGAGTCAAGTTGAAAATGAAAACCCAGTTCTTGTCCGCCAGACATTAAAATTTTCGGGGTAGCAGTCAACCGTTTGCGATCAGCAATTTCTACCAGAGCAACAGAAATTTGTCCTTTGGTAAGACTTGATGAAACACTCATTCTTATTTCTGGTCGACCAACTATAGTTACGGGATGAATAAATTCATCTGTAGTAAAACGCAAACTGGCTTTTGACCATTTTTCTTTACCACAAATAAATTGGTTTTGCCAGTCATTCTCAGAAATTTTTGCTTTTTTAAATTCAGTTCCGCCTACATCAGTAAAGGAAAGTTTTTGCTTGCTACTAGTATCTTTGGTTAACTCATTATCTGAATTAGGGAAATAAACAGTTTCCCTGCCAATGTCATTACACCAATCCTTTTCTTTGTGCCACTTATCTGCTTTTAGATTATCTTGAATAAGCACAGTTGGCCACTGCTTGTATGCGTTATTTTCAATGCCCAAGAGTTCATGAACCAGCCATAAATTCATTAGATCAGTAAAATCAATTGAAACCAAATTATTCATATTATAATGAGGTCCCTGATGCAAGAAAAGGTGATGTGCAATAGGAAGGTTTTTGACCTTTTGCCAAATTTTATAGACGTTCTTAGGCTTGACGTTCCAGTCATTTAGACCATGAACGCTAATCCAGGAGCACTTAATATTATCGGTATGATGTCGGTAGTTGCGCTTTTCCCAAAAATCTGAATACTGACCAGTCTTGCGATCGGCCTTTTCTAATAAAATCTTCTGCATTTCGTCAAACTTTGGCTTAATTTTTAAATAATCTCCAGCATCCCACAAGTTCGATTGACAAGTTTCTGCAAGCATATCCAAATCTTCACCTTGGCAATCTTCTGGTGCAATTACCAGGCCATGTTCACGGTAATAATCATACCAGGAAGAAATGGCAGCTTCAGAAATAACTGTTTTTAACCCAGGAACACCCGTAGTAGCAATGGCTATTTGCAATGTGCCTAAATATGAACGACCAGTCATCCCAATATTTTTATTACACCAAGTTGCTTTAGTTTCGTGCTGCCTTGTTCTATCAGTATAAGCAATACGATCTCCGTGCAACCATTCAATTATTTCCTTGGCACTTTCAGTTTCTTCCGGAGCACCAGTAATTCTAAGACCATCACTGCCTCGTGTCCCGATAGCGCCAGCAAAAACACTGGCAAATCCACGAGCCAGCATATATTCGTTCAGACCGTAGGAAGATTTGCCGGTGGCTTGTTCTACCGGCCTAGATGAGTTTTCACTATCCAGTGGCTTTTTGGCTTTAACAATTGCAGAAGCCTGATATTGTGGGTTAGTCCACTCAGTGGCATCAGTCAAATTTTCATCTACGTTGTGGTTGCGCTTTTCGTTATCAATGATACCGCCAAAATAGGGACTAGCAGTGTAAAGAGCAGGAACCGGTAAAGTTTCACTTTCAATTGGACGAAAAATTGTTGTTTGTAAAAGATCACTCTTCCCATCACCGTCTGTATCCAAATCACTTTCAACATAAACGACTTCTCTGATCACTTTGCTGGTATCAAAAACAGGCATGCTTTTACCATTAAAAAAGAGAAACTCATTGGGCGCAAATTCCGTTTTTCTATTGTAAAAATAGCCTTGACCAGCCATGACATCTATTAGCAGTTGTCCATTTTTGGCACGAGTATTAAGCAAACGATAAAAAGCTTGAATAAGAGATTTCTTGTCGTTAATTTTCTCAATGTAAGGTAATGCCTGCTTTTCCATAAAAGCCAAAGGGTCATTTGGTTGATAATCATAGCCAACATGGTAGCCAAGAAGTTGCAATGCAACATTATAAAATTGGCTAGAAGTAATTTCCTCGGGATTGGTATCTAAAAAAGCATTGAAAGGTTGGACATCTGAAACTGCAAACTCAGCTAATTTTGCTTTGCGGGCACTTTCGTCTCGTGGATCAATCACTGCCACTGCATTTGCGGTAAGTTCTTCTAAAAGATTTGAAAAAGAACGTTTTTCATAATCTATTGGTAAAAATTTAATTTGCAGTAATTCTTTAACTTCTTCTTTGTAATCAGTTTTCACATAAGCATATTGGTTATACTTCATAAAATTCTCCTTTTTGTATTATTTTACCTGTAAACATTGATATTAGAAAGCCGATTAATAAAAAAGAAGGTACTGTTTTCAATACCTCCTTTTTAAATTTTATAGCCAAACTTTTTCGTAAATTTTTTCATTAAAACCACAGGTCAATTTTTTACCTTCAACAACAAGAGGCCTTTTTATTAGTTTTCCGTTCTTGGACATCATGTCAGCGGCATCCTCAATAGACATATCTGCAATTTGATCTTTAATGTGTAATTTACGATAATCTTGACCATGAGTGTTAAAAAAATATTTTAAGCCACGATCTTCGTGTTGAGTAAGCCAGTTAATTAAATCAGATTTCTTAGGCGGCTCATCGACTAAATCTTGAAAATCGAACATAACATTGTGTTCCGTAAGCCATTTCTGAGCAGCTCTTGAAGTAGAGCAACGCTTGTAACCATAGAATTTTATCATTTTCATACTCTCCTTTACTTTAATTATAGCAATAAGGCAGATAAACAAGAAGAGTAGGGCATTTTAAACTAACTGAAATCTAGTTCAAAGTCTTTACTTGTAAAAAGATGAACTTTGTTATTGAAGAGGTAATTCATTGCTATACCTAATGCAATTGGTAATACAAAGAAAAGAACTGCAATTAGTAAAATATTAAAAAGATTCGCTGGGCGATTTGCCATGGCGGCAATAGGACCAATTAATCCCGAAAAGCCAAATCCTGCACTCATTGGTGTACCTTGAATTTGAAATACTGCACCTAGAGCGCCCATTATACCTGCGTTAATTAAAAGTGGAATGAGTAATTTGGGATTAGTCATTAGGTTTGCCATTTGCATTTTAGGAGAACCCAAGAAGTGGGCAATTGATGTACCAAAACTATTTGCTTTCCAACCGAAAACAGCTAAGGAGAAAGCAACGGCTGTGATACCTAAATTGGCAGAGCCCGAAGCTATGCCAGAGATGCTTATCGCAGTAGCTATACCGACTGAAGAAATAGGAGAAACGATAAGTAATCCAAATACTATTCCCATCAACATTCCCATAATAATTGGTTGCAATGCTGTCAATTTTTCAACTCCGACACCAATCAAACTGGTTAATTGACCAACAGGGATTCGGGTAAGACAGCCAATTCCTCCAGCTATTAGCAGAACGAGCAGTGGAACTAATAGAATTGTGTATGCTTTTAATTTCTTACCAAAAAACAAAACTAAGCCGTAAGCTATCATAATAGTGATAGCCGTATTAATAACGTCACCACTGCCCATAACTGCAACTTTACCTTTGTTCATCACAAAGTTGCCAGCTCCGGCTGTTGCCGCTAAAGCAATAGATGAAGTTTGGATTGGTGTTAATTTACCAGTCATACCTACACAGACAGCACTGATTGCTGGCAACAATGCCGAAGCAAAGGTGGTTAAAGCTAAAATAAAGCTTAATTGGGGCATGCTTGGCAGCAATGCTTTTACCAACTGGTTAATTAATGCTCCAGGAATTAAAGCAACAACTATACCTGTTGATAAGCCATTTAGTGTATCTAACGTAATCTTTTTTAAAGTATTCATTTTACTCTCCCAATAAAAAACTCACACAGATGACGACAACTGTGTGAGTCTTCAGAGAAGAAAGTACTTAAATCTTTAAAACACACAATTGTCATGAAGATTGAACTGTGTGTCTAAGACAATGACAAACTAGGCACTCAGATCAAATAGCTGAAGTACCAGAAATAATATTTAACTTGCGGTTGATTAATTTTTTTAATTGCCGTCATAATCTTTACCTCTCATAAATATTTAAGCAATATCATAACTTAATAGCATAAAAAAAGCAAGAGAATTTTTAAAGAAAAAAATTCTTTGGTATATCAAGCTTTAAGCATCTAATAGTCTTTTTGTTGGGAAAGAAAAAGTTAGTTAATTATTAAAAAAATATTTTTTCTTTTTCAATTAGCAAAATAGCTTGCAAAAATTTGAATAACTTTTTTGAATAACTGGTTGGTAACGACTAAAATAATGACAAGTAAAAATAATAATTCAGTTTTGTAATAAAAAATATAGAAAGAAGTGTTTATTATCTCACTGTTTATTAATTGCATCAG
The DNA here is from genome assembly GCF_000760615.1 of Lactobacillus sp. wkB10. NCBI lineage: Bacteria > Bacillati > Bacillota > Bacilli > Lactobacillales > Lactobacillaceae > Lactobacillus > Lactobacillus sp. wkB10. Next base: position 47,995 of record NZ_JRJB01000013.1, on the reverse strand, counting down.
TTTTTTAGGAGATTGGTTGTTGTTTGCCTTTCCTCTTTATCAAGGATTAATGGAGCTTTATGATTATGAATGGTTTTTGAAGGAATTTAACCAATCAAGTAAAGCACAACCAAAAATTTCTCCTTTGTACTGGATTATACCTATTGTAAAAATTTATCTTGAAAAACGGCGTGCAGTCAAGATTTTAGGTAGTATTATCAAAAATGAATCTGATTTGCGTACAGCTATGAGTTTTATTGATAAGGCTACTGCCTGGTATTTTGTTTCTCTTGGTGGTTGGTTGAAGATGGTATCTTCTCTGTATGAATTTATCGGAGAACTTCATGAAGACAGCATTTTATTGCTGGTTATCGGAACAGTTGTTTTAACTTTTTTGGGAATTTTCTCAGGTTATTACCGGTTAAATCCTAAACGGCAAAGGGTGCTGATATCAAAAATCAAGAAAAATTAGTGGCAAGCTGGTTAAATTATAGAAGAGATTCTGTTTTTGATTAAAATGGCTAATTATTTAAAAGAGTCTGGGAAAAAACTAGTTCTCAGACCATGAAAAAAGAACGATGATTTCACCGTTCTTTTTTATACTTTAAGCTTCTGCCTTGATATTATTAAATCGCCACAAAATAAAAACAAAAAGAAGGTGTAAAAACGCACAACTGGGTAACACATAATTTGGGGAATACAGACCACAGCGATCCTTACGACTATTTGTCAAATTTTGCTAGCTACGGCAGCTTGGACAGATGTCTCCTCTTAGGTCTCTACAATAAAAATATCCAAAAGCTAGAAAAAGAAAAAATGAAATTTGATCATTATAATTATTTTTAATTTTTTAAATAAAAAAACTCCCAAATGGGAGCTATAAAGTAAAAGAAGTTTGAAAGTAACTTCTAAATTAATATTAACTTTTTTTAGAAAAAATTGCAAAACATTATTTGCGATGAACTCTAAAGAATGTATTACATAATATGTAAGGAGGTGAGAGACATGAAGAAAAAAGGAAACAAAAAAGCTCTAAAGCTTCAACTTTAGAACTTATAGGAACAGGTGCTTCAATCATATCAGCAATAATAGCACTGCTCGAGTACTTACATTTAAACTCTAGTAGCAAGGGGAAGCCAAACACTCCCTTACTGCTATAATATAAAACATTATGGATGAAATGGCAATGAGTAAACGTACCTCGTGGACAATAATTTTAGCATGTGCAATTATTATAATTGTTTTAAGAGTATTAATGATGTTGAGAGGATAAAATTTATGGTAACTGATGCTAGAAAACGGGCTAACAATAAGTGGGATAAAAATAATAAAGAGCGTTTGTTGTACTTAAATAAGAGGTCGACTGCTAAAAATTTTATTTTAAAATTAGCCACTGAAGAAGACCTAAAAAGTATTGAAAAATATGTGATTGAACGTAAAAAATTATTAAAAAGTTGTTGACAATATACATCCATAGGTATATTTATAAGGAGGTAAGGAGATGAAAAAAAGAGAAAATAAAAAGCTACTATCGAGCTCCACTTCAAAATAAATCTCGGGATAATAGCTTTTAAAATTATCTATAAAAGATGAAAAACAGGGAAAAGGCTTCTCTTCTTTGTTTTTTATAAAAACATTATATTATAGAAAAGTCTCTGTTACAATGAATAAAATTTATAACTTTGAAACTAAAAAAGGAAATTTGACAATCAAAACAAAGATTGACTTAAGACTCAAAACATTCTGTAAAACAATATTAGTTACAGTTATGGTAATTGTTTTAATTTTAGGAGTGATCAAATGGCTAAACTAACTGAGGCTCAAAAGCGAGCAAATAAAAAGTGGAATGATGCGCATAAAAAAAGAATGAATTATATTAGGAAAAGATCAGATTCTAAAAATTTCATTCTTAAATATGCAGATGAAGAAGATCTAGACAAAACATTAGAATACATCAAGATAAGAAGAGAAGAGCTAAAACAAAATAATTGATCATTTTTTTAACATTTGGAGATCTTAAAAATCCCATAATGTATATTTATAAAGGAAATAGAAAAATAGCTCTAGCTTAATTGCTAGGGCAATTTCTATGTTAGCCAACTTTAAACTTAATAATAATCAATAAAAATAAAATTGTTGATATAACGGGATTTATAATTAGTAAAAATCGATAAAAACCATTTAAAATGATCCGGGTGAGATTCGAACCCACGACCCACGGTTTAGAAGACCGTTGCTCTATCCAGCTGAGCTACCAGACCGACAGTTTTGCGTATTCCTGCGCAAGAACATTAACTATTATAGAGAAAAGTTTTTGTAATTGCAACCGGAAATTTCTTTTTTATCCAACTTATTTTTAAAGTCAAATAGATAATAAAGAAAGGAGTACAAATTGATTTGTTAATTGTATTTCATAATCTGTATAATAAAGAAAAGCGAAGAACGAAAGATAGGAAATAGCATGAAACATAAAATTATAAAATTGATATCTCTACTGGGAGTTCTATTATTTTGTTTTGTTTCTGGACAAGAAGTAAAAGCCGATGTTGATTATGATATTGCTAAAAACATCACTACAGCTAAAGTTAACTCAGACGGGTCGTTGACGATGAAAAGGGCAATTACGTATAAATTCAACAGTTCTGCAAATGGAGTTTTTTATCGCCAAAATCTACAATCGAATCAGAAAATCGATGATGCGTCAGTAAAAGTGGCAGATGGCAACGACAAGGGTCACAAAACTGATGATTATGATCTTAAAAGAAATAAAAAGGGTTACCGTTTTAAAGTATTTCATAATATAAAGAGTAATAGTCGCTTTACTATTACTTATTTTTACCGTATCACTAATGCCATTACCAATTACCGTGATGTAGCCGAACTTAATTTTAAAATTATTGGCGACGGTTGGGACACCGACTTAGACTATGTTAAAGCAAGCGTGATTTTTCCAGGACCTGTTAAAGGTTTAAAAGCATGGGCACACGGACCACTTGATGGTCATCTACAAGTTAATCCTCAAAAAGGGAAAATAATCATGACAGCTGAAAATCTTGCTGGCGATACCGGTATTGAAGTGCATACTATTTTTCCTCCTAAAATCACTGCCAATAATCAAAATGTCAAAAATAAGAATCACCGCCAAGCAGTGATAAAACAGGAGAAAAAATTAACACAGGATACTTTATTAAATCAACAAAAAAGGACAAAAATAAGTCTTTTGCTAATTGCTTTGAGCTTAATTGCAGGACTTTTAGGTATCATAAAGGGTTTTAGGGCCAAAAAAATTGGTTTCATGCCCCGCAAGAGTCGTGAATTGGCTCATAACTATGAAATACCTGACGTGGATCCAATATTAGCTCAAATTTTGGATACTGCAAAGCAACCGGATAATCGGGCGTTTACTGCCTATTTTATGGAACTGGCAGCGCAGAAAAAAATTAAGATTGAAGATTATAAAACCCATCTTAAAACTTATTATCGGATAACTGCGATAGACGAAAGCATAATTGACGAGAGCCGTTTAATGAAAACTCTCTTTAACAAAATTGGGGACGGAACTAGTTTTACCACTCAAGCCCTAAAAAAATATCATGGTAAGAAACTAGGAAACGACTTTGATTTTTGGGCAGGAGATTATTTTGACAGCAAGGAAAAGCAAGTTTATTTGCCTGATTCATTAATAAATCGAAAAAATAAAAATATTGCTATCATAATTTTAATGATGGTCATCAGTTTTGCTGCTTCTGTAACAGCTCTAATGAGCTCACTTAAGTTTATTTTAGTGATAGTTTTTGGCGAAGCTTCGATCCTAATTTTGAGTTTACTGGCGCTGATTTTCAGTATCAGGAAGACAGGTATTTATTCAGAAAAAGGAAAGATTGAAACCGAAAAGATACGTGGTTTCAAGAAAATGTTGAAAGATATCGGTAAGTTTAAGATGAAGGATGTTGGTGACATCATTTTATGGGAAGATATCATGCCTTATGCTGTTGCTTTTGGTCTAGCTAATAAAGTGATGAAACAGCTAAAAATTGAATTTAGTCAAGAAGAATTGGCAAAGAGTGATTACTTTTACTATGGTTTTGCCTCTAATACTGGCAAAGATAGCTTTTCTGCCAACTTTGATTCTTGCTTTAACGACAGTATATCTACTGGCTCAAGCAGCTTTTCCAGTGGTTCATCTGGTGGCTTCGGTGGAGGATCCGGTGGTGGAGCTTTCTAATTTCTGACTTTAAGCCTGGCATTAAGCTAGGCTTTTTTGCATTTGCTATACTTAAGTAAATTAAAAAGAGATAGGTAAAAAGATGTTCGATTATCGCAATAATTTAAAAAGAATTCTTAATCAGACTGCTGGAGATGAAAAGAGCCTTAAGAATGGATTGGCTGCAATAAAACTGATCTTAGGTATGACTGACAGTGAAGAACAGACTAATTCAACCCTAAAAGATAAAAATATCATTGAAATCGATTTACAGCAGCTTAATTTATTACTAACAGGTCTAATTCATCTAATTAAAGATCCGGCAAACATTTCTGCCAAAAATACAGCTCTCTCGGCTGTACAAAAATTAACGCTTGCTCAAGGCATCAATACAGAGTACCGTCAAAATTTAGTTGATTTAAAAGAAGCAATTAAATCTATTCAGGCTTCAAAAGATTTAATCGATAAAAAAGTTTTTGAACAGGCACTTGAAACGCCAAAAGTTCCTAAAAGAGATTACCGTAAAGGAAAGCGGTATACAGTGGTTCGATTACTGTCAGGCTGTGATTTGATTAATGATAGTAATAGAACCGTTTATACGTTAAAAGAATCACAGATTCATTCCTTAAATTTGAAAAGCGGGGATATTGTTGAAGCAGTGCCAGAAGAAAAAAATTCTCATTATGAGGCGACTATTTTAAGGATTGTTGGTTATCGTGATCTCCCTAGTATGGATGTTGATTCCATTTCAACTTTTAAGTATGCAGTGGTGCAAGGAAGAACAGGACATCTGGCTATTTCTCGTAATGCTCAAGGCAAGAAACTACGAGTTCATGGTAAAGCAGTTCTTTTACCAGTTGATTCAAGTAAATATTGGGACGAAAATATTAAGTTAGTTGATGGTTCAATAGTAGACTTAGCATGGTATGATGGGGATGTGCGTCTAAAAAAGAATCCGGCAGAGGCTATTCAAATTCGGTGGGTTTATCAAATTGAACAGTCAAGGCAAACTAGTGCAAATAAAAAGAAAAAGAGTGACACTGAATCAAAGAAAGCTGATTTGCCTAAATTAGCAATGAACTTGCACTATCAAAGAGTTGGAATTGCCATTGGTAATAATCAAAATGAGGCTATGCTTGAAGGAATAGTTAATCGTTATGGTGGCATTCCAATTCCTATTGATGCTTTTCAGGGCAAGAAAAAAGTAATTGAAAACCAAATCAAAGATCTGGATATCGTGATTTTGGTGACAGCTTATGCTGCCCATGACAGTACTTGGAATATAAGCGAATTTGCCAGCAAATACCACATCAAATTTGCTGTTAGTTCAAGTAAAGGCTATCAAGCGTTTGAGCGAGCATTGTACAGGGCTGAAAAAGGTCTACCAGCATATGAGGGCAATCAGACAATTAGTTACGACATTGCCAAGGAGTAATATTTATAATTTCTTAATAATTTAAGATAACTTCATTTGAGTTATAGTTTATGCGTTTTTAAGAGTGTTCGAACATATCAAAAACCCATATTCCTTGCATAATTTAGCTGCTTTCCTGTAAAATGTAAAATAACAATTTTATGGAAGGAAGATGAGATGGACACACAAAAGCAAACTCATACATGGCAATACTGGCTCTTTTTCTTGGCTGGTCTGGAAATAATAACAATTTCAATTAACTTCTTTTATGCTCCAATAAATGTTGCTGCTGGCGGCTCGACCGGGATCTCAATATTGATTGATGCTGTTTGGGGAATTAACCGCTCAATTTCAGTATTTGTGGTTAATGGCTTAATGCTAATTTTAGCTGCAGTCTTTTTAGGTAAACAAACTTTAAAAAAAGTTGCATTGGGCAGTCTTTTAGTACCTGTTTTAATGGCTATAACCCCGAGCTTTAAACTGACTTCAAATAATATGCTGGCGGTAATTTATGGCGGGGTTTTAATGGGCATTGGCGTTACAATGCTGTATCGGATTAATGCTTCATCTGGCGGAACCACAATTCCGCCACTAATTATTAAAAAATATTTTTATGTTGATCCAGCTATATCACTCATGGTTATTGATATGTCGGTCATTGTACTGAATATTTTTGTTGATGGAACAGAAGCATTTTTACTGGCAGCTTTTTCTCAGGTCATTACTACAATTACCATGCGTTATACCGAAACTGGTTTTGATAAAAAATATCAAGTGCGCATAATGAGTAACACCAAACTTGATAAAATTAGGCAGATGCTGCAACAGGATTATGACGGCCTGACTGTTTATAACGTTGTAGGTGGTTACAGTGACCAGGACAAGCAACAGTTAGTAATAATTGTTGATACTAATGAATATGGTCAATTAGTTGCCAAAGCCCGAGAAATTGACAGTGAAGCATTTATTGTCACAGAAAATATTGCTAAAGTTCACGGTGGCAAATGGCAGATTTAATGTCAATTTGTCCAATAAAAAGGGCATTTTTTATTGCCAACTAGACTTAAGAGTAGTATTATGTAGTAGTTGTATTTGTGGATTCCTCTACATCTGCAACCGCACATTTCGGGGTAATAAGTCTTTCACGGAGCACCTCGATTGGCGAGTCTAAGTAAATTTTGGAGGGTAGTAAATGTACGCAATTATTAAAACCGGTGGCAAGCAATATAAAGTTGCTGAAGGCGATAGTGTTTTTGTTGAAAAGCTTGATGCTGAAGAAGGCAAAGAAGTTACTTTTGATGAAGTAGTTCTTACCTCCGATGGCAAAGATGTTAAAGTTGGTACACCGTTAGTTAAAGGTGCTAAAGTTGTTGCTAAAGTTGAAAAGCAAGGCAAGGAAAAGAAAGTAGTTACTTTCAAGTACAAGCCTAAGAAGCACTCACATTCAAAATATGGTCACCGTCAACCTTATACTAAGGTTACAGTTGAAAAAATTGAATTAAACTAGAGGTGAAGTAATGATGAATATTTTAAATCTTAAATTATTAGCCCACCACAAGGGTGGAGGTTCTACTGCCAATGGCCGTAATTCAGCTGGTCGTCGTTTAGGTGCTAAAGCTGCAGATGGCCAAACCATTCATGCTGGTTCAATTATTTATCGTCAACGTGGTACAAAGATTCACCCTGGTAAAAACGTTGGTCAAGGTGGAGACGATACTTTATTTGCCTTAGTAAATGGAGTAGTTAAATTTGAGCGGAAAGATAAATACAGAAAGCAAGTTTCTGTTATTCCGGTTGAAGAAGAAGCTAAGTAATTTAGTTCTTAAACAAGAAGACGAAAAGCATATGCTTCTCGTCTTTTTTCTGCTTTAATTTAGTAAAAATAAGTTAGTATTGTATCTCTTTTTAGGGTTAAAATTAAGTTAAAGATTGATATACAGGAGATTATGGGTATGACTGAGAAGGAAGAACTATTAACGCTGCTTAACAGACGAATAAATAAGGTTACTGAACTAATTAATAAACGTAATGCCGATGGACTGTTAATTTTTAACCAAGCAAATTATCGTTACCTGACTAATTTTACTGGTGAAGAAGCTCAATTGATTTTAACTTCAAAAGGAGATCGAATTTTACTTTCTGACTCACGGTTTGACGATCAGATTAAAGCCGAGGCACCAGGCGAAATTAATGTGGTAATGAAAAAAGAAGGTCAAGACCTTGAAATTTCTAAACAATTAAAAGAGGCAAATTTAAAAAAAGTTTTAATCGAAGGTGAATTCGTTTCTGCTGTTGAGTTTGCAAACTTGCAAAGATTAAACCCTGGTATCGATTTCGAAATATGCGAGGAATTAGTCGAACAAGTCCGTAATGTTAAAGACGCACTTGAATTAGAAACGTTGCGTAAAGCGATTAATATCTCAATGGATAGCTTTAATGAAATATTGCCTTTGATTAAGCCAGGTGCTGTTGAGCGAAAAATCGGAGCAAAATTAGATTACTACTTTAAAATTAATGGCGGTGATGGTCCTAGCTTTGATACTATTATTGCCTCAGGGGTGCGTTCTGCATGGGCTCATGGTGTTGCCAGCGATAAAATGATTGAAGATGGCGATATGGTTGTAATTGATTTTGGCGCGTTTTACCATGGTTATGCTGCTGATATTACCAGAACTGTTGCTGTTGGCAAAGTTGACCAGGAAATGCACAAAATTTATGAAATTGTGCATGAAGCACAAAGGCGTGGTATTGAAGCTGCTATTGCAGGCAATCATGGCAGTGATGTTGATCGAGCAGCCAGAAGTTACATTACAGAACAAGGATATGGAGAGTATTTTGGTCATGGGATTGGTCATGGCATCGGATTAGAAATACATGAATTATGTCAACCTGCCTTACCTTTTGGCAAACAAGAACTTGTTAATAACATGGTTCATACAGTTGAGCCAGGAATTTATTTGCCAAATAAAGGCGGTGTTAGAATTGAAGATGACATTTTAATTCATAATCAAACCCCTGAGACACTTTCTACTTTACCTAAAGACAACTTAATTTCTTTATAAAAGATAAATAATAATTATAGTAAAATCGCTTACTAATTGGTAAGATAATATTATGGAGATGAGGTACTCAATATGACAATGATTTCAGTAAATGAATTTAAAAATGGTTTGACTATCAAGTATAATAATGACTTATGGCGTATAGTTGAATTTCAACATGTTAAACCAGGTAAGGGTAGTGCATTTGTTCGCTCAAAGCTAAAGAGTTTGAACACAGGTGCTGTACAGGAGTATACTTTCCGCTCTACTGCAAAAGTTGAAACTGCAGAAATAGAAACAAAATCTATGCAGTACCTGTATAATGATGGCACCAGTTACGTTTTTATGGACACTAACACTTATGATCAGTTGGCAATTCCTAATGAACAAGTAAAAGATGAAGCCAAGTTTTTAAAGGAAAATATGAATGTAAGTGTAATTATGCATGATGGCAAAACCTTAGGAATTCAATTACCGAATACTGTTGAATTGACGGTTGCCAAAACTGAGCCTAATATTAAAGGTGATACTTCATCAGGTGGTGGAAAGCCTGCAACTATGGAAACGGGCCTTGTAGTAAACGTACCTTTCTTTATTAATGAGAGAGACGTTTTAGTAATTAATACTGTCGATGGTACATACGTATCTCGCGCAAATAAATAAATTTTCGAGGTAAAAAAATGGCAGATAGTTCAAAAATTGTCTTAGATGATAAAAATAACGGCGAAGAAATTGAAATTGATCCTAGTGTTCTTGAAGTTATTATGGGCATCGCTGCCGAAAAAGTAGATGGAGTTGCCGAAATGCACGGTGACGTCAAGTCCGGAATTAACCGTGTTTTAGGAAGAGAAGATCGTGGCAGAGGTGTGTCTGTTAATATTGACGATGAGCATAACTTGATTGCAGATGTTTATGTCAGTATTGAAGCCGGTAAAAATGTGCCTGAAATAGCAATTGATTTGCAAAAGACTTTAAAGCAACAGGTCTTGCAGATGACCGATTTAACTCTTAGTGAAATTAATGTGCACGTTACAGGACTGGAATTTCCAGACGATGATAATGAGGATGGCAGCGGAACCTCTAAGTTATTTTCTGACATAGATGAAAAGGGTAAAAATGAATCAACACGAGAGTCGTAGAGTTGCAATGCAAGCTGTTTATTTGTCTAATCAAGACTTAAAATATACGGCTAATGAAGTTGAAGCTAAAACTGTCGCAATGCTTGATTTAAAAGTGCTTTCTGCCTATTCAAAGGAATTAATTGAAGGTGTAATAGATAAACGAGATGAATTAAAGGGTGAACTCGCCAGCTATTTGAAAAAGAACTGGCGAATTAATCGTATTAATCAAATTTCGTTGGCCATTTTGGAAGTTGCTTTGTATGAAATTAAATACAGTAAAGAAATTGAGCCAAAAGCTGCGGTAAATGAAGCTTTGAACTTATGTGATGAGTTTGCTGATCCTAAAGATAAGCCATTTATTAATGGTATGTTGGCAAATTTTATCTAAAAATAACTTATAGTCGGCTTTATGCCGACTATTTTTTTAGAAAAGGGAATAAAAATGGGTCAACTTTTAGACGGTAAGCAGTTAGCTAATATTCGCGCTGACGTTCTTCAAAAACAAGTTTTAAATTTGAAGAAGGCAGGCATACAACCTCAATTTTGCGTAATTAATATTGGTAATGATCCAAGTAGCAAAATCTACTTAAAAACCAAAAAAAGAAGAGCAGATCAAATTGGTATTAAGCAAAAATTATTTCAATTACCGTCTACTGTGACACAAAAAAATTTGTTAGAGTTAATTGATCGCCTAAATAATGAAAAGGATGTCAATGGTATTATGATTCAGTTGCCAGTACCGAAACAAATCATTTTAAATGAAGCTCTAGCTGCTATTGATCCAGATAAGGATGTTGATTGTCTTACACCAGCAAATGTAGGTCGCTTGTGGCAAGGAGATCATTTTGTTGAACCTGCAACTGCACACGGTATTTTGGCTTTATTAGATTACTATCATATTAACTTAAAAGGGAAAAATGCAGTTATTATAGGTAGAAGCAGCATTGTTGGGAAACCTTTAGCTGCATTATTGCTTGAGAAAGATGCGACTGTTTCAATATTGCATTTAAAAACAAAGAATTTGACCGAGTATACCAAAAAAGCAGATATCTTGGTTTCAGCAACAGGAGAACATAATTTAGTAACTGCTGATATGATTAAGAAAAATGCAGTTATTATAGATGTAGGGATAAGTCGATTTAATGGCAAAACAGTTGGAGACGTTGATTTTGAGCATGTTGCTCCAATTGCGAGTTTCATAACTCCAGTTCCAGGTGGAATAGGTCCTCTTACGGTTGAGTCTCTTATGGAGCAAGTTGTTCAGTTGACGAGGAGAAATAATGGAAAGTAGTAAGTACCTAACAGTTTCGGATTTAAATTACTATATAACCCAAAAATTTAAAAACGATCCTTATTTACATAAAGTTTTTCTTCAAGGTGAATTGTCTAATTTTCGTTATCGACGTAATTCACATCAGTATTTTTCACTAAAAGATGAAAAATCGAAGATAAATGTTGTCATGTTTCGGTCATATTTTGATAAAGTGAAATTTAAGCCTGAAGAAGGCATGAAAGTATATGTAACTGGCTACGTTAGCGTATATGGGCCACAAGGCTCTTACCAATTTTATGCCGAATCTATGGAGCCTGCAGGACTAGGGGCATTATATGAACAATTACAGCAACTGCAAAAAAAGCTGGCTAGTGAGGGGCTTTTTGATCAGAGATTTAAAAAACCACTTCCCCATTATCCAGATTACATTGCTGTTGTAACAAGTGCTTCTGGTGCAGTAATCCATGATATTTTAGTAACTGTTAATAGGAGATTTCCTCATGCAGAAGTAGATTTGTTTCCTGCTCAAGTTCAGGGAGATTCTGCTGCTGATTCATTAATAGCGTCAATGAAGCAAATAGCTCAGTTTAAAGACAAATATGACGTTATGATCATTGGTAGAGGTGGTGGATCGCTTGAAGATTTATGGCCTTTTAATGAGGAAAGCGTAGTACGACAAGTATTTGATATGAAAATGCCGGTTATTTCCTCTGTCGGCCACGAAACTGACACTACACTATGTGATTTAGTTGCTGATGTAAGAGCAGCAACTCCAACTGCTGCAGCCGAATACGCCACTCCTAATTTACCCGATGAATTGATAAATATTCGCCAAATGCAAAACAGCCTTGTTTCAAGTATACAAAACATTATTAGGGTTCGTCGTGATGCTTTAAATCGCATTAATAATTCTGTTATCATGAGAGAACCCACAAGACTATATGATGAGCAGGCACAAACTATAGATCTTTTACGAGACAGACTTCATAATAATATGGTTCGTCAGCTAGAACGCAAAAGGCAAAATTATCAGTTGGCAAAACAAAGCCTTGTTGCAGTCAGTCCTAATAAAAAAATTTTGTCATTTTTGCAGCAAACAGATTTTTATTATCAGAGATTAGTTGCTAATACAGAGCATTTTATACAAGCAAAACGTAATATTTTAGGTCAAACAGGTCAACAGCTTAATGATTACAGTCCTCTTAAAACTTTAGATAGAGGGTATGCATATGTAAAAGACCAGAATAATAGAACTGTCAGTTCTGTAAGTCAAATTAAAGTAAAAGATGAAATTAGTATCCATTTTAAAGATGGTTTGACAAAAGCAATTATCAGTTCAATAAGGAGAGAAAAAAATGGTAACCAAGAAAAATAATTTTGAAGAGGAATTGACTGAATTACAAACAATTGTGAGTAACTTGGAAAATGGAGATATTCCTTTAGAAGACGCTCTTGAACAATTTCAAGCTGGAGTCAAATTAAGTCGTAATTTAAATAAAAAATTAACTGAAGCTGAAGAAACAGTAGCTAAATTAATTGATAGTGATGGAACGGAACATAAGCTTGATCCTAATAATGCTTCTGCCCCAGAAAAATAGAGAAGATTTGAAATGAATTTTAAAGAATTTAAAGAAAAATGGACTCCGGTAGTAGATGATTACTTAAAAGAGCATTTAAAAAGCGAAGTTTCTGACAAGAAAATAAGTCAGATTATGTCTTATTCAGTAATGGCTGGAGGCAAAAGGCTACGTCCTTTACTTTTTTTGGCAACGCTTGACGCACTAAAAGTAAAAATAAATGACGAAGAAGTCAGGGTTGCAAGTGGAATTGAGCTGATTCACACTTATTCGTTAATTCATGATGACTTGCCGGCTATGGATAATGACGATTATCGGAGAGGAAAATTAACAAGTCACAAAAAATGGGGTGAAGCTGAAGCTATCCTTGCTGGAGATGCTTTATTACCAATGGGTATTGAATGGATTTCTGATGGCAGTGATTCAGTCAAATTAGTTAAAATAATTACCCAAGCTGTTGGCCCTAACGGCATGGTTGGTGGACAATATTTAGATATTGATTCTACTAATAATGACAGCGTCGCAAATAATTCCGCATTTATTAATAAAATGGAATGGTTAAAAACAGGTTGCTTAATTAAAGCCTGTGTCGCAATGGCAGTTGAATACGGTAATGCTGATTCTTCTCAAAAAAAGACACTAATTCAGTTTGCTGAAGATTTTGGACGATCATATCAAATTTATGATGATTTAGTAGATGTGGTTGAAACTTCTGCAGAGGCTGGGAAAAAAACCCATAAAGATTTAGAGAGAGGCAAAAATAATACTTTGACTTTGCTTGGTATTTCAAAAAGTCGTAAAGAGCTGACTGACTTAATGATTGATGCTCAAAAATGCTTAAAATCTGTTGATGCGAATGTTTTAGCTGGATTTCTTGATTTATATAAAAAGGTATTGTAAATGGTCAAAGAAAGAGCGGATGTATTATTAGTCAGACAAGGCATGTTTCATTCTCGAACTCAAGCTCAACGAGCGATCATGGCAGGTTTAGTATCAGATCATAATCATCAGAGAATTGATAAAAGTGGTACTAACTTACCGGTTGATGAAAAGTTTTTTGTAAAAAAATCGGATAAGAAGTATGTATCAAGGGGTGGTTTTAAACTGGCAAAGGCCTTAAAATCTTTTCAAATTGATTTGACCAGTAAAATTTGTCTTGATATAGGCGCTTCTACTGGAGGCTTTACTGATGTTGCTTTACAAAACAAGGCTAAGATGGTGTATGCTCTTGATGTAGGCTATAATCAACTTGCCTGGCAATTGCGTGATGATCCTCGCGTTGTAGTAATGGAAAAACAAAATTTTCGTTATAGCAAACCTGAAGATTTTACTCATGGTCAACCTGATTTTGCAATGACTGATGTTTCCTTTATTTCTTTAGATTTAATTATGCCGCCAATGTTTCAGATTCTAAAAGATAAATGTGAAGCTGTTTGTCTGATAAAGCCTCAATTTGAAGCTGGTCCGGAACATGTCGGTAAACATGGTATAGTACATGATCATGATGTCCATTGTGCCGTTATCAGACATACCATTGATCAGGCAAGGGCTGATGGCTTTAACGTTCTAAACCTTGATTATTCACCAATAAAAGGTGGTAAAGGCAATATTGAGTTTTTGATACATTTACAGAAGGACGAAAAAGATGGTGGTAAATTAATATGGTCTGGGAACCCAGAAGATATAGTTGCTCAGGCTGTTGCCAATCTTTAGGAGAAAGAAATGTTAGTTGAACTGGATATTAAAAATTTTGCAATTATTAAAGCATTGAAGGTTCGCTTTCAAGAAAATATGACTGTGCTAATAGGTGAAACTGGTGCGGGTAAATCAATTATTATCGATGCAGTTTCATTATTAATGGGAAGTCGCAGTCAAAAAGAAATGATCCGTAGTGGTGAAAAAAAGGCTGTCATTACAGGCTTATTTGATATTGATCATGAATCTAAAAAAATTGATGCAATTTGCGAAAAGTACGGTATACCTGATGCAGATAAGCAATTAATTATCAGCCGGGAAATAGCTGCTAAGGGAAGAAATATTGTTCGAATAAATGGACAATTAACTACAATTAATGTATTAAAAGAATTAGGTAATTTTCTGGTTGATATTCATGGTCAAAATGATCAACAAATATTGATGGATCAAGATCGACAAATCGATCTGGTCGATAATTATGCTCCTGTAGAATTTAAAGAGGAACTTAATCTTTATCAGGATAATTTTAAAAAATGGCAAAAATTAACTTCTCAAATTAATCATTTGCATAAAGATGCCCAGGAACTAGCTCAAAAGCAAGATATATTATCTTTTCAGAATGATGAATTGTCTAAAGCTGATCTGCAAGATCCTCATGAAGATGATAAGCTAGAAGAAGAATATAACGAACTAAATAATTATCAAAAAATCGTCGATACAGCCAACTATTTAATGCAATTATATGACGATGAAGACCATGGCATTGAAACTTTATTGGGTAATGCCCAAAGTGCAGCAAATGAGTTAACAGAATATGGTGCTAAATTCAAAGATATTGCTAAAACTATAGATGATGGAGTTTTTGCATTAAGTGACGCCCGAAGCGAATTATCAAATGTACTCGATGAAATGGACTTTGATGAGGAAAGATTTCAGTACGTTTCAAACAGGTTAGATTTACTTAATTCATTAAAGAAAAAATATGGTCCTTCTTTAGAAGATGTTTTCACATTTTACGCCAAAATTCAAAAAGAATTGAGTCAGTATGAGACAGGTGGACTTGATGAAGAAAAGTTGCAAAAGCAGCTTAAAGTTCTAGAAGATAAACTGAAGACTGAAGCACAAAATCTCCATGAGACAAGAAAAAAAGTAGCTGCAACACTTGAAAGTAAAATCAAGCAGGAACTATCAGATTTATACATGGCAAAAGCCCGTTTTAGTATTGATTTTTCGACTACGAAAACTTTTAGTAATAAAGGCACTGATAATATTGTCTTCTTAATAGCACCAAATCCCGGCGAAGAACTAATGCCTCTTGTCAAGATCGTATCTGGTGGTGAACAGTCACGGCTGATACTGGCATTGAAAGCAATTTTTAGCAAAGTTGAACCTGTAGGAACAATGATTTTTGATGAAATTGATACTGGCGTTTCCGGTCGCGTTTCTGCAGCAATAGGTCAAAAATTACATTCAATCGGTGAAAATAAACAAGTAATCGCTATAACACACTCACCACAGGTTGCTGCAGCCAGTGATCAAAAATACCTAGTTGCCAAAAAAGTTGAAGATGGTGCTACATACACACAAATAGGTCCATTAACTCAAGAAGAAACTGTAACTGCAATTGCCGAAATGATGGCAGGTAGTGATGTAACACAAGCAGCTAAACAAAATGCCAAGGATCTAATGAAAAGTTTTAAAAGGAAGAAGAAATGATAATCGTTGAAAAAGTAAACTTAAATGAAAAAGAACAAAGGCAGGCGAATGAATTAACAGAAAGAGTCAAAAAAGCTGATAAAACATATTCAGATTTTTATTTGAGCAATCAATTTAATTATTTTCAAGATATGCCAACTTTTATTTTGGCTTATGATGGAAATAAGTTAGTTGGATTAACTATGCTATACGCAGATAAGGAACCTGAAGAAGAAGTGGAAGTCAACTTAGAAGTTGATCCTGAATTTCGCAAACAAGGAATTGCTACAAGAATGTTTGAGCATGCGAAAAAAATCATGGTGCAGTATGGTTATTACAAATGGGAGTTTGTGTCAGAAAAAGTTTTTTTAGAAAAAAATCCAGGCTTTTTGAAAAAAGTGGGTTTAAAGATTGTTCCGGAAGATTCTGATTATTACATGCGAACTGCAGAACCAGCACTAGTTGAAAAGACTGACAAATTAAACCAAGTTTTAGTAGTTAAGCCTTTAACAATGAACTATGTTGATCATGTTGCTGCAGCACACAGTAATGCTTTTGGAGATGCTATTGCCACATCTACTAAATACATTAAAAATTCTCTGTTGGATAAAGATACCAAAAGCTTTATCTTATTAAAAAGGAATGAAGTTGTCGGCTATTGCGCTGTGGATCAAGGTGAAAATGAGGACTATTTCTTCGGATTGTTTATTGACAAGCCATTTCGCGGACAAGGCTTTGGTACTTTTTTTATCAAAAAGATGATTGCAATTTTGCAGGAAGAAGGTAGCAAAGTTTTTGCTTTGAATGCTGATGTATCAAATAGAGCAGCTATCAATGTTTATTTGAATGCTGGATTCAAGATCCTGAGTGAAACTATTTATTTAAAAAACCAAGAATCAAATTGATTCTTGGTTATGATTTTTTATGAGACTAATTACGCAAAATCGACTCTAAAAATAGTATCAATATCAACTATTTTAATTAGTTTTTTATTTGCTAAACGCAAAATAAAACGACCTGCAGAAATACGTTTTATGATTTGTCCGATTTCACTCGTTCCATCCTGATAACTTACCAATACATAGGAGCGGTGAAGTAGGGCACTATTAAGATCAGTTAATATTTCATAGTAATATTGGCTGTAAATACTTAATTTATCTTCATCATAATCGAAGAAATAGTGATAAATTTTCTTAAGCGAGTTTTTCATCAAACCACCCCTTTAGAGCTGACCGAACATTTGTTTGACAAATAATATTATAAGAACATTTGTTCCAAAAAACAAGTATTTAATCAAAATTTTTTAGGAGAATTTTGATTTATTAAAAAGACATAGCTTGAAAATATTTTCATTTTAGTGCAAACTAAATACAATAGCTTTTATTAAGGGAGTATGGCATGACAGAAAAAGGTTTGTTACTTGTCCTTTCTGGTCCCTCGGGAGTTGGTAAGGGAACCGTTAAAAGTGCAATAGTGAAAAATAAAGTTTTTCCGTTTGAATATTCAGTATCAATGACTACAAGAAAGCCCAGGCCAGGCGAAGTAAACGGCAAGGATTATTATTTTGTTAGTCAAGAGCGATTTAAGCAGGCGATCAATCAAAATGAACTTTTGGAGTATAATCAATATGTAAATAATTTTTATGGCACTCCTATGGCTCCTGTTGAAAAGATGCTGGACGCAGGTAAAGACGTCTTGCTGGAAATTGATGTCAATGGTGCTAAGAAAGTCAGAAAACAAATGCCTGATGGCGTCTTTATATTTTTAACGCCACCTGATTTACATACTTTGCATACCAGGCTGGAAAATCGGGGTACCGAATCCGAGGATGTAATTATGGGTCGAATAAAACAGGCTCGTCAAGAAATTCTGGTCATGCAGGATTATGATTATGCGGTGGTTAATGATACTGTAGCAAATGCAGTTGATCATATAAAAGCGATTGTTGAAGCTGAACACGTGAGTGTTAAACGTGTCATTAATACTTATCGCAAAATGGTTAAGGAGGATTAAATTGAGAGTTACATATCCATCTATTGATAAATTGTTGGCTCAGGTTGATTCTAGATATTCTTTATCGGTTCTTGCAGCGAAAAGAGCACATGAACTTGAAGACGGTGAACCTGAAGCTTTAAAAAGTTATAAATCACAAAAACCAGTGGGCAAAGCTTTAGAAGAAATTGAAGCTGGCAAAGTTACCGTTGATCCCAAACATCGTGAGGTTAATCAGTAATTAATAAAGTTTTATGACCTCCATCCTTAGAGAGATGGAGGTCATTTTTTAAAGGTGATTAAATGATTGCACAGGTTATTGTTGATGTTGCAGCCAAGCAAACGGATCGCATTTTTGAATATCATATTCCTGATGAATTGGGAGAAGTAGAAATTGGTTCTAGAGTTTTTGTGCCTTTTGGCCCACGCAAGTTACAAGGTTTCGTTGTTGGCTTAAGTAACCAAAGTCAATATCAAGGTAAATTAAAAGACTTGCTTTTGGTAGTTGATGAAATGCCACCACTGACTTCGGAATTAATTAAATTATCAAAAAATTTGGCTGATCATGTTTATTCTTATCGAATCACTATTCTGAAAACTATGCTTCCTAGAGTCATGCGTGCTAATTATCGTAAAATTTTGGTACCAGAATCTTCAGCAGCTAAAAAAATGAGCATTTTTCAAGGTGAACCGTTAGATTTAAATAAAATTACGGATAATAAACAAATTGCGAAAATTCGCAAATTATTACGAAAAAATGTTGCCAAAATTGAATATGTTGTTGAAAATAGAGCTCGGATCAAAACTGAAAACGAATATTCATTATCGGATACTAAAAAAGGCTATATAAATATTTATGAAACTTTGAGAAAGAATGCTGTTAAACAAAAGCAGCTCATAATGTATATAATTGAAAACTACGATAAATTTCCCCAAATGCAAAAAGAAATTGAAAACAATGCGCATGTTAATACTGTTTCATTAACAAATGCTGTTAAAAGTGGCTGGCTCAAAAAACGGGAGTCAGAAATTTATCGTAATCCACTAACAATATATGATAAAGAGAAAAAAGCAGATAAAAAAATCAAACTTAACCCTGAACAAAAGGAAGCATTAGCTGAAATAGAGCCAGCAATCATTGCAAAAAAGTCACGTACGTTTTTATTAGAAGGTGTTACTGGCAGTGGTAAGACAGAAGTTTACCTAAATGCTATAAGTACTACCTTAAAGGCTGGAAAAAATGCTTTAATGATGGTTCCAGAAATATCCTTAACTCCGCAAATGGTAGGTCAAGTAAAAAATCGTTTTGGCCAGCAAGTAGCTGTTTTACATAGTGGGCTTTCTGAAGGAGAAATGTATGACGAATGGCGTCGCATACGCCGTGGCGAAGTTCGCGTTGTTGTTGGCGCACGAAGCGCAGTCTTCGCACCTTTAAAAAATATTGGTTTAATAGTAATCGATGAAGAGCATGAAAGTTCTTATAAACAAGAAGATAATCCACGTTATCACGCAAGAGATGTTGCAATTTGGCGCAGCAACTATAATTCCTGCCCACTTGTGTTGGGCAGTGCAACACCTTCACTAGGAAGCAGAGCCAGAGCACAAAAAGGTGTATACCAGCTGTTACAACTACCACATCGTGCTAATCAGCAAAGTTTGCCAGAAGTTAATTTAATTGATTTAAAAAAAGCGCATTTTAGTGGTGGACAATTTGACCTTTCCATTCAACTCGTTGAGGCAATAAAAAAAAGAATTGCGAAAAAAGAGCAAGTTATTTTAATGTTAAATAGGAGAGGTTTTGCTAACTTTATGTTGTGTCGTGATTGCGGTTACGTCATGAAATGTCCAAATTGTGACCTCTCTTTGACAATGCATAAAGATACAAATAAAATGCAGTGTCATTATTGTGGCTTTTCTACTGCCATTCCTAAAAAATGTCCTAATTGTCAAAGCACAAAAATCCGCTTTTTAGGTACTGGTACACAAAAAGTTATGACAGAATTAGAAAAAATAATACCTGGTTGCCGTATTTTGCGTATGGATGTTGATACTACAAGAAGAAAAGGAGCATTTAAAAGAATTTTAGACAGCTTTGGCAATCATGAGGCAGATATCCTGCTTGGTACGCAAATGATTGCAAAAGGACTGGATTTTCCCAATGTGACTTTAGTAGGTGTTGTTAATGCTGACACGGGTCTGTGGTTACCAGATTACAACGCCTCTGAAAGAACGTTTGAGTTGTTAACACAGGTTGCAGGCCGGGCTGGACGGGCCCAAAAGAAAGGAGAAGTAATTATTCAAACTTTTAATCCTGATCATTATGCCATTAAGTTAGCTGAAACTCAGGATTATGAACAGTTTTATCAATATGAGATGCGTGTTCGACATACCGGTAATTATCCGCCTTATTTTTATACAGTGTTAATTTCTGTTGCGGCAAAAAAAGAACAAAATGCTGCTAGAGAAGCTTTTAAAATCAAAAAATGGTTACAACCAAAATTACACAAGTCAACAATAATTTTAGGTCCAACTCCTAGTGCAATTTCTCGTTTAAAAAATCAATATTATTATCAAATACTGGTAAAATATAAAAAAGAAGATAATTTAAACAAGTTATTACACCAAATTCAAGACTCAGCGCAAAAGGTTAAAAAATATGGTTTGTCTGTTTATATTGACAATGAACCAGAGCGCATAATGTAAAGGGGAAATGATTAATGACATCAATAATTTTTTTAGGAACGCCTAAATTTGCTGTACCAATACTAGAGGCTCTTTCAGAGAATGATTATGAAATAAAAGCCGTGGTTACACAACCTGATAAAAAAGTTGGACGAAAACAAAAAGTCACTGAAACGCCAGTAAAACTATTAGCTAAAAAATTGAATTTACCTGTTTTTCAGCCTGAGCATTTGGGAAAGTCTGATGAATTGATTGATTTGATAAAAATGCATGCTGATTTAATTATTACTGCTGCTTATGGTCAGTTTTTACCAAGTAAGTTTCTGCAATCAGCAAAAATTGCTGCTGTTAACGTTCATGGTTCTCTATTACCAAAATATCGTGGCGGTGCTCCTATTCAATATGCTCTTATTAACGGTGATAAACAAACCGGAGTAACCATTATGGAAATGGTTAAGCAAATGGATGCAGGTGACATTTACTCTCAAAAAACAATAGATATTCAAAAAGAAGATAATGCGGGAACCTTATTTGAAAAACTATCTCTTTTAGGTCGTGACTTGTTACTCCAAACTTTACCTCAAATTATTACTAATCCGCAAAAAAAGGTTTCCCAGGATGAAGATAAAGTTGTATTTTCACCGAATATTAACAAGGGGCAGGAACAAATAAAATTAAATATGACCGCGACTGAAGCCAATAATTTAATTCGAGGCCTTAATCCTGACCCAGGAGCTTATTTGCTCATTGATGGTAAAAGATTTAAAATATGGCAAGCTGAAGTTGCTGCCGACACGACTAGCTTTCCTGCTGGAGTTGTCGTTGATAATAAAAAACGATTTGCAATTAGTTTTGCTAATCATACCGTTTTGAATTTACTTGAAGTTCAGCCTTCTGGAAAGAAAAAAATGGCAATTAAAAGTTTTTTGAACGGTCAGGGTAAAAACTTCAGTAAAGGTGATAAGATTGTCAGTTCATAAAAGTGCACGTTCTGTAGCACTTGCAACCTTGATTCGAGTATTTCGTGATGGCTCTTATTCAAATATTAGTTTTAGCAATAATTTGCAGGGAACGAAGCTGTCACAAGCTGACCAAAAGTTGGCAACAAGAATTGTATATGGCACTATTCAGGAAAAGATATATTTGGAGTATCAGTTTCGCGGTCTATTAAAGACTGAACTTAAAGAAGATTACCTTTTGCCATTGTTACTAATGTCCGCCTATCAAATTTTATTTATGAACAGTATTCCAGATCGAGCCGTTCTAAATGAAGCTAATAATCTGGCAAAAGAATTTGGTAGAAAACATTCAGCTGGATTTAAGATTGTTAATGGTATTTTACGTGCTTTCTTAAGAAGGGGACAGATTTTACCTGATGATAAAGATAAAGTACTTTTTTTAAGTGTTAAAGAAAGTACTCCCCAGTGGCTAGTTCAGTACCTTATCAATAATTGGGGTGAAAGCAGAACAGCCTCTATCTTGTCAAGTATCAATAAACCAGCAAAAAATACTGTTAGAGTTTCAGGTTTAACTGATTATAATTTGATCAAAGAAGAATTAACTAAATTAGGATTTTTTCCTAATGAATCTCAAATTGCTGATGATGAACTGGTTTTAGCACATGGTGGTGTCTTTAAAACTTCCCTATTTAAAGAAGGAAAATTGACAATTCAAGACGAAGCTGCTAGTTTGGCAGTAAGTGCTTTCACTTTCACAGGTAATGAAGAAGTTCTTGATGCATGTAGTGCACCAGGTGGAAAAACTATTCAAATTGCTGAAAAGCTAAAACAGGGTTATGTTACTGCTCTTGATATTCACAAAAACAAACTGCGTTTGGTTAAGCAAAATGGTAAAAGAATGAACGTTGAATCAAGAATAAACGTTAAAACGATGGATGCCAGAAAAGCTGATCAAAGATTTAAAAAAGGACAATTTGATAAAATCTTGGTGGATGCTCCGTGTTCTGGATTAGGTCTTATTAGAAGAAAACCAGAAATTCGTTATACTAAAACATTACAGGATTTAGTCAAATTACAAAAAATACAACTGGATATTTTAGACCATGTAAGTACGTTGTTAAGTCGAGATGGCGAATTGGTTTATTCTACTTGTACTATTACTCAAGAAGAAGATGAAGACGTTGTTAAGGCTTTTCTAAAAAGTCATACTCAGTTTGAATTACAACCTTTCACAGCGGGTAAACTTAAAGCAACACAAGGGATGCTGAAAATTTTACCTGATAGTTATGGTAGTGACGGCTTTTTTATAGCTAAGTTTAAAATGCGAGGTTAAAGTTTTGATTAGAACAGCATTTGCATCTAGTATCGGGCGAATACGCAAGAGTAATCAGGATTCTGTCCAGGTTTTCAAAAATAAAAGGAACGCATTGTTGGCCATAGTTTGTGATGGTATGGGTGGACATCAGGGAGGCGATGTAGCCTCAACTATGGCTGTAAGTCATTTGGGTCATAATTTTGGCGTTACTGACTTTTACGATTCTGACAGCGCACGCAAGTGGCTAAACGTCCAGCTAAGTAATGAAAATGAAACTATATTAAGAACTGCAGATCGCTTTCCAGATCTAAATGGTATGGGTACCACTATTGTCCTGGCTGCTATTTTTAACAACGAAGCTTTAATTGCACATCTCGGGGATTCAAGAGCATATGGTTACTCTGATGGCAAATTTATCCAGTTAGTTGAAGATCATTCCCTTGTTAATGAGTTAGTAAAATTAGGACAAATTACGAAGCAACAGGCTAGAAATCACCCTCAAAAAAATATTATTACTCAATCACTGGGGGTTTCTAGTACAATTGATCCAGAGTTTAAACAAGTAACTTTAAATGATAACGATATTATTTTGCTTTGTACTGATGGGTTAACAAACTCATTAAGTGACCCACAGATTCAGCAAATTCTTGCTACAAAAGATTTATCATTAAAGAATCGGTGTCAAAAATTGATTGATGAAGCTAACCGCTTAGGTGGTGAAGATAATATTACTGCTTGCTTAATTCTAAACGAAGGCGGTGACGGTAAATGATAAATAAGGGCTATTTGTTAGGCGATCGTTACCGTATAATCGACACTTTGGGTGAAGGTGGCATGGCAAATGTTTATCTTGCTGAAGACATAATTTTACAGCGAAAAGTTGCGGTTAAAATTTTGCGACTTGATTTACAAAAAGAACCGCAAACTTTGGCTCGTTTTCAAAGAGAAGCACTTGCAACGAGCGAACTGAGCCATCCTAATATAGTAATGGTTCTTGATGTTGGCACTGATCATGGACTGCCATACATGGTAATGGAATATGTCGATGGGCCGGATTTAAAAGACTATATTAGAGCAAATTCTCCTTTGCAATTAGGAGATATTATCCGCATTATGGACCAAATACTAAGTGCAATGTCCTTGGCTCATAAACATAATGTTATTCACAGAGACCTAAAACCACAAAATATTTTAATGGACAAGCATGGAAATATAAAAATTGCTGATTTTGGCATTGCTGTGGCCTTAAATCAGAATTCTGTTACCCAAACTAACTCTGCGATTGGTTCTGTCCATTACATGTCTCCTGAGCAAACGAGGGGAGGACTCGTCACCAAGCAGTCTGATATTTATTCTTTAGGCATAATTCTATATGAATTAATTACTGGTCATGTTCCATTTAACGGAGATTCAGCTGTTTCAATTGCTTTAAAACACGCACAAGAGCCAATTCCCTCGATACGAAAACAAGATCCAAACATTCCCCAATCTTTAGAAAATGTTGTTTTAAAAGCTACTGCTAAAGATCCACGTGACAGATATGATTCAGCCAAAGAAATGAAAGATGATCTCGACAGTAGTTTAGAGCCAGGTAGGGCTAATGAACCGGTTTTTAAGCCAACTCATGGGAATAATGATGACGAAACCATTATATTACCTAATTTCAAATCTGATCCAAATAGCAATAAATTAGATGAAGAAAGCAGAACACAGAATGATGAATCAGGTGATAAGTCCAAAGTAAATCATTCCAGTTTTACACAAGCTTTGCGTAAACATAAATGGTGGTGGCTTTTTGTTGGAATTGCTGCGGTTTTAATAATTGGATTAATGTTTTTTGTTTTAAACAGCAATAATCATAAAGATGTACGTATTCCAGACGTTACAAATATGAGCGAAAGAAGCGCAAGAAATAGGCTTGAGACGGTAGGCTTGAAAGTAGGCAAAATAAAACACCGGAGTTCTGATAGTATAGATCGTGGTAAAGTAATTGAAACTTCACCTACTGCAGGAGTAGAAATAAAACGAGGCAGATACATTGATCTTTATATATCAGATGGAGCAGGTATGGTAAGAGTACCTGATGTCACAGGAGACGAATATGAAATAGCAGTACATAAGCTCGAAAAATTGGGCTTTGAAATAATACGTGAAAACCAATTTTCTTCTAACGTTCCACCTGATCATGTTATTTCTCAAAGTGTTGCAGCTGATGTGGAGGTAAAGCCAGACCAAACAACCATTACTTTAACTGTGTCAAAGGGAAAGAACCATAGCGCAAAAGATCATATGACTAAATTACCGGATCTAACTAATTATTCATTGAAGGAAGCGCAAGAATTTGCACATAAGCATGGTTTAACTTTGCAAGTCAGTTCTGCGTATTCAAATAAAGTTAAAAAGGGTATGATTATTTCAATGAGTCCGGCAGCTGGTACCAAAGTACCAAGGGGAAGTACAATTTCAGTTAATGTTTCTGAAGGTGCAAAAAAAGAGCGTGATCTAACAGCCATAAAAAATTTCACAGTTAGTTATGAAGATAATGATGAAGATGATTCAGATGACAAGCGGGGGAATCATGTTCAAATTTATGTTTCAGATGATAATCATTCAATTGATAATATTTATCGGGATCTTTACATTAAAAAAGATATGAATTTTTCAATACCATTTGAACTTAAGGATGGTCCTGGTCAGCTGAAAGTAGTGCGTGACGGGCAGACAATTTTGAATGAGAAGGTCAAAAATGATTAAAGAAGATCAGGGAATTGTTACTGGTCTGATTGCCGGCTTTTATGACGTTCAGACGAGCACTGATACAATAAGAACCCGTGCCAGAGGGGTTTTTCGTAAAAATAATTTAAAGCCTACTGTTGGGGATCACGTTAAGATTCGAATTGATGATAAGGGCACAAGTTATTTGGTTGCGGTGTTGCCTCGCCAAAACCTGATTGGTCGTCCTGCTGTAGCCAATGTGACTCAAATTTTACTCGTAATGTCTGCTGTACAACCAGATTTTTCATTACAACTGTTAGATCGCTTTCTGACTTATTTTTCTTGGAAAAACATTGCTGTAAGTATTTTTTTATCGAAAAGTGATTTAGTTGGTATATCGGATCTAGATAAAATTCAAGAAAATTTGAATTATTATCAAGAAGTAGGCTATAAGGTCTATTATAGTAAAAAAGAAGTTGCCGATAATTTACCTAATGACATTGGTTCCGAACAAATATGGACTTTAGCAGGCCAATCTGGTGCGGGCAAATCAACTTTAATCAACTCGCTTAAAAATGGTCTGCACCAAAAAACTGGGATTATTTCAAATTCCTTAAATCGTGGCAAGCACACAACAAGAACGGTAAACCTTTTTCCCTTAGGTAAGGGCTACCTTGCGGATACACCAGGTTTTTCAGCAATTGATTTAACTCCAATTAAAATAAATGAATTATGCAATTATTTTATTGAGTTTAGAAGAGCAAGTAAATTCTGTAAATTTCGTGGTTGCCAACATCTTAATGAACCCAAGTGCAGAGTAAAAGAACTAGTTGAAACAGGCAAAATTAAAAAAAGCCGCTATGATGATTACTTGTTATTGCGCAAAGAAATAGAAAATGGCAAATTACCAGAATATTTGAAGTAAGGAGAATACAGTGATAGCACCATCAATATTAAATATTAATAACTTAAATTTAGAAAAAGACATTCAAATAGCTGTGAATGCAGGCATTAACAGATTTCACATTGATATCATGGATGGGCATTTTGTACCTAATTTATCTTTTGGACCACAACTTGTTTCAGATTTCAAAAAAGCTTTTCCATCTGTTGAGGCTGAAATTCACTTGATGAGTAATAATCCTGATGATTTGGTACCGGCTTTTACTAAGGCCGGTGCTCAAATAATGTTGCTTCATTATGAAGCAATGACTGAAGAAAAACTAAATTACTGGTTAGATTATTTAAATGAAAATCAAGTTAAAGCTGGTGTTGTTCTTAACCCAGATACTCCCGTATCTGTACTTTCCAAATTAATTTCTAAAATAGATCAAATTTTACTAATGACTGTTTTTCCTGGTTTTGGTGGACAAAAATTTATTCCAGATTCTCTTTCTAGAATTAAAGAAGCATCAAATTTAGTAAATGGAAAAGTTCCAATTGAAGTTGATGGAGGAATTAACGGACAAACTGCAAAAAAAGCTAAAGATGCAGGAGCAGAAATTTTTGTAGCTGGATCATACCTCTTTTGTCAAAATAGTGTTGAACAACAAATTGCTGAACTGAAAGGTATATTACAATGAAAGCATGGGCGTTGCTAGGCGCTCCTAAACAGTTATGGCCCAATGATCTTAGAAAACAGCTTTTAGCAGCCCAAAAAAACGGCGATTTAATAATCGGAGTTGATCGTGGGACTTATCTTTTAGAAGAAATGGGTATAAAGGCCGATTTAGCTGAAGGAGATTTTGATTCATTGCAAAAAAATGAATTAGCTGCAATTGAAAAAAATGTTACTGATATCAGGTATTCGCTTCCAGAAAAAGACTTGACAGATGCTGAGATGGTTATTAGATGTGCTTTTATAGATTATCATGCTTCTCATTTAAGCCTTTTTGGAGCAACTGGAGGGCGATTAGATCATTTTCTATCTAATTTATTTATGGTTCTTAAACCTGGATTCAACCAGTTTGCTGAAAGCATCGAACTTATTGACCAACAAAATTCAATCAGATTCTACAATAACGGACAACATTTGATAGAAAAATTACCAACTTATAAATATTTTGGAGTAATACCATTAACAGCTGTTCAAAATTTAAAAATTACGGGAGCTAAATATAATTTAACAGATTTTAGCGGGAATAATCCTGTCTCGTTTAGTTCGAATGAATTTTTACCTAATAAAGATCAATTTGAATTATCATTTAAAAAAGGAACTGTTGCAGTTATTCAATCTAGGGACATTGATCGCTTTCAAAATATCAAATAATAAAAACAGCAGATTCTGAAGCTAACCCCTAAAACTGGACGTTAGTTTTATATCATTTTACTTAAGGCTTGATTCCGATATTGAATCGGAGTTAAGCCTTTTAGTTTGTGCCGAATTCTATCTTCATTGTAATAACTTAGCCATTCTTTCATTGCCTTAACCAATTGTTTCTTAGTATCAAAGTGATGTGTAAAATAATTCATTTCAACTTTCATAATGTGAAAGAAACTTTCCATAGCTGCATTATCATGATATGTAGCTCTTCGTGACATGCTTTGAAATACTTTATGTTTTCGTAAAGCATGTCGATATGGATTAGATTAATATTGAATTCCTTGATCACTATGGATTATCATTCGATAATTTAATAGCTTTTGTCTTGCAGTAAACACTCCCTCTAATCCTTCTAGAACATATCTTGTTAATGGACGATCGGTGATCGTATAACTAATAATTTCACCATTGAATAAGTCCTTAAATGGCGATAAATATACACGATCACGGATAGTCATGTTACCATATCTAAATTCACTAATATCAGTTACGACCTTTTGATATGGTCTATCAGTCTTAAACTTTTGATGGAACCGATTCTTAGCTTTCTTATTTTGTGGACCCTTTGAAGAATCATATTTATCGGCTCTCAGATTATATTTATTAGCTCCTAAATTGTTCTCACGCATTAAGCGTTGGACACGTTTATGATTAATCATTAGGTGATAAGTCATCATCATAATTTTCGATACTTTGAATAGCAGAAAACAGCTTATTTCTTAAATTAATAGCATAGGACAATAAAAACAATTCAATTTTAAAATAAGGATAGTTACTAAGATGACGAAAGAAGGGAAAGAAGACAAGCAAAAAGGCTTATTGCATTATTTGATGATTTATTTATGTAGCAGCTACGCCAATATTGTGCACCTCAAAGCTCGACGGCTGCCTAACCAACCAGATCAAGTACTGTGCCACAAGCAAAGCAATTTTATCTTTCTAGTGATGATGCACCTTGGATTAGAGAAAGGGTTAAATATTACCTAATTGTAAGCTTGTTTTAAATTGCTTTCACTTATTGAAATATTGTCGTAAGGCTGCTGTTAATACTAAAATAGCCGCCACTTATTGTTTATATCACTTGGGGCTTTAAACAGTCAACGCGACAAAGTAGAATTATATTTTAAAACGCGTTATAGTGATCGAGCTTTAACATTACCCAAATCGAGATGTTAAAGAAGGTCAAAACTTATATCTTAGGCAACTGGCAAGCTATTTTAAATACGCAGACTACTACTTATCAGCGGTGAAGGTCATATAAGTGGTAATATAACTAAGTATTTGCTTGAAAAGTAAATAAAAATTATTAAAGAGTAGCAAATTAAGCGTGAAGATCAGCACTTTAAGGTAAAAAATGTAGTATTATGAGCATTTTCAAGCAAACTTTGACGAAGCAGTTAAGACACATTACTGGCATCAAAGAATTATTAATGGCGGTAAAATATTAGAACTATCTGAGCAAATAATTTAAAAAGTGAAACCTGCAACTAGCAGCAGGTAAGGGCTAAAAGTTTATTACACACAAAAAGTTGACGCTAACAATTAACATTAACTGTTATTAATATAAATAATAAAAATGTTATAATCATTGTGTTAAATAAAATTTATTTAGAAGGGATTTAACTATGGAAAAAGAATTCAGTAAGTTGCTCAATATAATTTCTGAGATATCTGGAGAAAATAAAGAAACAATAAAAAAGAGTGATAAGTTAATTGTTGATATGGATTTTGACTCATTAATGATGATTGATTTAATTCAGACAATTGAGTTTGATATGAACTTGTATCAAATAAGAAAGACTATGATAAGAAAAGAGTCAACAGAATGATTTATGATTTTTCTATGTATTTGAGTGATCTAGATGATCAACGTCTTTTCCAAGTATTAAAAAAAAGTAATCAACTTGATTTGATTTGGAAAGAAATTTCTTTAATTAGACAAATTGAAATAAACGAAAAAAAAGAAAATATTCAAGACCTTGTGACAATTGCAAGTAAAGCCATGAAGTTTACTAATTTAAAAAACCAAGAGTCACTGAGCAAAAAATGGGCTAACTATATTTTGTTTCAAGAAACTGATGCTATATTTGTTTATTTATTTTCTCAGACAAAGTGTTTTCTAAAAAATAATTTAATTATTATAAATGAAGAAAAATTAAATGATATTAAGAGAGGAAATACGATAATTTTTAGTCCACATTGGGGAGATTTTTATTCTATACCAATAATATTGGCGAGTTTAAGAATTCAAAATGTTCCATTAGCTAATGGTGATGAAGGGGAGCATATGCGGTCCATTTTAGATGTAATGTTATCGAGCTTAAAAAAGTACATAACAGAAGTTTTAGACACATCTAACCCAGTTAATGCTCTTTTTAAGTTGGATAATTTATTAAAAAATTCAAAAAATATACTTGAATTTCCAGAATATACATTAGGTCCTAAACCCAAGTATCGTACTAAGTATTTAGATAATTTCTTTCCCGTAGCGTACGGATTAGCAGCCTTAGCTAAACGAAATAATTCAAATATACAACCAGTTACTTTTACAAGAATAGATGATTTTCCTCATTATGAATTAAGATTTTATTCCAAGATAAATATAAAAGATATGACAGTAGGACAGATTAATAATAATATTCACAGACTGATAAACAGTATAATAGTTAAGACTCCTGAAAAGTGGTGGTATTGGTATTTGTTTTCCAAAAATAGAATATCAATCAATTAAGTATTATATATTAATTTAATATACAACGGTGATAAAAATGAAAATAAAAAACATAATTAGATGGTTACCTAATTGGCTCGTATTTTCAATAATAATAACAACAATTATTTCATCATTTGATGGAGTAGTTTTGGCACAGGTACTTTCTTCTATAGCAAATTTTAATCATAACTCAACATTTTTAGAAGTAATGTTTTATGCTGTCAAAAGCTTTTCAGCAATGGCTATTGTGTATTTTTCAATGACTTTAAGAAAAATGTTAATAAATTTAGCAATAAAAAAGCTTAATGTAAAGCTCAAAAGTAATTTTATTTATGGGCAAATTAATACTTCAACTTTTAGTAGTGATACTGCGGATAATGTCTCAAAAATATTTAATGATTTTAAATTGGTTGAAACAGATTACTTTAGTCTGATGTTTGAAGTATTTGCGTCTTTGTTAATGGCATTAATCTCTGGAATTTATATTTTAAGTTTAAGCATACCTATTGGAATTTTGTTTATTTTATTTTCTTTATTACCTATGATAACTCCAAAGATTTTTGGTAAAAAATTAACTGCCACTTCTTCAAAGTGGCAGGAAGATAGTAGTAGATTTTTAAGTAAGGTAACTGATTTATTTAATGGAGCCAATACTATCAAAACTTATTTAGCTGAAAAGTATATGTACAATGATACAGATAAGTATTTAAATGAATCCGAAAATTCTTATTTACTTATGAATAACTGGCAAGCTGTTACTTTTTTTGTCGCTTCAATTCTTTCAGTTGTTAGTTATATTTTACCTATTGGTATTGGCTTGCTTTTAGTTATTCAAAGAAAGATATCTTCTGCAGCTTTGATTGGTATTTTTATGGCTAGTGACAGAGTCGTAGGTCCATTAGGAACAGTTTCAGAGTATCTTAGTAAGATAAAAACTACTCAAGAAATTCGAAAATCTTATAGTGAACATATGATTGAATTTAAAGCTCCTAAAAAAATATCGAAAGATATTAAGCCAAAAATTTGTTTTGAAAATGTTTATTTTACGTACTCAAATGGTAAACAGATTATCAATAATTTGAATTTAAATATTACTTTTGGAGAAAAAATTTTGATTACAGGAGCTTCTGGTGTTGGTAAATCGACAATACTTAATTTGATTCAGGGTTCTATTAAACCAAGTAGCGGAAAAATTTATTTGAGGGAAAAGAATAGTAAAATAAACAATATTCTCGAATCTGGTAGGATTGCTTATATAAGACAAAATCCCAACTTATTTAATGATACTTTGCGTTTTAATCTAACTTTAGGCGAGGATTTCTCAACTAAAGATTGTTTATTTGTTCTTGAAAAAGTAGGATTGATTAATGAACTAGGTAACGATGCTTTAAATAGATATTATGGTGAAAGTGGGAAAAACTTATCTGGTGGACAACGGCAGCGAATCGAAATTGCTAGAGCTCTTCTTTTTAATAAAAAAATTATTTTAATTGATGAAGCAACTTCTAGTTTAGATCCAAAAATGTCGGACAAAATAAATAAAATTATTCAAAATTTAGATTGTACAGTGATTGAGGTTGCTCATTATTATGACGATATTGAATTTAAACATGCACATTTTACACACTATGTACTTGAAAATAAAACTTTAAGATTAAATTGTTAAGTACAGTGAAAATCAAAAGTAAAAATATGAAGTATGTCAAGAATTAAGTATAAATTTTTTTGATGATAGTTAACACAAGTTTCACACTTAGGTTATTGATTAGGTTTTGATAGCAGTGTGGTCTTTACCAGTTAAACGGTTCTCTTGCACACTAGTCTCATTATGATTTTTTATATATAAACATTCTAACGTTAGTGATGGAGATGAGGCTAGCTCAATTTTGCCTTTACCACTTTTGTTTTGTGCTAAAGTGGGTTTGAGTTGTAAGCATTTTTTACGCTTTATCCTAATAGTAATTAACGTCGTTATAAAAATTGGCAGCTTCGTTATTTCCTTGCTTAAATCTGTTTGAAAAGTATTGGACACTTAGGGTCCATGTGTTGAAAAAGTGCATTAACAAGGAAGTCAGTTATATGAAATAAGTGATTGTCAAGCTAACTTTTTATTTTAGATCAAAAATTAATAACCAACAAGTTCATGTGTCAGGACACAATAACTGATAAGTAAATATTTGAGAGTATGCATAATTAATAGATTTGGGCTATATTAAATAATTGGACAGCTAGACAATATTGATAAACCCAGAAAAGACAACAAAGGTAAGTATATTTTAAATACGCAAACTATTGCTTATCAGTGCTTTGCTTTTTTGCTTTAAGGATACCGTAAGGCGCTTCGTGTAATGCAAATAGCTGAATCTTTGCAGATACCGGTTTTAACGTTGATTAACACTCCAGGTGCATATCCAGGTGCGGATGCTGAAGCAAGCGGTCAAGGACAAATTTTAGCTAAAAGCATTAGTGAAATGCTGCAATTGAAAATACCTTTGTTAACAGTAATTATTGGCGAAGGAGGTTCAGGTGGTGCATTAGCACTTGCCTGTAGCGATCAAGTTTGGATGCTAGAGCATAGTATGTATACTGTGGTGTCACCTGAGGGTTTTGCTTCTATTATGTGGAGGGATAGCAAGCTTTCAGATGAAGCAGCAAAAATGATGCATATCGAGCCAACTTGGTTGCAAAAACAAGGTATTGTTGAGCGAGTATTGCCAGAAAGTGTACTTTTAAATGATGCATATGAATTGAAAAAGTTAATTGCACAACAATTAAGTTATTTTGACCAAATAACTTTAATTGATTTACTTGCTGCCAGGCATGAACGCTATCGTAGATATTGATAAAATAAAAATGATCTGATATGAATTCAGAAATTAAGCAATGTCATTAGGTTAAGCAATACTTTTTATTTTAAGAACTATAATTTTTGGCTCTTTGTCAAATCTTGTTGATGAAGATAAATAATGAATTAGATGCACTTTAAGCAGTTATGCTTAAAGTGTTTTCTTTTAGAACAACATTTTTTGCTTTTAACATAATCCTGGTAGTCAGATTACTAAAATTACGAGAACCGTAGGCTGTACGCGCAATTTGTTTAATTCTACGATTAGTTCCTTTTACACAACCATTGGAATATTTAGAAGTAGCCGCATTAAGTACCGCTTGGCGATTACGTTTAAACGTTCTAAGGGTAGTTTGCATCTGCCTACCTAAGTCGTCTGAATAGTTAAGTAGTTTAGCCATTTGCTTAGAATTATTTAGATAGTGCGTACATAAAATCTTGCATTAGGTTATAAGTAGATCTTAAATTAGAATTAATTGATAATCCTTTTTCAACGATTTGTCCTTGAATTAAGCGGTCTTTTAAGTGTTGATAATATTTAACTTGTTTAACCTTTAATTTATCATATGACTTGAGATATGATTTTCAATAATATTTAAGCAAAAGATGTAGCAGCGGTCAGTATGCTTGAATTGCCGCATAGTTTGTACGCGCAATTGATTAGAGGAGCGGTTGAGCATCTGTACAATAGGGAAGTGGTCAATAATAACTTGCGTATTAGGAAAAATGAGGCGTAACCATGGCTATATTTTTGTATAAAAAATATCCTGTTAAAGAATACCACAAGGTATCCATCAACAGGATAAAGCATACAACTCTAAAAAGTATATTTTTTTAAATTATTAATTGCTGACTGTTATCACAGTTTTCTTAGTAGAAGTAGTTAGCGTAAAGTATTTATGGAGAAAGTTAAAAAAGAAGAGAGCCTTCTGTTAAAATGTGGTTTATAAAACGTAGCTAAGTATTTTACCGAGTGACAATTAAATGCTAAACTATTAGTGAATGAATTTACTTATTATTCATTTTGATTTTTAAATCAGTAGATTGTTTACTGATTTAGTTGGTTATTGAATCTCACTGTAGAGGTTCTTATTATTGTTTAATTAATTATCTCATTCAGATAATTTATATTGTTTAAATTAAATAGAAAAAGAGAGTCATTTGATTATCAATTAATCAAATGACTTTTTTGTTTTCTTTTTAGGAGGTTATTGCATATGGAAAAATTACTATCTTTGCGCCACATCTGGAAGTTGAAAGTTTCAGATTAATTTTAAGCAAAAAGGTAAAAAAGTATTTTAAAGAATAGGAGAATAAAAATGGGATTATTGATTATTTTAATTATTATCGGAGTAATTTGGTATCATCACCAAGAACAGGAAGATGCTGATGAAAAAACTAATGAATCACCAAAAACTTTTGAGCAATTTCAAGAAGAACAAAAAGAATCAAGCCAAGATAATAGCTTTTACATAAGCGAAATTCCTTATGGTATTAGACGTAAAACTGCAATGGATACTTATTTGCAGTCTGAGCGTAGTAATATTACTAAAGGCTTTGACGTATCAAATAAAAAAGGTGTTTCTAATTCTGAAAATGATTCAGAAGATAAAGAAGTAACCGCTGATGATTTGTTGGTTAATACTTCTACTGGAGAATTAACTACACCTCAAATGGCGTTTAATAAGCCAGAAGATAATTCATCTGAGAGACCATTATCTAATGACTCAATCGTTCCAGTTTTTAATGAAAGTAAAACTGCTTCTTCAAATTTAATTGAGGGTATTTCTACTTCTGATGAGAGTAAAAATGGTCAAAATGAAGAAAAGCATTATAGAGAAAATTGGAGAGAAAATAATTACAAATCAATTGATGATATTTTAAATTCCGGTTCTAAAGAACAAATTAAATAAGTAAAAAGCTGTAAGGAAAAATAATAATTGCGCTCATAAAATTGCGAATTATAAAGTTTTACCAGTAAAAATAGAATCAGATTTTACTGATAATTTACTGGTATAAGTTCAAAAAAAGGCTTAAGCACTTTATAAGTAATACCAAGTAAAATAAATATATTTAATGGTGTTTTTTGATATAGAGGAAATTAAAAATGACAAAGAAAACTATTCAATTAAAAGAAGTAGGGTACATGTGCAAAAATGAATTATTGGATATTTTAAATTCTGAATTAAAAGCAAAGGGTGTTCAGACAGTTGAGCAACTTTTTACATCACTAAAGAAAAATAAAACTTTTGATAGTTCAACATCTAAGAAAGCCTATGTTGAGTTTCTAAGAGATGAACTTGCTCACCAAGTTTTAGACAGGCCTAAGTTAGTTTCGCCTACAGACGTGGGTAATTATATTTCGGCTAAATATAGCGAATTAAAAAAAGAAGAATTTATTCTTCTTTCTTATGATAATAGTAACCGCATTATTTCTGAAGATATAGTTTCAATAGGGACTCTAGATAAGGCAATTGTGGAACCAAGAGATGTGTTTAACGTGGCTTTAGCAAATAATGCGGCTAATATTATTTGTTGTCACAATCATCCATCTGGCCAATTATATCCTTCGGATGCTGATTTTAATATAACTAAAAGATTAAGTAAAGCTGGTAATGTTTTGGGAGTAGGACTCTTAGATCATTTTATTATTGGTAATGGACGTTACCTGTCAATGAAAGAAAACGAATTACTTTAGGTTTTAGAGAAATAAAAATATTATTGTAAATTAAGGAATTATAAAATGAAAAAAGAACTGAATTTAAATGAAGCCACTACACTAGTATTTGATGAGATTGATGATAATGTTTATAGAATATATGTTGACGTGGATAGTAATGACTTTTATAAACAACAGGGAGTACTTATTTTAAAAAAAGGTGAAAAGGTTTGGACGTTTTGGCAAACAGACGGAGATGGCATTGATTATTATGAAAGCTTAGAAAAAACAATAGACCAAATCGCGGCTGAATATCAAGACCAAGTATATGAAGACCCAGACTACTTCAGGGATGAATTTAAAGACGAAGATTAAGTAAATTTTGATTAGATGTAATCCAGTAATATCGACTGGCGCGTCTGCTTGATAAGTATTAACAATCCATCTTGTATATATTTAATAAATGCGTAAGCAGGAGATTAACAATTAATGATTATGGCAGCTAATACTATTAAAGTTAAAGATCCAAAGGATATTCCATTAGATTTACGTATAGATGCATGTTCATACACAATAGTCAAAAGATAGATAAGACAACACAAATTGTCTTGTTTTAATTTTTAGGAGAAAATAAAAAATGATTAAATGGAAAGCATATTTTAATAAGGAAATGTTGAAGCAACTTTCAACAGATTTATCTGAAAATGAAAATCGAGCTATTAATGCTTGCCTAAAAGATTGCAATTCATGGAAAAAATACGGTTTTACAAAACTTTCACGTTTAAATTATGTCCTAGGCAATTACAAAACAGCATGTCCATTAAGTTACGATTACATGAGTAAAAAGTTCGGAGCCACTCATCTGAAAGCAGCAATGATTTATGGTGTTGATCCCGATGATGGAACGTTAGAAAGAATTTTTTCATCTCAACATGATTGCATTGAATTGTATTCTGAAGGAATAAAAAAGTGCTATAAAAGTAAAAAAGATTATTTGAATGCTCTTCAAACTTATTCTCTTATTGATGTTGATGCAGTATTAATAAGTAGTTATTTGACCGCTATCGTGCAAGAAGATAAAGAACTATTAGATAGTTTAGATTATCATTTTGAGGAGGACGTAGTAGTCTTAGAAGAAAAAATATTTAAGTTAGATAATTCAAAATTAGTTGATAACCCTTTGCAATACAAGGAAATAGCTAAGTTAGCTGACAACGAGGAAATTAATAAATGTAGGGAAATATGAAAGATGGTCAAATTAGTATTTTAAGTAAAAAAGCCTTGATCCATATAGGATCAAGGCTTTTTTGTTCGAAACTTATATATAAAAATTTAAAATACATTGTTACCAAATTTATTCAATTCAAAAATGACGCACTGAATAAAATTCAGTGCGTCACCACTTAATACTGTTAATACCAGCCGTTTGCTTCCCAAAAAGCCTTAGCAGTAGTCCATGAACCATATCTGCTAGAAACATACTTATCTGCAGTTCGTTCTTGGTTGGCTGGAGAATAATCACCGTGAAGGTACCCAGGCAGTAATTGGAACTTACCATAAGCACCTGATGAAGCATTTACAGCATTATAATTACCACCAGATTCTCTTGCAGCAATCCAATTCTTAGCAGCTTGTTCACCACCAGAAACAGGTGAATTATAATTAGTTGAACCATTATTTGCTCTTGAACTGTATGCAGGAGTTTGTGAGCCACCATAGTTGTAGCTTTGTTGTTGACTTGATTGAATTGATGAAGCTGCTGGAGCTTGAGATACAGCACTCTGAGCAGATGTTGAAGTAGTTTTGGTGTCTGCATAAGCAGTCTTAACTTTCTTGTTATTCTTAATATTTAACTTTTGGTCAACGTAAATATCTTTACCGCCGTTTTTAAGATGATTGTCTTTAACAATCTTCTTAACAGTAGTGCCATACTTTCTAGAAAGGCCCCAAGTGGTGTCACCAAACTTAACTGTAACTATATCAGCGTGTGCAGTCGAGCTTGCATTTTGCATTCCTAAAGCACCGGCAGTTCCACCTACTAAAAATAAAATAGCTTGTCGTAATGTTAATTTCATCTTCTAATTAAAGTTCCTTTCTTAAATAACTGATTGTAAATAAATCAGTCTCACAATTGACTACGATTTAATCTTAAGCTGAAAGTAAGGAAAGTGGTTAAATACTTAATACAAGGCGATTTATTACAAATTTATTACACAAAAGTAGTCCTAATTGACTCTTAAAAGTTTATTTTTTAAGAAAAATGAGTGTTTGTATTTATAATTGAGAATCCCTGTAAAATCGAATTAAAGATATGATATGAAAGGTTGGCCACTATGAAATCAGAAAATAAAGATTTTGATGATAAAAAAACGCCCAACGAATTTAATCAAGAACATGATAATTTTTATGATGAATTAAATTCAATTTTGCCAAGTGGCTCTAAATATAACCCTCCACAAGAGCAAGAAGATAAATTTCAGCAAGAACAGGATGAAGAAGATGCCCCTGGTATTTTTGACCCGGAAGAAGAATCTGATGATTCAGATGAAGATGATTATGAAACTCGCAGTGATAATACTGTGCATCATCCGGTCTTAAATTTCTTTTGGAAATTTTTTAAATGGTGTTCAATTTTAGCATGTTTGTTAGTTTTATCAGGTGTTGGACTATTTGCCTATTATGCGAGTAAGGCTCCAAACGTTACTCAAGCCCAACTTGCCAGTGGAGGATCCTCCACTTTATATACGACAGATGGGAAAGTCTTATTAACTTTAGGACAAGCAAAAAGATATTATTTAAAATATGACGAAATTCCATCTACCTTAAAAAATGCAATTGTTTCAATTGAAGATAAAAGATTTTGGAATGAGCCTTTAGGGCTTGATCCCATTAGAATTGTAGGATCAACTGTAGCAAACATTAGAGGACATGACATTTCTGCAGGTGGTTCTTCAATTACTCAACAGCTAATTAAATTGTCTGTTTTTAGTACAAATGCTTCAGATAGAACTTTAAAACGTAAGGCACAAGAAGCATGGATAGCAATGCACGTTAGCCGAGAATATTCCAGAGAGCAAATACTTGAATACTATGTGAACAAGGTCTATATGAATTATTCTCTTTATGGAATTGGGACGGCAAGTAGATACTATTATGGAAAAACGCCTGATAAATTAGACTTGGCTCAAACAGCTTTGCTTGCGGGGATGCCTAATTCACCTACTTTCTATGATCCATATGTAAGCCCTGCAAGAGCAAGATATAGAAGAAATCTAGTTTTACAAGCAATGCTGAAAAATGGAAAGATAACTCAATTACAGTATGATCGGGCTTCAACTGAAAATATTCAGTCAGGCTTGATTTATGAACATGATACTCAATCTAAGCTTAGAAAAGTAGATGACCCTTATATCAAAGAAGTAGTAGATGAAGTCAGAGCCAAAGGCTATGATCCATATAATGATAATTTGAAAATCACTGTAAATATTGACCAAAAAGCCCAAGATAAGCTTTATTCGTTGGCAAATGATAATAAAATTCCATTTACTAACGATAAAATGCAAATTGGAGCCACTGTAGTTGACCCGAATAACGGACATGTTGTAGCAATAATTGGTGGCCGTCATTTGCCAAATGTTCAATTAGGATTAGATCGTGCGGTACAAACAGTAAGATCCACTGGTTCTTCCATAAAGCCGGTTTTAGATTATGCACCAGCAATACAGTACAAACATTGGTCAACAGCACGAGTGCTTTCAGATAGTCCTTATGTTTATGAAGGTACTCATATCCAACTTTACGATTGGGATAATAGATATTATGGAAATATGACTATGCGTTATGCACTTGAGCAATCACGTAATGTCCCAGCCGTTAGAACTCTAGAGAGCGTTGGTTTGCTAAAAGCTTCTAAATTCGCTAAAAAAATGGGAGTAAATGCAGATCCAGCACAAGGATTATCAGTTGCTATTGGTGCAAATGCTTCTTCTTTGCAAATGGCAGGGGCTTATAGTGCATTTGCAGACAATGGCCTATATCATAAGCCACAATTTGTTTCTAAAATTGAAACTGCCACAGGAGATGTTAAAAATTATGATGGACCTGGGATTCATGTAATGGACAAATCAACGGCTTATATGATTACTGATATGCTAAAAGGTGTAATTACACATGGATCAGGTACTAAAGCTATAATTGGTGATTTAATCCAAGCAGGTAAGACTGGTACAGTAAAATACTCTGATGGAGAACTTAAAAAGCATCCCTCGTATAAGGGAACACCAAAAGATTCATGGTTTGTTGGTTACACTCGTAGCTATGTCATGTCAGTATGGACAGGCTATGATAATTTGAATAATGGTAAAATTTCCGGTAGTGGTGAAGATTCAGCAGCGTTGTATTATAAAGCAATGATGTCTTATTTAATGGAAGATAAGGCAAATATTGATTGGGTAAAGCCAAGCACAGTTTTAGTACGAAGATATAATACTGGAAATGAATTATTTCAAGAGGGACATGCACCTGCAATATCATCTGTAAGTCGTAAAAGACTTAATCGTATTCCAAGATACGTCATAAGAAAGTATCAGAGAACACCAGACTATACTTTCAATCAAAGGACTAATCAGCAAAACAATAATCAGAACAATACCCAAAATGTTCAGCAAAACAATCAAAGATCAAATATACAGCAACAACAAAATAATTCACCAGTTAAATATTACTATTACAGCAGCAGATAAATTGGGTAGAAAACGCATTGTATAGAAGTAGAAAAACCTTATTTTTAGGTTACTATAATAAGCTAATGTATTTTTAAAAGATTTGCTTTAAAAGTAAAAATGTTCAATAGGAGATAATTCCTATTGAACATTTTTTATTATTTTATTTTGTCTAGTTGAATTCTTTGCTTTTCTACTTCAGTCTGTTGAATATATTGATCTGTAGCAGAGATACCTGTATGTCCTAGTTGAGTTGCTACAGTCATAACATCTTTACTTTCATCGTAAAGTTCAGTGCCTAATGAGTGACGCAATTTATGGGGTGTTGTTCTATTTCCATCAGGAAAGGCAGTAGAATATTTGCTAACAAAGCATTCTACTGTATTCGTTGCAATACGCTTGGCTTTGCCGGCATATTTAGTTAAGAATAATGCTTGTTCTTTTTTTTCAGGGTTATAGCGCTGCTTTCTTATAGTTAAATAATCTTTAATATAGGGCATTGCCCAATCAGCAATTAATGGTGCATCTTTTTTATTTCCTTTTCGTATAACGATTATGCTTCGCTGAGTCACGTTTAAATCTTTTAAATTTAAATGCACAAGCTCTGATACTCTAATACCTGATCCTAACAATAAAGCTATAACGGCTACATCTCTTTCTTTGTTAAATAAAAAAGAAGAACGCTTTCTATTGCTTAATTCTTTTTCATAATCGTTTTTGATATAGCTTAACCACTCATGTTTTTTGCTTCCAGTGTAAAGCATAGGAGAAAATTTAGCATTACGATAAGAAATAGATTCACGTGATCCTTTTACCAAAGGGATTTTAAGCATTACATTTCGATAAAAGTAAGGCTCTCCATTTTTTAAATCCGCAGTAACAGTAAGGTAATGAAATAATGATCTAAGTGCATTGATTGTTCTATTAATTGTTTTTTTGCTGTCTCTTGTAGATTGTTTATTTTGCTTTACACTTAATTCTTTTAAGAACATTTGAATTTGAGCAGATTGAAGATGCTCTAAAGTAGATAATTGAATATCCTTATTGTTCTTTGCATTACTAATGTACCCCTTACTTGGATTTTCTACATCAGCAGGTGTAATTCTAAGCCAATCAAAGAATCGTCTGTATTCAGTTAAATATTGGTAAACAGTAGTCAAAGAAAGATTAGGTTGTTGTGAATAATAAAACACATAAATTGGTAAATTTTGTAATTCCTTATCAATTAATTTTGAATATTGTTTTGCATCCAAGTAGTTTCATCTCCAAATCTTTATATGTCTATTATAAATGATAATAAAGATGCTATAAAGGAAGTATAATACCATTTTAATTATTAAAGGTAGCAAACTTTGTTAGTTCATATTCTTTATCGTAGAGGTTCTTAAAACAATTACGACTTAAAAATGGGCATTATGTTATGACACATGGTTTTAATAAAAAAGACAAAAAACACCAATCAAAGAAATAAGTAAGGCAAAGAAAAGAAGATTGAATTTGAAAAGAGGTAAAAATTTATGAATATGCACGTGAACGTAGTATGCGTGATCCTGAATTTGCCAAAGAAGTTAGTCAAAATAATATAAATTTTGAAATTGCTGTTCAGGTAAGGAATTTACGAAGTAATCTTGGCTTAAGCCAAAGAGAATTTGCAAAACTAATAGATAAGCCACAATCAACAATTGTACGGATAAAGAGTGGTTCAATGAATACTTCCACAAAGTTATTGAGTAAAATTGCCCAAGCAACTAAGCAAAAGGTAAGGATAGGATAGAATTCATACCGTCTTAATATCAGCAAGTCTAAATACGTAAAAAAGAGAGCTTTAAGCTCTCTTTTTGTTTCGACTACCTAATAGTTTTTAAAAACAAATTAAGCCTGCTGTTAGATAAATTCAAATGGTAAATGACTGATAACAGGTAAGGTGTATGTTCCAGGACGCCAACGATTAATTAAATTGCGGTAAAGCTCTAATGATATTTCGTTTGACTAAAGCTGGTTTGAAAAATTTTTCTTAGGTAAGTATTGTGCTAAGTTATAAAGTTCTTGACAACTTCTCTTAGGTTGAATGATGGCTCTATTCAATGGATGCACGTAAACATCCCTCTAACTGCTTTTTAGTATTCTAGGATTAATGAAGTGGCTAGTGACTAAAAGACGCTAACTAATTTATTTGTTGTTTACACGTGTAATACGTGTTACAATTAAAAACGTAAGGAGGTAAGTATACATGCCACTTACAGGAAAGGAGATGCTCAAGCTATTACTCGAAAATGGCTGGATTGAACGTCGAGTTGCTGGCTCACATCATCATTTATATAAAGATGGTGTAAGAATAACGGTACCTATTCATGGCAATCAAGATCTTGGTAATGGCCTTGAGCGTAAAATTCTTAAGGAAGCAGGGCTTAAAAAGCCCTGAAATTTTACGCAAAGTTGATAATTTAATCACTTTGCGTTTTTCAAAGGAGAATGCTTTATGAGTAAAAAAACTAAGCTTTATTTAGTTTATCCTGCAATTTTTACACCAGAAACTAATGGCGGTTATTTAATCGAATTTCCTGACATTCAAGGTGCTTTTACTGGAATCAATACTGATAATATTTCTTATGGAATTGAGATGGCTGAGGAAGCACTAGGATTAACTTTGGCGGACTATAT
Source organism: Lactobacillus sp. wkB10 (assembly GCF_000760615.1). Taxonomy (NCBI): domain Bacteria; kingdom Bacillati; phylum Bacillota; class Bacilli; order Lactobacillales; family Lactobacillaceae; genus Lactobacillus; species Lactobacillus sp. wkB10. The sequence continues at coordinate 4,411 of NZ_JRJB01000013.1, read as the reverse complement.
TGAAAGTGGTGACTCAATTAACTCTCCTTCAAAAATAGATAAGCTGAAAGTCCCGGATGGTTCTTTTGCAACTTTGATTAGAGCAAATGTATCAAAGTACTTAGACAACGATAAGTTGGTAAAAAAGACTTTAACCATTCCCCAGTGGGCTGATCGTAAAGCGAAAAAATTAAAATTGAATTTTTCATCTTTATTGACTAATGCAATTTTGCAAGAAAAATAATATTTATGTTTGGTTAATAGTCCTTGGAAGGTTATACCAATTTTTATAAAAGATTATGATCCTTATAACTTAAAAGATATTGTACTTTTTCGGAAAAAGGTTTCTACAGATTAAATATACAGAAGTAAGTTTATACCTTGCTTCTGTTTTTTGTTATGCTGAGAGAGCGATTCTAAGGCCTAGTTCATCTTTTTTGACTATTAATTTAATAAACTTAGCCGTATATTTTGTTTTGATTAAACATCTTCAAATTTAAACTATGTAGAAAAAGATACTTTTTCTACATAGTATGCTAAAAGGTGCATTCTTACTGATAGTAAAATTTTGAGCTATTTAACTATGTAGAATAAATAAATATAATAGAATTATTCTACTTAATACGTTAAAATAACCATATAGCAAGGCTTTAAAAGATAACATAAAGTAAGGAACAAAAAATGCCGAGAAAACATAAAGTTACACGACCAATTACGGACTCAATTATGCTAAAAAAGTTTTTAGACAAATTAAAAAGCGAAGGAGAAATGGGAGAAAGGAACTATGCCATTTTTCAGACAGGTAAAGTTACGTGCTTAAGAGTAAGTGATGTTTTGGCTTTAAAAAAAGATCAAGTTTTCGATAAGAGGGGCAGAGTAAAAAAAGAAGTCTTTACCAAAGATAAGAAAACAAAAAAGCAGAACAGACTATATCTCACTCCAGTAAGAGATGTATTGGAAGACTACTATGAGTGGTTGCAAGACTATGAAAAAAAGCATCCCTATAAAAAATTAGCATCTAGTGAATGGTTATTTCCAAGTTCAAGATACTTAGGTGAAAATAAGCCGATTGCAGAGAACACTTATTATCGTATCTGTCACAAAATTGGACTTAAATTAGGTGTTGATTGGATTGGTTCACATACTATGAGAAAGACTGGAGCATTCATTATTTACGAACAGACAGGACATAATATTGGTTTCGTATCTCACTTGTTGAATCATAGTAGCGAAGCAATGACTTTCAGATACTTAGGTTTTGAAGAAGAACGTAAGGAAGCATTACTAGATCAAATTAACTTTAATAGAGTTTAATTTTCTAAATTTATAAAGGCTCTTTTCATTCAAAAAAGGGCTTTTTTCTTTTGCTATTTTTAAGCATTCTGTGTCATTGTTAATTAAATTAACTGAACTTGGTCTTAAAATCGCCTTCTCAGCATCGAAAAAATTATGCTTTTAAAGATAAATATTTAATAATTCTTGGATGTTTAACTTTCGTTTTGGGCAAATAAATTTTTGTACAATTGAAAGTGAATCAGAAATTAATTATAGATCAGATGGAGAACAACATGAAAATTAACGAAATTAAAAACATGGTAGAAAAATTAGATGATATAACTTGTTACTCAGGATTAATCACAGTATATTATAAAGACCAAGCTGTATCCAATTTTACTTGTGGTAATTCTATGCAGGGACAATCAGATTTGATTTTTAACTTGCTACTACAATCTCAATTTAAAAAAGATTACCTATTTGAGAGAATAACTAGTGGCATTAAAGATATTTGCTATCGAAAAAATCCTGTAGAGAAAATTAATGAAGATTTTGATTATATTCAGCTTACTGATACTTTTACTCACATCGGTAAATATATGAATATTTCTAAAATTGAATCAATTGAAAAGGAACTTGAGGATTTAAATCTTAGTCTTAAGACTCTAAAAAAGAATGATGAAATTCTTGATTATACTTTATTTGTAAATTATGACAATAATACTATGTATTACGAATCATCATTCAATAATATATCTGAATATGCTAATTTAGTCTTTAGCTTTTGTTGTACTTATAATTTGGATCCTATTAAATATTTGGAAGCTATTGAAAAAAAAGCAAGAACGTTGCGGACACATTTATTATTTAGGAGTGCAGATTGGCGAAGCCAAACTAATTCCTTATTATTAAGATTATCTACTTTTGGCACTTATGATTGTGATAGGTCTCTAAGTGAACACAAAGTGGAACAAGACGTGATAGATGTTGCACAATACATTCAGAATGAGTCATATGATTGGCATTGCCTTTTCGTGGGTACTAGACACACCAATTTCTTATCTCTAACTTATTCAAATTATGATGATACTTTTAAAGGTCTCAAATCATTAAATCAAGCAATTTATACTAAATATCCAGAACAGTTACCTGGTGCAATTAAGTTCTATAATAAGTTCTTTGAAAATGTTAAAGGTGAAGAACTTAATTATTTCTTTTATCCAAGCCAAAAATGGGATGCCTTCTCCAATACAGTCTATTTAACAAAAAAAAATACAGTTAAAGAAAAAAAAGTTCTACCTATTGATAGTCTTATTCAAGAAAAGATCAATTATTCTAACATTCGTTGCGTATTTGCAGAAGCTGCTAATGGCCCTGCTCGGTTAGTTAGAGTAAGCACTGATGAAAAGCGCTCTGTTTCAAATTATTTCATACAATTACTTGGAACTTTATTAAGTGTATATCCCGATCATATTGATGATATTTCTAATTGGTCAGAGGTTTTAAAAGACCAATTTGGAAATCCTGATAGTTTTAATATGTAGGAAAATCTTGGAATATTATCAAGTACGATATAATATTTCAAGATAATCTAGGGTTACTATTGGATAAAAATTTTGTATAATAATCATGTGAATAAATTTTATTTTTATTCATTTAATTTTGCTTGATTTTTTGATTTATCATTAAGCGTTGGTGTTGAATTTCATTGTTGAAATTCGTCTATTGTTTATCACTATCGTAAGATATTTTTATTGTTTATCGCTAACTAAAATTAAGGTTTTAAGTATGTACTTAAAGCCTTTTTTGCGTTGAGTTAAATAAGAAAATTGAATACTACAAGTGAGGATCAGCATAACTGATCTTTTTTAGTATGGAGGTTTTATTATGATAAGACTTTAAAAAAGTTGTTTTAGATTAGATGATTGGATAAAATCAATATTTATTGTATTTTTTTGATTTTATCTTTCAATCAAATTATTGTTGTTTTAGAAGAATTAGTAATTATTTTATTATATTTGTTTATGATCAATTCACAAGATCAAAATTTTTTCGCTCAAAGAAAAAGTCCAGTTTAAATAACTGGGCTTTTTTATTTGATAAATATTAAAAATATTATAATACATCACCTGTTTTTAGTTTTTTTAAAATTTTTACATTTTATTCTAGCTAAAAAGCAAATGCTAAATTGTGACTAATTAGAAAGGAAAAACAGATGGAAGAAAAGACTTTAAATACGGCTATTATGGAATATAAAGAAATAAAGGAAAAGCTTCAAAGAATTCCTTTGAAGAAAGATTTATCTACTAGTTCTCAAACCATTATTATCAAAAAATATGGCTTATATCGTTACTTTTTACAGTCAATGGATGACTACAAGGTAGGTGTAATCAAACACTGTGATCGTGGAATTTCAACCATACAACTGATTTCAGAAATTCAAGACTTATATCATAGACTAGGTTATCCTCCTAAAGAAAATCAATATGAACATTCACGTACTGCAGCCAGAAGATTAGGTGGATCATGGAGGGCTGCCTTAAAAAGCTGTCACATAAATGCTACTTTTGTTGGAAATTCAATTATTAGCAAACAAGAGGTCATTTATAAAGGCAGAAAAGAAATTGAGAAGTATCATCGTATGCCAACTTGGAAAGAAATGTATAAAGATCATTTCCCAGCTAATCAAATAATGAAGTACTGGAAAGGTATTGATGATTTTGCTAAAGAATTTGATCTGCAGACGGAACGTGAAAATCGAAAAAAAAAGGTCGAAAAAGATATTATCTTAGCTGCTCAAAAATTAATCAAAGAACGTAAAACAATAAGCTTTAAAAATGTTGTTGCTGCATCCAATGATAAAAGCCTAACTATTTCACGTATTAATAATTTTTTGATCAACCAAAGTAATCAAAAGGTTATTAATCGTCCATCATTAACTGAATTTTTAGATAAAAAAGGCATAAAAATTGATTCAACTAAATCTCATCAAATAGTAATTGCTGGCAAAAAATATTCTAGTTGGTTAGAAGCCGAACAGAAAACAGGCATAAAAATTGGTACATTGCAAAATGAAGTGCAACTAAAAAGTTAGACATTTTAATATTACGCAAGACTCAATGCACGATTTCGATATTTGATCGGGGTCGTGTATTTT
>NZ_JRJB01000012.1:0-64981 GCF_000760615.1 Lactobacillus sp. wkB10 | reverse complement strand
CTTTCTATTTCAGTTATTTTGTCTGAAAGAATAGTCAGACAATTAAAAATATCCAAGCTTTCTGTTGCCATTTGAATAAACTTATTGTTGAATTCACTAGTTACTTTGATTTTTCTTTCCATAGTTTTTCTCCTATTTGATTGTGGTGTACTGATCAATTAGCCAATCCTTTACTTTCTCAATAGTAGTAGAGGACAAATTTGGTTGGCTTTTTATAATTCGACTGATAGTCCATCGACTAACACCAACTTGTTTAGCTAACTCTTTAATACTTAAATTTTCTTCTCCACGTTTACGTTTAAGTGCCAAAATCTGTTTTTCTGTTAATTTCATGGTTACCTCCTTAGCAACAAATTTGTTTACAATAGAATCATAAATCATCATCACATTCTTGTCAACAAAAATGTGGCTATTAACAAAAATGTTGCTACAAAATGCAAATAAATGTAAAATGGCCTCAAAGGAGATAGTCATGAACAGCAAAATTCGTATAAAGGAATTACGTCAGCTAAATAAAGTCAGCCAAGGTGACTTAGCAAAAGCAACTGGGCTTACACGACAAGCTATTAGCAATTATGAAAACAAAGGGAGAATTCCAAATAAAGAAATATTGGAAAAACTAGCAAATTTTTTCAATGTATCGGTACCGTACGTACTGGGAGCATATAGCAAAAAAGAAATTCTAGAAGTCTTAAAAAATAGTTATATCTCTGAATCTAAGAAAACTTCTTTAAGTTATAGTGAGAAAATCTTTGAAATTTCATTCAACGTGGATTTGATATGCATAGCGAAGGGCTTAATACCATATGATGAGCCAAAATTTAGTCTGCTATCTGAAAAGGAAATCAATAATATAGATTTTTGGAAGGAAAACTTTTCGTTTATCTTTAAAAGTGTTGCGGTTAAATGGTTGGTCACTAAGCCTTTGGATGCTACTAAAGAAGATATAGTAGATGCTCTTAACGATGCTTTGTCCGCTGAACTGCTCAAACTAGAGAAAGATGGTAGAACTCAAAAAGATGGCAAAGAGCGGGTAGAATCTCCTAAAGAGCTTTTGAAAAAAAGACAAGATTTTATCAATGAACATATTTTTGTAGATGAAGATGGGGAGGCATTTCTAGATTTTTAGTAAAACTAATAATTAGTTTCCCCATGTAATACTGCTTAAATCCAAATTAACATGTTAAGTATTTAAGATTAGTTCACTTGCACGCCTTCTAATGTTTAGAAGGGAATTAATTAAACATGGATAATGAAATTAAAGAGTACACCACACCCAGTGGTCAATGTAGATACGGATTTAATATTTATGTAGGTAAAAATGATACGACCGGTCATACGATTCAAATAAAAAAGCAAGGCTTTAAGAGCAGGGATGCAGCAGAAAAGTCTTACTATGAATACAAAATAAAAGTCCTTAATGGTGAATATGAACCACTTACTAAAAGGCGCTACACCATGAAGGACTTGTTTAAATTATGGTCTAAGACCTATGAAACTACGGTTAAGGAAAGTACGTATGCTACCGCACTTAGAATTTTCGATAACCATATTCTTAAGGACTTAGGTAATATTTATATAGATAAGCTTACCATTTTCCAGTGTCAAAGTGCTGTAAATAAATGGTTTGAAGTGTCTCATAAAACTTACAAGCGATATATACGTTATGCATCCCGCATGCTAGACTATGCTATTGATCTTGAATTAATTGGTAAGAACCCAATGAAAAAAGTTGTCAGACCTAAGTATATTGAGCAACCAAAAGAATTTGATAATTTTTATTCTAAGGAAGAATTAAAACAATTTCTATGCTGTGCTAAGAAAAGAAATTTTATGTATTATGTATTCTTTAGATTATTAGCCTATTCAGGGATGCGTAAAGGCGAGGCATTGGCTTTAAAATGGGATAGGATAGATTTTATGCATAGTAAAATAAAAGTTGATAAATCGGTAAGCAAGGGCATTAATAATAGACTTTATATCTCTACACCAAAAACACGTGGTAGTGTAAGAACCATTCAAATGGACAAGCAGACTATGTGTATGTTGAAAGAGTGGAGAACACGCCAACAAAAAGAAATGCTGAAACTGGGGTATAATTTTATTAGTACAAATAACTTGGTTTTTCCGACTTGGCAAAATAAGCCTAATCAACCAACACAGCCTACACAATGGAATAATAGCATCTGTGAGCATGGCCATCTTAGACATATTACAGTTCATGGATTTAGGCATACTCATGCATCCCTGCTATTTGATTCTGGTGCATCAATGAAAGATGTACAAAAAAGGCTTGGGCATTCATCCATGAAAACCACAATGGATATTTACACTCATGTAACCAAACAAAGCGAACAGGAAACCGTGACAGAATTTGAAAGGTATATGGAAGGCTGAAATCGACTTCATATCAGACTTCATATTCCGAGCAACCTGTTTAAAATACTGATATAAAAGGCATAACGGGTCTAATAGTTCGAGCCCGGATATCCCAATTTTTATAATTTTTCCTATTTTGATGATAAGACATGTATTCCATCTTCTAAAATAAGAACCTACTTGGCTTAACCTTAGAATTATACAAATAATACTACTTTTATAACTTGTAAATATTTTATAGCGTATTAGATATTAATAAGTTTAGTTAAAGTATTTTGACTTGAATTTCTAGTCACAGGAAAACTTTTTCTTTAGTTTTCATCAATTCTATGAGTAGTTTAGGCATCTTTTCCATCTTTATTCGATGATTTTTTATAATGATTAGAAATATATTTTTTATAAAATTTAAAATCAAACAGATAGACGATTAATATAAAGGCTATACTAAAAACTATCCTTGGTGATAAGAATGTTTTTGGACTTAGTTGCCATACGTCATTTGTAGTGAAAGTAAATATACAACCTACTATAAACATAATAATTAATGTGGATATTACTGCAATATTGAGTAAGATCGGTAGTCTGTAGTCTTTATTTATAGTTCTATCTATACCAACAAATAATAGGGTTATTATTCCATATAAAATAATGCCTAATAATGATGTTCCTATTAATAAATTACCTAATCCTTGAGGAGTTTTAGAAGAAATTTTTAAATTTGATGATATAGAATTAATTGTGTTGATGCCTCCAAAAATTGCAAATGTTATAGCGGTGAATATACCAAGTATAGCTATAAAATCAGTATAAATACTGTTTTTAAGTTCATTAGTTATAGTTTCAGCCTCTCTTTTTATATCTTTATTTTCAAGTTTGTTATTCAGATCTTCGTATTTGGTATCAAACTCATTAAATAATTTTATGAAATATTCTTTATCTTTAATTTTTTTGTACATAGATATAAGTTTATAATAAAAGTTTTGATTAATCATTCTAATTTTATATAAATTACTAACTGTCTGGGATATATTATTTGAGATATCATTTTCGTAATTATTATATTTAGTATTAAACTCCGAAAATATAATCATATCCCAATTACTAAAAGGATCTGGATTTTTTTTATAGTATGATAAAATTTTCTCATCAAGTATCCATAATCCTGTAGGATTGTCTAATTCTTCAATTAAGGATCTAACACTTATTACTATATTTGTACTATTTATTACTTTCTCATTTTGACTCATCAAAACAGGTTCGTTTTGCTCAGCATGATCGAACTCGTCAACATAATAACAATTGTTTTTATGCTGCTTTATTGTACTACAAGAAGAATGAGGTGTAACATTAATATAATCTAATAGTTTTTTGCTTAGTTCTTTATACTTATTTCTTACAGTTTTATTTGTTTCTTCTAAATTTTTTTCTAATTCATTCATAGCCGTTTACTCCTATTTTAAAGTTAACGTATTCAAAACATAATATTTATCAATAAAAATTTATAATCTAAAAATATGTTTATTAATCTACTTTTTTGGGTAAATAAAGATTTTGAAAAGTGTCTTAATAAAAGACCTCTTAAAATTAAAGAATATTTTGGAAATTAATTTGTGTAACTCAACTTGATAAATTATTATCATCATGTATTATTATACTGGTAAATAAGTAAAATCATAGTACTTTTCATTGAATGTTAAGCTAATTATACGTTATAAATGTTTTGATAAAGAAAATACTAAAGTTCTACTAATTTTTTGAGTTAATTAGTAGAAAAATGAATATTAAGTTATAATCCAATTTTATTAAATTAAAAATGTGGTGTATATATTGGTTAAAAACTTTGCATAAAAAATTAATATCATTTTTTTAAGGCTTGAGCTCGGAATTCTTTGCGGGGTCAGGCCTTTTAGTCTTTCTCTAATTCTTTCATCGTTATAGTGGATATAGTGGCAAATGCATTACACTATTGCTTTAATCAGTTCTTGCAGATAATGATATTTATATTCTTGACAATAAAACTTTTCCCGTTTTAATTAAGCCAAAGAAGTTCTTTACTAAGCCATCAACCATTGAATTTCCTTTGTGCATCATGCTTTGAGTAATACCATGTAATATCAAAGCTCGCTGATAAATTGAACTTTGGTATTGCAAGACTTGATCTGTATGTGGATATCACAAACATTTAAAGCCTTATGCTTAGCAAAAGCTTTATCCAACATTGACATACTGCAGTTCCATATTAGGATGTCGTGAAATTAAGTAGGAAACGATATTGCCAGCACAGCCATCCAGAATGGTTGACAAATAAAGCTCTTCTCCTTTAAAACGAAGTTCAGTAGCATCGATCTATCATTTCATATTTGGTCTCAAGGAAAAGAAGCCGCGTTTAATTAAATTAGCTGTAATCTTGCCCACTGTACGGCAGCAACTAGAATATTTACGACGATTTCTTTTATTAGCTTCTAAACCTAGCTTGTTCATAATCCTTCTGCCCACTTTAATACTAGCTTGACAGCCTTCTTAAATTAGCTGCAAGGCATTCCGTTGATAGTCATAACATTTTTGACGATAAGCATAGATTTCTTTAATTCTGGCAGTTAACTTGGGCTGCTTATCCTGTTAACAGGTTGAAATGTAGTGTAATAGTAGTTGTTTCAGGCAATTAAAGGTAAGTCTTAGTTCCGTAATTGGCCTGAAACTATTTCTTAAGTGGTTTTTGTCGCAAGATCTTAATTTTTTTAATATTCTCGTAGTCAATTACTTAACATGCCACAGCTTCTCAAGGCCAATTCTAATGATACCTGAATAATAGATTTAGTGTGAAAGAGCGCCTCCTTAATTGCCTTTCCTTGAATTCTTGGTTTGATGAGGACGATTTAAAATAGCTGGACCATATTAATTAGTTTAATTGCATAATCTAAAGCTGTGCAGTTTAGATTTTCTCTTCAAGCAATAGTTAATCCCGGAATTCCGGTAAAGTTTAATTTTTTTCTGTTTAGATAACTTAGTCATAAAAACTCCAAAAGTTGTGCAATTTTTGGAGCTCGATACACATTAAGTAAATTCAAAACTGTCTAATTAAATCATTGTTATAAGGAAGAACTAAGATTAATTTGTTTTAGTTATACCTTATTTAAGAAGTTTTAAAGTTTATTCTTGAATCTAAATGATTCTAATTTCAAAAGTTTTCAAAATTGGTTAAAATAATGTTATATTTAACTGTGCATTATAAAAATTATTATTAAAATATCAGTTAGATTAATTTTTGCTAAACTATGGTTTATCATATATTTATTATACGACTCATATGTACTTTATTTATTAATTTTCTCTAACTTAACTTTGTCAAATGATTCAACTTTGGTTTTAAAATTTGCGAATAGATATTCTTTTGCTTTACGTTTGATATTTGCAGAATAATTCAGTGAGTATGTATAAGATTGTGACCGTTCTTTGTAAAATTGATATATATCATTTTGGATATCATAAGTGGTTATCCAGTTAAATTCACTCTTAGAAATAATATTATTAGCCAAATATTGATGATCTTTATTTTTAACGAATGACATATAAAGATTTTTACCTTGTTTGAAGTATGGTGGATCATAGAATATAAAAGTTTCATTAGGGTCATAATCTGCTAACTTTTCAGTAATAAACTCATTAGCATCTAAGTTATTAAGATAAATAGATTCCTTTCGTTTATTAATTTCTCTTGCCTTATGAACGAGGACATTTTTTTTAAAGCGACAATCTAATTTATATTTTCCTTGCTGGTTAATACCACCAATTGGCCCCCCAGTGATAATTCCACTAACATTTGTCCTATTCAAAAACAATGTTGAATAGGCATTATCAATAGATAAAGGATCATCTTTAACATTTGAATGAATGTTTCTTTGATGATGCCACTCTTTAATTGATATCTCAGCGGTATTTATTTTATAAATTAATTCATCAACATTATATAAGATATTGAACCAAAGAGAATATATTGAAGGATCCAAATCATTTAGAACCACATTTTTAACAGAACCGTCAAATAAGAGATTTAATGCAAGTCCAAATCCCCCAGCAAAAGGTTCTATATAAGTTCCATTAATTTTGTTAATATCTAATAAATGTTTTACGAATTTGGTTAACTGAGACTTTCCTCCCGGATATCTAAGCAAGGATTTAGTTAATGGCATAATGTTCACCTCTAAAGTATATAACAACAGAATATTGTAATTTGGCCAGAACTAATTAAATCATGTCACTTTTTATGATTTCACTTGCTTTTATTACCTTTTTGGAAAAGTCATTTATAAAAGCAAATAACTCATCTTTATTATTTTGTTGACTGTAGTAATCTGTAAGTATATCCGTAGTATTTACAAACTTTATAATTTCTTTTTGAGTTTTACCCAATTCTTTAGATCCTTCGTGTTTTTGACCTTTTAAAAATTTCTTAAAAAAGTCAGTATCTATTTGAGTACAGTTTGTTTTGAATAGGTTTTGTACTTGATCTGAAGTATATGATCTTAAATTTCTCCAGAAATCGTTATAGGTGAGAGGGTTATTTGCATATTCTTTTATTATATTGAATAAAAATAATTCTGGGGGGAGAAACCCGGGTAAAGAAACTTCATTAAATTGCTTTTTATCTTTTTTATCTAAACCATTTAAATAATCTAAATCTAAGTTATTCCCTTTGTATGCTTTAGAAATATCAAGTTCACAATTAAGGTGACCATCACCGTCTAATAAAATAACTGCTTTTTTAAAAATTTCATTATCTAAAGATGGAAGTCTCCTTAACTGATCCTTACCTAAATACATTGGTATAAGTTCATATTTGGGAAGAACTGTCTGATTATTTTGAGCTGCTGTTATATTATTAAAAGCCATTATTAAAGCTTCCAATGTATTTGCTGTAAAATCGTCTTCAGTATATATTTTAACTTTAGGATAATGGAAGCAAACTTTATCATAAAGATTTGCTCTCAATGACGCATAATCGTCAAAATTAGCAGGGGCGGGAATGTTCCTATCTTTAAAATATACAAGGCGATAATCTTTAGGGTGCTTTTTTTGTAATTTTAATATTTGTTTTAAAACTGTTAAGGAATGAGAAGTTAGAATTATTTGTAAATTTAATTTATTTTTATCGCTCAATATTTTTAGAAGGGTAAATAATTTTATTACAGCACTTGCATGTAGTGAAGCATCTATTTCATCAATACATAAAATTCCACCAATATAATTTTTGCCGTTTTGAAGTTTCAGATTATAAAAGTCTATGAGACTAGAAATTATAGCGCTAAGGTTGTCTTCACCTACAGATATAGTTTCATTCGTTGTATTATTAAGATGCATTTTAAGATAAGATTTTTTTGTAACCCCTTTTGTTACGAATACCATTCCATTATTTTCGGAATCTATTGATCCTGGAAGAACGGCATTATAGAATTTAAAATACATTTTATTAAGTTTATTTTTAATTATTTTTGAATTTCTGTTTATTCTGCTATACTTATTTTTTAATGTTGCACCGTGTTCGCCTATCGGATAAAGTCTAGATAAACTTAAATATATTGTAGGTATTGGTACGCGTTGATCTTTTCCAATATCTAGCTTTTCTTTTAGTTCCCTACCAGCTTCTTCTACTTTAACTTTACTGCCTCTTGGTACGCCAGTACGAGGAATTGGTCTGATACCACGTCCAGATTCCGTATCATCTTTAAATCCTATTCTTTTAGTGAATGTTTGACCTTTATAATCAAAATCAACTAACATCCTATAGTTTTTAAAATCTTCTTTCGGTGATATTTTAAAAAACTCATTAAATTCAGGATGAAAATTTGTGCCATTTAATCGTTTTTCTTTTGTCCCAGTTGTTGAAGCAATTAGAGATAGTAGGCTTGATTTTCCAACTCCATTAACACCAGATATAACGGTTATTCTAGAACCAAGTTTGAAATCACAATCATATTTATTTTCTGATTTTTTAAATTTTCTAAAATAATCAATACAAAATTTATTTATAAATCCCATGTCTTTTCCCCTTTATTACAAATCTTCATCAAAAATGATTACCTAACTTTACTGATATTTTAATACCTATTTGTTTAAAAAGTGGTGCATGTCTCTGATTAAAGGACACAAATAATATGTCTTTTAATCATTATCTAAGAAGCATAACTCAGATGTTAATCTTAACACTTGAACTATTTAAATATTAGTTAAGAAACATTAAAAAAGAAAAATATTTATCAAACTTAGTAGAAATAAAATAATTTATATCATTATCATTTATATAGGGTTATCACCAATGACATACATAATGATATTTTGATTACTCATATAATTACCTCATTATTTAAAATAATGAAACTAAAAATTTGAATAAAAATAAATTTTAAATGCAGTTATCGTTAAAAAACCATATTAAGCTAATTTTTTACATAGAGAATTATTAAAGCTCATTTTACATAATATTTATATATTAAGTTATTGAATCAAAAAAACACTTTTTATAAAAAGCATATTTTTAGATTTTGGTTAATCGAATATTATTTTATTAATATTAAATTTGCTTTTTCTTTGTTCGAAAATAGGATTCTATCATCTATCCAAAATTAATTTTATCACATTTTTTTCAACTTAAAAGTATACATATTATTAATTAATACATAACTATCCTAATATATCTATAAAATGTAAGCAAATATTACTTCATTTTTGTTCATTCAAATTTAAAATATTTATTAATATTAAAAATTATTCATTTTATAGCTATATTATCTTATATAAATAGTTGAATTGCTTTAACCGATTAATAAGGTCGTTAGAAAATAAGTTTTGTAGTTGCTAATCAAAAAAGTATTTATTTATACTGATTCCATTCACTAACATTTAAAAAGTAACTACTAAGCTATTAAATGGAATAAATCTACTACTTCCAATTTTTTTAGAGAGAAAGTGTCCTGAATGGAGTTATGATCCTTCAAATAACACATTAAAAGTGGGTGCCGGTAAAATTAAGGATGCAGACAATGGTGCGGGCGCATTTGCAGACCCAGATATTTTAAAAAACGTAAAGAAGATTCAATTTGACCAACATTTAAAACTAGTAGGAGACTTTGGCTATTGGTTTCGATTTGTAAAGGATGAGCGTTTAATAAATCTCACAGAGATTAGTGGTCTGAGTAACATTGATACTTCAGAAGTAACTAGTATGAAAGGGATGTTTTATGCCAGTAAAATTAAGTCTCTGGATTTATCAAGCTGGGACACTTCTGCAGTTACTGATATGAGTTACATGTTTAATGGCTGTGCAAATCTTACTAAAATTGATGGAGTCAAAAATCTTAATACCAGTTCTGTAACGTCAATGAAAAATATGTTTCATGGTGATTATAGTTTAACTGAACTTGATTTAAGTCATTTCAATACTGAAAAAGTGACAGACATGGGAGATATGCTTAGTTATTTGATCAGCCTCAACTACTTGGATTTGAGTTCGTTTGATACTACCCAAAATCCCAATATAAAAAATATGCTGGCAAATGATTTGACTCTACCAGTGGGGACTATAGTGAACGGTAAGGTTGTATACCAATACGCACCAGGTATAACTACTTTAGTTTTAGGATCAAAAACAAAATTAAGTACCGATGTGGCTTTGGGGCAACCAAATCCTGAAAAAACACCGAATAAAGAGAGCTTTATCAACAAATGGCGATTAATCAATAATAATAACGAACCTCAACTAACTACTGCTGAATTAATTCAAAAAAGTCAAGATGGATCTCTCAAGCCGGGCACTTATACTTGGAAAAAACTAGTAACACCACCAGATGATGCCGACAATAATTATCTTGCTCCTAATCCCGTTCTGGTTGAGCCGACAAATCCAGTGGAAAATAATGATGAAAATAAGGACAAAGACGAAAACAATAATAACGGTTCAAGCACTGAAAAAACTGTAGTGTTGATGCACAATGCTTATCTTTATGACAATACTGGTAATCGTGCAAACCAAATTATTTTAAAAATTGGTTCGAAACTAATGACCTGTGGTAAAACGACTATCAGCGGACGCAATTTTTACGTTCTAAATGATAAGGACAATAGCAACATAAAATATACATTGCTGCCGGTAATGTTGATCCTTTAGTCCGTAAATTAAAACATAGTGCCTATATTTATAATCAGTATGGTGATCGCAAGAATAAGAAAGTTTTGAAAAAAGGATCAACTGTAAAAACATATGGTGATCCCGTCAAAATTAAGAATAAAAAATATTACATTGTAGATAAAAATAGATTTGTTAAGAAAGCAAACTTTTAAGATAATCAAAAAGCATAATTCACTTCTAAGAATTATGCTTTTTCTGTGTTCGTTAAATTACATTTTAATTGATTTTGAAAATTTCATTGTCAATTGTGACATTATCTTTAGAAAAGAAGGTTAATTGGTCATTCTTTTTGTCTAAAGCAATGACCATTACTGTTGGATCATAGCCCTCTTTTTTGATAGCTTCAAAATCAACTTGAACTAGAGGATCACCTTTTTTGACTTCTTGTCCCTCTTTAGTAAGAACTTTGAAGTGCTTTCCTTTAAGGTTAACAGTATTTATGCCAATGTGAATTAGATATTCATTACCAAGAGGGGTGGTAATTCCAATGGCATGACCTGTTTTATATGCAACTGTGATCTTTCCATTTACTGGTGAAACTATCAAATCACTGATTGGAATAATTCCAACTCCTGAACCCAAAGATTCAGAAGAAAAGACTTCATCATTCACTTGATCTAGAGCAACGACTTTACCATCAACAGGTGCACTGACAACTTCTTCAGAATTATCAATATTGTTACTAGTTATTGTATTTCCTGTGCTATTTTCTAAATTGCTTTTGGTCACAGGCTGATCGATTTTGACAAATAGGTAAGTAAAAACAAAAGCTAATACAAAGCCTAAAACCCCAGTTATAATCGCATTAACGAAATTGCCCGGCTTACCAATAAAGTTTACGATAGTGAAAATACCAGGAGAGCCAAAAGAATAGCGAACAACTTTGGTAATTCCAGCATAAAAACCGGCAATTCCACCCGCCGCCATGACAGCATATAGAGCACGCTTGTATTTTAAGGTGACACCATAAAGTGCAGGTTCGGTAATACCAGAAAGGGCAGTAATTCCTGCAGACGTTGCAATTTGTCTGTTTCTAGGAGTTTTGTCTTTTACCGCAATTGCAAAAGAACAGCCAGCTTGAGCTATATTTGAAGCAAGCATACCGGGTCCTTGCACGTTTTCACTTCTTGCTGCACTGGCAAATCCCAGAGAGGCTAGAGGTGTCAGAGCCACATGCATACCTACCATAACCAGAAGTGGGGTGAAGGTGCCCATAAGAGTTGGCACTAGCCAAGGTACATATTTGTTAAGTGAGTTAACTAAAAGTGCTAATAAATCACCTAACCAAGATCCTATAGGTCCAATTAGAATTAAAGCAAGTGGCGCCATAATTAAGAATATAAGTAATGGCTTTAGCATGGTTTTGATAACATTTGGTGAAACTTTTTCTGCAAATTTTTCAACGTATGACTGAATCCAAATGCAGAGAATTATTGGAATTACAGTGCTGCTATATGAAGCCAAAGTAACAGGAATGCCGAAAAGTGCAACAGGCTTGCCTGCAGCTACCATAGCCGCCCAGTTTGGATGCAATAAAACACCAGCAATTGCAATGGACAAGAACTTATTGGTTTTAAAATATTCAGCAGCACTTACTGCCAGCATCACAGGTAAAAAGTAAAATACTGCATCGGCCATAAAACTCAAAATGGCGTAGCTTTGAGATTTTAGTGAGATTAAATTAAAAGTAGTTAAGATAGAAATAATAACTTTAAACATACCACCAGCTATTAAAGCAGTGATGATTGGAGCCATTATTCCCACTAGAACATTAATTAATCGCCTAAACCAGCCGACTTTATTTTTTTCGATTTTGTTAGACTCATCATTTTCACTTGAAATATGGTAATCTTTTTGAATTTGCCTAAAATATTCACCAACTTTTGCACCAATTATAACTTGTGACTCTTCTCCAGACTGGACCGCGCCTAAAATTTCTGGTTGTTCTCTTAAAAACTGATAGTTGAATTTCGTTTTATCTTTTAGATTAAAGCGAATGCGGGTGGCACAATGATACATACTTGAAATATTATTTGCCCCTCCAATATTTTCAACTATTAAATCAGTCACTTCTTTATTGCTTCTCATATACATTCTCCTTTAATACATCATTACTCTGTGAATATGAATAATAAGATAAGCTAATTCTTCCTTTGAAATTCTTTTGGTATATATCACTTCTAAAGTTTGCTTCAGTTTAAAAGCAATTTTACTTGCTTCGGGATATAAATCAGACACCTTTTCGAGTAAAGTAGGGTCATCCGCAAACATTTGATCATTTATATATCTTTCTGCAAAAAACTTTATGTGTGTCACAAAGCGATCGTAATTTATTCCCTCATACTTTAACTTTCCGTGACTAATAACTCGTAAAGTTTGTAAAATGTTATCAATCATTCTGGAAATTTCTAAGACATTACTGCTTTCATCTTTGCTTGATGCATTTATAATATGAAAAGCTATGTTTGCCGCTTCTTCTTGTGGCATCTTGATGCCTAAATTTTTTTCAATAATATTTAGTGAGAATATACCTATTTTAAACTCATCTTTAAAATAGGTTTTCATTTCTAAGTATATTCTATTTCCCAGAGTTAAATTTTGCTCTAATCTTTGAGTGGCAAAATATAAGTGATCTGAAAGTGAATAGAAAATACTTGCATCCAGCTTCTCATTTAAAAACTTCTCCGCAAATTCAACAATTTCTTCTGTTGTTTTAATAATATTTGCAGGTATTTTTTTCAAAGATTGAATTAGCTCATTTTGCTTACTATTGTCTACTGAAGTATAAATACGGCTTATTTTTTCATCGGGTATAACTTGATTGATTTTTGCATGATATCCTATTCCTTTCCCAAAAGCAATATACTCTGTACCATCTTGTTCAATAACAACAACATTAACGTTAAGTATTTTCTTTATCTTATTCATTTTTGTTTGCCACTAAAAAAGCAGACAAAAACAACAATAATAACTAAGATTTAAAACTAAATTTTAGTCATCAATGTAGTCTTGCCTGCATTACCAGTTACATACGCTATCATTAACAAGATAAATATAGCAGAAGTTTTTCAATTATGCAAGCGCTTTTATAAATTGTAAATTTTTAAAAACTAAGTTGCAAAAAGTAGGTCAATAAACTCTTTTTTTCGCCACTTGCTTTTGACTAGTTGCTTGATTTACCAATAGCAAAAACTTGCTTGCCGAGTACTTTGTTTAAAAACATCTGCATTTAGCAATTACGTTCATACTACATTCACTTATTTTTTAAACCACTTAGCTGAAAAAATCGACCTCTTACTCACATCTGATAGTCATTTGTTTTTAATTTTGCTATAATTACAAACTAAATAACTAAAGCTAAAGATGGGGTAAAAATATGAACAAAAAAGAGGTAAATGTCACACTAAAATGGGTTTTGAGCAATCTTAATCCCTGGATGATACTTTGTTTATTTATCTTTGGCGTTACCAGTTCTTTTGAAGGAGTACTAAATGGTTATATTTTAGGTTATATTCCCAGACTTAACGTCAAAGATGGTCACAGTTTGATCGTATTTGGCATAGCCGCAGTTTTATCATATTTAACCGTTTATGTTTCTCTTTTCTTATTTAGCCTGTTAATGCAAAAAGCAATTCAGACTTTAAATGAAAAGATAAAAGGCATTTATTTTAGGGCAAATTTTGCCAGTTCATTTAACAATCCTAACTTGGATTCATCTGAAGTTTTGAACAACATGACTAGTATTTCCAAACAGATAGAAGAAAAGTATTTTGAACCGCTTCTATTTCTTTTTCAAAGTTTGATGACAGTGATATCTTCTACAGTTGTAGTATTAATGACTAATCCGGTTTTAGGTCTGATTTATTTGGCTCTTTCCTTCATGTCGCTTCTTCCCAGTTATTTAGGAAAAGAAAAGATGAAAATTAAGACAGACATGTGGAGTCATTCTAATTCCAATTTTTTAGCGATTACGCGTGACTTATTTGCAGGGCGTTTTGAAATTACGAATTTTGGCGTTAAAAAACTATTTATGCAGAGATTTGATCATTCTTTGTACGATGAGGAACAAAGATATTACCAATTGAATGCTTTCCAATATGTTCTGCAATTTATTTCCTGGTTATTTGCCATATTAATAACTTTAACTCCGATTTTCATAGGTCTTTGGATGGCCAAAAACAACATTTTAGGGGTCACAGTAAGTACGATTCTTACCTTGACTCTTACTGCGGATCACGTGGTTGGTGGCTTTCGGCAACTGACTAATTTTGAAACTCAAATTCAAAGTACAGAAGGAATTAGAAAGATTTCTTGGACTGAAACAAAAACGGATCAAGAAATTGCCCAGCCAGTCGCTGGCAATAAACTGGTTGTTGAAAACCTGTCGGTTAAACGTGGTGACCGAGAAATTTTTAAAAACCTGTCTTTAAGCCTAAATGAAAACGAAAAAATGATTATTACTGGACCCTCGGGTGTTGGCAAATCGACTTTGCTAAATGCAATAGCAGGATACATTCCAATTGAAATGGGTGATGTGAAATTTGGCGGACACAAATTGAAATATTCAGATTTTGTGTTTATTTCACAGAATATCTGGTTATTTGCAGGAACGATTCGGGAAAATCTTTCTCTTTTGCAAAATTTCACAGACGAAGAATTAGTTGCTTCTTTGAAAAAGGTAGGTTTATACAAAGAGCTAGGCAGC
This sequence comes from Lactobacillus sp. wkB10, assembly GCF_000760615.1. Classification (NCBI taxonomy): domain Bacteria; kingdom Bacillati; phylum Bacillota; class Bacilli; order Lactobacillales; family Lactobacillaceae; genus Lactobacillus; species Lactobacillus sp. wkB10. Next base: position 49,715 of record NZ_JRJB01000012.1, on the reverse strand, counting down.
AAGGCACTGGATTTTGAAATTAAGGAACAAGGCAAAAACCTTTCCGGTGGACAAGCGCAGAGACTGGCTGTTGCCAGAGGACTGCTGCGTCATAAGAAGATCTTTTTACTAGATGAAATTACCTCTAGCCTGGATCATCAAAATGCTGATGAAGTACACCGCTTAATTTACCAACTGCCTTCAATTGTTATTGAAGTGGCTCACAATTTTAACGAAAAAATAGCGCAAGAAAACAACGTCAAGATCTTTAACTTAGCACAAAATACAAAATAAAAATAACCCGCAAAATGCTTCATTTAAACACTTTACGGGTTTTCAATTTATATTATTGCTACTTTTTACATCCCAGCCTTAATCATTTTTTTCTCAGCCATAGTCTTGCGTAAAGAGAGCATAGCAGTATAGGTAGACAAAATGTAAACCTTTTTCGTTGGTAAGTTAGCAATATTGGCAATTACTTCCTCATTGTCGGTGCAGGTAACCATTTTACCCGGGTCAAAACCGGCAACTTCCAGACGAAAGCCCATGTCGTGCCAGCGTTCTCCACCTACCAGAATTCTTTTAATTTGCTTATGGTTGAGGTCTTCAAACTGACCATCCCAAATCCAGGAAGTGTCGATTCCGTCAGCGTGGTTGGCATTAAGCAAGGCTACTAATGAATAATCATCTTTTTCAGTGTTAAGCATGTGCAGCACTTCATCTAGACCAACCGGATTTTTAACTAAGATAAGGTCAATCTCTTTTCCTTCATATTTAATTAATTCTTGTCTGCCAAAAATCCGCTTGTTTTTTGCAAAAGCCTGAGCAATTTCTTCTTCGCTCAGGTCAAAATAGCGTGCCACAGAATAGGCAGCTAGAGCATTATAAATATTGTAAGTTCCGCCAATGTTAATGCTGTAGTCTTTTTTGCCCATTTGAAATTTGAGTTTATTTGGTGACTGCTCAATAATTTTGTTAACAGAATATGTTAATTCGGGTCTTTGATAGTTGCAGTTAGGACAGAAAAAATCTCCCAAGTTGGCATAAATTCGTTCATGATAATGTAAGATATGATCACACTTAGGGCATAAGATGCCATCGGTATTGACAGGAGCCTTGCCGTCATTTTGCGGCTCATCACTAAGCAGTTTAAAGCCATAAAAAATTTTAGGATTAGGTAAGTCGACTGAAGAAAAGATACTGGCATCACCATTGGCAATAATAGTCGCCTCAGGTGCCAGTTTGATTCCTTCAACAATTTTATCGTATGTAGTGTAGATTTCACCATAGCGATCCATTTGGTCGCGAAAAATATTGGTTAAAACAAAAACGCTGGGATGAAGCAGTTCCGTCACCATTTTGACATTTGCTTCGTCAACTTCTAACACTGCAATTGGTCTTGAAGATTTTTTCTTTTTGTGTGCTAAAAAGGCCGTCACAATTCCTTGTTGCATGTTGGAACCCGATGGATTGGTCAAAACGTCGCCATATTTTTCTCTTAGTGCAGCCACGATCAAAGCTGTAGTCATGGTCTTGCCATTTGTACCGGTAACAACTACAGTTTCATATCCTTCAGCTAGTGTTTTTAAAATTTCAGGATCCAGGTCCATTGCCAACTTGCCGGGAAAACTGGTACCGCCTTTTAAAACATTATGTAAAAACCAGTAACTTGATTTACCCGCGCTTTTTGCTATTACAGACTTAAAACTCATATTCTTCCCTCGCTTTAAAATCACTATCAACTATAGCATAGCCACAAATTGAAAACGAGTTTTTAACCATTTAACTACACATATTTTATTTTTACATTATACTAGATTAGTTAGGTGAATTTAAATGAAACAAAGGAGCAAAAATGGCACAATTATTTTTTGAGTATGGCACGATGAGCAGTGGCAAAACTTTAGAGATACTAAAGGATGCTCATAACTATGAAGCTCAAGGTCGTAAAATCGCTTTGTTAACCAGTAAGATCGATGATCGTAGCGGAGTTGGAACTGTGGCCTCAAGAATTGGACTTCACAGAAAGGCAGTTCCGATTGACCATGATTTTGATATTTTTGCTTATATAAAAAAGTTGAATGAGCAGGAAAAAGCACGTGGAGATGGTGCGATTGCCTGCGTGTTTGTTGATGAAGCTCAGTTTTTGGAACGTCATCATGTCGTAGAATGCGCACAAATAGTGGACGATTTGGGTATTCCGGTAATGACATTTGGCTTAAAAAACGACTTCCAAAATAATTTATTTGAAGGAACCAAGAATTTATTAATTTTTGCTGATAAAATAAAAGAGATCAAAACGATTTGCCACTACTGCGGTAGAAAGGCTACAATGAATCAGCGGATACACAATGGTAAACCGGTTTATGAAGGCGAACAGGTTCAAATTGGCGGGGATGAAAGTTATTACCCGGTTTGTCGGTTTCATTATTTTCACCCGGAGCAAGAAAGATAGGAAGGGATTAGAACAACATGGATAAGATTATGGCACAGCTTGAAAGTCTTGTTGCTCATTATGATGAATTACAAGAAATGATGGCTGACCCAGAAGTTATCAATGATACTAAAAGGTACATGGAGGTTTCTAAAGAAGAGGCAGATTTGCGAGATGTAGTTGAAAAATATCGTAAATACAAGGCTGATAAAAAAGAAATCTCCGATAATAAGGATATTATTGCTAATGAAAATGATTCTGATTTGGTAGAAATGGCTAAAGAAGAAAATGAAGATTTAGAGCAGGATATTGACAAACTGGAAGATGAAATCAAGATTTTAATGCTGCCAAAGGATCCTAATGATGACAAAGATATCATTATGGAAATCAGGGGAGCAGCTGGTGGGGATGAAGCTTCCTTATTTGCCGGTGATTTGCTCAGAATGTATGAAAAATATGCAGAAAGACAAAACTGGCAGGTTTCTATTGTCGACAGTGAACCAACCGAAGTTGGCGGTTACAAACGGGTTGCCATTATGATTACTGGCAATAAGGTTTATTCAAAACTTAAATATGAAAACGGAGCGCACCGCGTACAACGTGTTCCTGTAACTGAATCTCAAGGTCGTGTTCATACTTCAACGGCAACTGTTGCCGTAATGCCCGAATATGAGCAGGTTGACCTTGATTTAGATCCCAAAGATATTAGAGTTGATGTCTACCGTTCTAGTGGTGCCGGCGGTCAGCATATTAACAAAACATCGAGTGCTGTGCGTATGACGCACTTGCCGACAGGAATCGTTGTCGCAATGCAGGATCAACGTAGTCAGCAGCAAAACCGGGAAAAAGCGATGCAGATTTTAAAATCTCGTGTCTATGATTATTATGAAAGTCAAAATCGGGATCAATATGATGCTAAACGCAAAAATGCTGTCGGGACCGGTGATAGATCAGAGCGCATCAGAACTTATAACTACCCGCAAAACCGTGTGACTGATCATCGTATCGGCTTGACGCTTAATAAACTTGACAGGGTAATGAATGGTGAACTTGACGAAATAATTGATGCTTTGATTTTGTATAACCAAACTAAGCAATTAGAGGAGCTGGCTGAACAAAATGTCTAAGATTGACACTTTAAAGAGTCTGAGAATCTGGGCTGCGGAAACGGCACCAGAAGAAAGGCCGGAAGACATCGCTTTTTTGTTGGCTGAAAGATTGCAGCTGAGTCCAAGTGAGTTCCAGTTAAAACAAGATATGGAACTAACGCCGCAGCAGGTTAAACAGGCACAAAATGATGTGCGCAAGCTGGCTAAAGGAATATCACCTCAGTATATTTTGGGTTATTCCTGGTTTTTTGGCTACAAGATTTTAGTAAAACGCGGCGTCTTAATACCCCGCTTTGAAACAGAAGAATTGGTTGAATGGACTCTGCAGGATCTAGATAATGGTGACAAGGTGCTTGATTTAGGTACTGGTTCTGGATGCATTACTGTAGCCCTAGCTAAAGAAGCTGCCAAAAAGCAAATTACGAATCTTGATTTATACGCTTCTGATGTCACCGATGCTGCCTTAAGAACAAGTGAAGAAAACTTTTTGATTCATAAAGTGGATGTAACAGTCCGCAAAGCCAATATCTTAATCGGACTGGAAAAATTCGATAAAATAATTTCTAATCCACCCTATATTAAGGAAACAGAAAAAGACGTGATGGACCAAAATGTTCTGCAAAATGAACCAAAAGAAGCGCTTTTTGGTGGTAAAAACGGCATTGAATTTTATCAGAAATTTGTTAAACAGGTGCGCGATCACTTAAATAGTGGCGGAGAATTTTTCCTGGAGTTTGGCTTTAGCGAAAAAGACCAGCTGGCTGAATTATTTGCTCAAGAATTGCCTGATTTTAACATTGAATTTAAAAAAGATTTAGCCGGGAAACCGCGTATGGTTAAGGGAAAGTGGAATAAATGATGGAAACAAAAATTTTTTCACAGGATCAAATAGATGATGCAGTAAAGTTGCTTGCTGAAGGGGAGTTAGTTGCTTTTCCCACTGAAACCGTTTATGGCTTAGGTGCGATTGCTACAAATGAGCAAGCCGTTAAAAATGTATACGCAGCTAAAGGTCGTCCCAGTGACAATCCCTTAATTGTGACAGTCTCTGATGCTCAAATGATGTCTAAATATGCCAAAGAAGTTACGGAACGTGCTCAAAAATTAATTAAAAAATTTTGGCCTGGTCCGCTAACTCTCTTGCTATATGTTAAACCTGACAGTTTGCCTAAAGCTGTCACCGGTGGTCTTGACACCGTGGCTTTTCGTTGCCCTCATGATGCTCTGACTCATGAATTGATCAGTAAATTGGGTTATCCAATTGTCGGGCCTTCTGCAAACACATCAACTAAGCCCAGCCCAACTACTGCCCAGCATGTTTATCATGACTTAAAAGGTAAAATTGCAGGGATTATTGATGGCGGACCTACAGAAGTGGGGTTGGAATCAACAATTATTGACCTCTCTGTTCCAACTCCAGTCGTTTTACGTCCGGGTGCAATAACACCGGAAGAGTTGAGCAATGCCTTGGGAGAAAAAGTTTTAATTAACAGCGGCAAGGTTTCTGATAAGGATGTTCCAAAAGCTCCGGGAATGAAATATCGCCATTATGCTCCTAGTGCTCCTGTAGTCGTTGTAGATGATCCGCAGGATTTTGCAAATATTGAATTGACGAGTGCAACAGGCGTAATGGCTTTAAACGATGTGCTTAACAAAATCAACTTACCGGCAGTTAATAAATTTAATCTAGGCAAAAATTTAGCTGATGCCGATCATAACTTGTTCGGGGGTTTGCGTTACTTCGATGATAAGCCCGAAATTAAACAAATTTTTGTGCAGGGATTTAACGGCAGCGAAGATACCTTAGCCTACATGAATCGGCTTAATAAGGCTGCTGCAGGTCATCATTATATGGCAAAATAAAAATTTACTAGCAAAGGACTTTAAACCCTTTGTTTTTTTTATTAAAATACTCGTAAACGTAATTATGTTTATAGGAGGAAAAAGATGGGCAAATTTACGGTTTTGAATCATCCGTTAATTCAACACAAGTTAACAATTATTAGGCGTAAGGAGACAAGTTCCAACGAATTTCGGCGGATAGTCGGTGAAATCGGGGGACTGATGACTTATGAAATTACCAGAGATTTGCCGCTAAAAGATGTTGAAATTGAAACACCAATTGGCAAGACCACACAAAAAGAAATTGCCGGCAAAAAATTGACTATTGTGCCAATTTTACGTGCCGGTATTGGTATGCTTAATGGTGTTATGGAAATGATTCCTTCGGCTAAAGTTGGAGTAATTGGCATGTATCGGGATGAAGAAACACTTACGCCACATGAATATTTCTGTAAAATGCCAAAAGATGTTGCCGAACGCGAATGTTTGGTAGTTGATCCAATGCTTGCTACTGGTGGTTCTGCTAATATGGCGATTGGTGCGCTTAAAAAGCGTGGCGTCAAAGATATCAAACTGGCTGTACTGGTAGCTGCTCCTGAAGGTGTAAAGGCTATTCAAAAAGAAAATCCGGACGTTGATATCTATGCTGCCGCAGAAGACGAAAAATTGCTGCCAAATGGCTATATTACGCCAGGTTTGGGAGATGCAGGCGACAGATTATTTGGTACTAAATAACTGTTTTTAGGTAAATTAATTGCAAAATACGCTTACATTTTTCACAAAATTATTGAATGGTGTTAATATTGTATGAGTGTTCGATAATTTGGGCACGAGAAGGGAGGTCACGAAGAATTGGAGCAATCATTTGTTTTTAAATTTCTGGGTTTGACATTTGATCTTTCTGGGATCATCGGCTCAACTTTAATGGCAGCTGTAGTATTGTTTGTCTGCATTTGGTTATCACGAAAAGTTGAGATGAAACCGAATAAAAAGCAAAATATCATGGAATATTTGATAGACTTCACTGATGGTATTGTTAAAGACAATGTCAGTGATGTTGATGCGCGAAAGCACCTTTCGCTTTATGCTTTTGTTCTGTTCATCTACATTTGGTTCATGAACCAGTTGGGCCTCTTCCTAGAGGTTAAAGCGGGGGACAATATTTTTGTTAAATCTCCCACAGCAGATCCGGTGACGACAATGTCGTTTGCAATGATGACCTTGCTTCTTTCATTTACATTCGGAATGCAAAAATTCGGTACTGGTGGCTACTGGCGTAATTATGCTGAACCTGTTAGTTTCCTGTTTCCCATTAATATGATTGAAGAGGTCACTAACTTCTTGACATTATCTTTGCGTTTATATGGTAATATCTACGCAGGTGAAGTGTTATTAACTTTAATAGGTAATAGCTTTGCTCCTAGCTTTGGTGTTATCACTTTGGTTTTAGCAGCACCGTTAGCTATGATCTGGCAAGGATTCTCTGTCTTCATTGGCTCTATCCAGGCATATGTTTTCGTAACTTTATCCATGGTCTATGTCGGAAAAAAGGTTACAAAAGAATAATTTTTTGGAGGTTTAAACATGTCACAAGCTTTTAAATATATCTCAGCAGCTATCGTAGCTGGTATCGCTGCTTTAGCAGCTTCCTGGGGTAACGGTAAAGTTATTACTAAGACAGTTGAGAGCATGGCTCGTCAACCAGAAAGCGCTGGTAACTTAAGATCAACAATGTTCATTGGTGTTGGTCTGATTGAAGCCGTTCCTATTTTGGCGATTGTTGTTGCTTTCCTGATTCTCTTCGTTTAATTTTATTTAAAATAATTTAGGTAAAAGAGAGAAGGGCAGTAAATGACATTTCAAATTTTATTTGCAGCCTCAGCAGGTCACATTTACCTTGGAAATACTCTTTGGTATTTAATTGTTTTCGCAATTTTGCTTATTTTGGTTAAACATTATGCCTGGGGACCTGTTTCCGACATGATGGAAAAAAGACGACAAAAGGTAATTAGTGATCTTGATTCAGCTGCAGACAATCGCAAAAAGGCCGAGGTTTTGGCTAATGAGCGTGAAGCTGCCTTGAAGAACTCAAGACAAGAAGCAACGCAAATTCTGACTGACGCAAAGGCAAGTGCTGAGAAAACCAGTACGCAAATTGTGGCAGAAGCAAATGATAATGCGGCTTCTATTCATGAAAAAGCAAAAGCTGATGCTGCTCAGGCAAAGGCTGATGCCTTAGATGAAGCTCGTGCACAAGTTGCAGATATTTCTGTAACGATTGCGGAAAAAGTGATTTCTAAGAATTTATCTGCTGATGACCAAAAAGATTTGGTTGATCAATTTATTAAGGGGCTGAATAAATAATGGCCTTAAGTAAAGCAGAAATTGCTGCACGCTATGGTACTGCACTATTTGATTATGCAGAAGATATGGATGCCTTGGCTTCAGTTCATGCAGATTTGCAGGAACTGGCACAAGCCATCTCAGAATATCCGCAAATTTTGAAAGTTTTTAGCGATCCAATTTTTAACAGTGCTGAAAAAGCAAAGTCGCTTTCTGCGATTGAGCAGGGTCTGACTAAAGAAGTTCAGAATTTTTTGAATTTATTGTTAGACTATGATCATTTTTTGGAATTGCCTGATATTATAAATTGTTTCAATGATTTATATAATAAAAGTCAAAAAATTGAAACCGGCGTTGCTGTTTCAGCAGTGCCACTGGATCAGGAGCAATTACAAAAATTAGGTGCTGGTTACGCCCAAAAATATAATTTGCAAAAAGTCATTCTCACTAATGTGGTTGACCAAAATATTATTGGCGGTGTAATTTTAAAAGTTGGCGATTGCGTAATCGATGGGTCAGTCAAAAACAAACTGAAAAAGATTCGTGCGCAGTTAGTTAATAAAAATTAAAAGAGGTGAAACCATTGAGCATAAAAGCAGAAGAGATTAGCTCTTTAATCAAGCAGCAGCTTGAACACTATGATGACAAACTCGACATTAATGAAGTCGGCGTTGTTACTTACATAGGTGATGGTATCGCCCGGGCTCACGGATTGAACAATGTTTTGGCCAACGAGCTATTGGAATTTGACAATGGTTCTTATGGTATTGCACAAAACCTTGAATCAAATGATGTTGGTATCATTATTTTGGGCAATTTTGATGATATTCGTGAAGGTGACCAAGTCAAAAGAACCGGTGAAATTATGCGTGTGCCGGTTGGAGATGCACTAATTGGTCGCGTTGTAAACCCATTAGGTCAGCCAGTTGATGGACTTGGCGAAATTAAAACGTCAAAGACTCGTCCAATCGAGTCTTCGGCACCGGGTGTTATGGAACGCCAGTCAGTTAATCAGCCGCTGCAAACAGGTATCAAAGCCATTGATGCTTTGGTGCCAATCGGTCGAGGTCAACGTGAGTTAATTATTGGTGACCGTAAGACTGGTAAAACAAGTTTGGCAATTGATACAATTTTGAGTCAAAAAGGACAAGATGTTATTTGTATTTATGTCTTTATTGGTCAAAAGGAATCAACTGTCAGATCACAAGTAGAAACGTTAAAGCGCTTTGGCGCAATGGATTATACAATTGTAGTTGAAGCTGGTCCAAGTGAACCGGCACCAATGCTGTATATAGCACCATATGCCGGAACGGCTATGGGCGAAGAATTCATGTACAATGGCAAGGATGTTTTGGTAGTCTTCGATGACCTGTCAAAACAAGCCGTTGCTTACCGTGAACTTTCTTTGCTTCTCCGTCGTCCGCCTGGTCGTGAAGCTTATCCTGGTGATGTCTTCTATCTGCACTCTCGTTTACTAGAACGTAGTGCAAAATTGAGTGATAAACTTGGTGGCGGCTCAATGACTGCTATTCCGTTTATTCAAACTGAAGCAGGAGATATTTCGGCATATATTCCAACTAACGTAATTTCAATTACTGACGGACAAATTTTCCTGCAAAGTGATTTGTTCTTTGCTGGTACTCGTCCAGCTATTGATGCTGGTAACTCAGTTTCTCGTGTTGGTGGTAGTGCTCAAATTAAGGCTATGAAGAAAGTTGCTGGTACGCTTCGTACGGACTTGGCAGCTTACCATGAACTTGAAAGCTTTGCTCAATTTGGCAGCGATTTGGATCAGGCAACTCAAGCCAAACTGAATCGTGGACGAAGAGTCGTTGAAGTTTTGAAACAGCCTTTACATACGCCAATTGCGGTTGAAAAGCAAGTTGTCATTCTTTACGCTTTAACTCATGGCTATCTTGATTCTGTTCCAGTTGATGATATTGCCAAGTTTGAAAAAGAGTTATACGACAACTTCGATACTAATCACGCAGATTTACTAGAACATATTCGTAAGACTGGTGACCTGCCAGATGAAAAGAAATTGCAGGAAGCAATTTCTAAATTTGCGGATAGTTTTTCACCAAGTAATAAATAGGAGGTAGTTATATGCCTGCATCTTTACTTGCGTTGAAGAAAAAAATAGCTTCAGTTAAGCAAACTGGTAAAATTACCGAAGCCATGAGAATGGTTTCGGCATCGAAATTAAACCAAACAGAAAAACGGGATAAAGGTTACACGATTTATAATGATCATGTGCGACAAACTTTATCACGTTTGATGAGTGCCGAGGTAGTCAATCACTTGCGTAAAGAGCATGTAGCAATTGACGAAGACAGCATTGGCAAAATTGATTATGAAAACGTCTTTGGTTTAGGGATCGTTTCTGATATGGTTCAGGCACGTAAAAAGATCAATTCTACCGGTTATTTGGTTATTACCGGTGACCGTGGTCTAGTCGGATCATATAACAGTGCCGTCATTAAAAACATGATGGGTCTGTTTGAGGATTCAAAAGTTGAACATAAAGATGTTAAAGTCTTAGCCGTTGGTTCGGTTGGTGCAGATTTTTTCAAGAAAAACAATCTCAATGTTGTGTATGAAAATGACAGCATTAGTGATGTACCAACTTTCGATGAGGTTTTGCCTATTGTTTCAACTGCGATCAAAATGTATTTGAACGGAGTTTATGATGAGCTGTATGTTTGTTACACTCACCACATTAACTCATTATCATCTGCATTTCGGGTTGAAAAAATGTTGCCGATCGTTGACATTGATATTGGTGTCAAAGAAGCTGAAGCTCATAAAGACTTAGAATACGATATCGAACCTGATGTTAATGCCGTTTTAACGACACTAATTCCTCAATATGCCCGTTCTACAATTTACGGAGCTATTCTGGATGCAAAAACTGCAGAACATGCCAGTTCAATGACTGCAATGCAGAGTGCTACGGACAACGTTGATGATTTGGTTTCGAGTTTAACTACTAAATTAAACCGTGCAAGACAAGCAGAAATCACTACTGAAATTACTGAAATTGTCAGTGGTGCTAATGCTTTGAAATAATTAAGAAAAGGAGGTAGATGTTTTGAGTGAAGGTGAAGTTGTTCAAGTAATCGGCCCAGTTGTCGATGTCAGATTTCCGCTTGACAAAAATCTGCCTGATATTGACAATGCTTTGCGCGTCGTTAAGTCGGACGATGAATCTGTTGTTCTTGAAGTTACCTTGGAACTTGGCGATGGCGTTTTAAGAACGATAGCCATGGAATCTACCAATGGTCTTAGGCGCGGCATGAAAGTCGAAGACACAGGTGGACCTATTTCTGTACCTGTTGGTAATGATACTTTAGGTCGTGTCTTCAATGTTTTAGGTCAGCCTATTGATAATGGTCCTAAATTTGACAAAGATCATGCTCGTGACAGCATTCATAAGAATGCTCCTAAATATGATGAGTTAACTACAAGTCAAGAGATTCTTGAAACTGGTATTAAAGTTATTGATTTGCTTGAACCTTATGTTCGAGGCGGAAAAGTTGGATTGTTCGGTGGTGCCGGTGTTGGTAAGACCACGATCATTCAGGAACTAATCCACAACATTGCCCAAGAACATGGTGGTATTTCTGTCTTTACCGGTGTCGGTGAAAGAACACGTGAAGGTAATGACCTTTACTTTGAAATGAAAGCATCTGGCGTTTTAAGCAAGACAGCCATGGTCTTTGGTCAAATGAACGAGCCGCCTGGTGCCAGAATGCGAGTAGCATTGACTGGACTTACTTTAGCTGAATACTTCAGAGACGTTGAAGGTCAAGACGTGTTGCTCTTTATTGATAACATTTTCCGGTTTACTCAGGCTGGTTCCGAGGTTTCCGCTCTGTTAGGACGTATGCCTAGTGCCGTTGGTTATCAGCCAACTTTAGCTACTGAAATGGGACAGCTGCAGGAAAGAATTACTTCAACTAAGAAGGGTTCTATTACTTCGATTCAGGCGGTTTATGTGCCGGCCGATGACTATACTGACCCGGCTCCAGCTACTACTTTTGCTCACCTTGACGCTACCACCAACTTGGAACGTAGCTTAGTTGAGCAAGGTATTTACCCGGCCGTTGACCCGTTGCAGTCAACCTCCAGTGCTTTGGACCCTGAAATTGTTGGTCAAGAACATTATGAAGTGGCAACAAGGGTACAGCATATTTTGCAACGTTACCATGAATTGCAAGATATCATTTCAGTTTTGGGAATGGATGAATTGTCTGACGAGGAAAAGGTCATTGTTAGCCGTGCTCGTAAAGTACAGTTTTTCTTATCACAAAACTTCTTTGTGGCAGAGCAATTTACAGGTGTGCCTGGTTCTTATGTTCCAATTAAGGAAACAATTAAAGGCTTTAAGATGATTTTGGATGGTCACTTAGATGATCTTCCTGAAGACGCATTCCGTAGTGTAGGCCGAATTGAAGATGTTTTAAAGAAGGCTGAGCAAATGGGTGTAACTCCTAGTGATCCAGAAGCTAAAGCATTATTAGAAAAGTAAGGTGATGTCAAATGGCAGATCCAGAAAAACTTTTTATGGTAAATGTTGTAACTCCAGATGGACTGATTTTTTCTCACCACTCTAGTATTGTGGAAATGAGAGCAATTGACGGTCAACGTTCAGTGATGTACAATCACTTGCCAATATTGACTCCACTGGCAATTGGTGAGATTAAGGTCAAAAGAAGCCGCGAAATGAACAATATTGTCAATCACATTGCTGTTAGCGGTGGCTACTTTGAATTTTCTAATAATGTAGCTACGATTATTGCTGACAGTGCTGAACGAGCAGGCAATATTGATGTATCTCGGGCTAAAGCAGCTAGAGAACGTGCACAAAATGCACTGAAAAAAGCTCAAGCTGCTCACGACCAGCGATCACTTGAGAGGGCACAGGTTGCATTAAGAAGAGCCGTCAATCGAATAAGTGTTTACAATTCAGACAAATAGAACTAAAGTTTTAAGCGGATGCACTGCTTTGTGCGTCCGCTTTTATTGTGACTTAAGAAAAAGCGAGAAAGAATATGTTTCAACTTGGCGTTCACGCCCTAATTAGTATAGTAATTTATTTAATTACAATCGGTTTGTCCTTTCAAATTATGAAAAGCGTCCGTATTGAAAAAATAATTCGTAAAAACAGGATCTTCGAAGCACAGCTATTGTTGATTTTTGCTGCGATTGCTCTAGGTTTTCTTGTTGGTAATTTTTTCATCACATTAATTGATACTTCTTTGCAATTAAGTAATTTCTTTTAAGACTTGGTAAAGCGGATAAAGTCGCAAACAAACTTGAAATCTTTATGGTAAAATATACATTGAATATGATGGAGGATTATCGTGGCAAGAGATATAGGAATAGATTTAGGGACAGCAAATGTGCTCATCAATGTTTCCGGCAAGGGAATTGTCTTAAATGAGCCATCAGTTGTTGCCGTTAATACAAGTACAAATAAAGTAGTAGCTGTCGGAACAGAAGCATACAAGATGGTAGGGAGAACTCCGGGCAATATCCGCGTAATTCGTCCATTAAAAAATGGTGTTATTGCTGATTTTGATATTACCGAAGCAATGCTGTCATACTTTATTGAAAAGCTAAACGTCAAGGGCTTTATGTCCAAGCCAAATATTTTGATTTGTGCTCCTACAGGAGTAACATCAATTGAACAGAAAGCGATTATTCAGGCTGCTGAAAAATCTGGTGGTGGGAAAGTCTACCTTGATTTTGAGCCTAAAGTTGCTGCTGTTGGTGCCGGTCTTGATATTTTTAAACCTCAAGGCAACATCGTAATCGATATTGGCGGTGGTACTACTGATATTGCTGTTCTGTCAATGGGTGAAATTGTTACCAGTCAATCACTGCGCTATGCTGGTGATCATATGAACCAGGCTGTTGTTTCTTATATTAAAAATAAGCATAACTTGCTGATTGGTTCTCGTACCGCTGAACAAATTAAAATTGAAATTGGTAGTGCTTTTGAACCAGATAAGGATGAAACAATCACTGTTCGCGGACGTGATGTGGTTGATGGTCTGCCAAAACAGGCTACTGTGACTGCACCTGAAATTCAGGAAGCACTGCATGATGGTTTGATGACGATTATTGCGGCTACTAAAGAAGTTTTAGAAAAAACACCGCCTGAGCTTTCCGCGGATATTATTGATCGCGGCATCATGCTGACTGGTGGCGGGGCACTTTTGAGAAATATTGACAAGCTGATTTCATATTACCTTAAAGTGCCGGTACTTACAGCTGACCATCCACTTGAAGCGGTAGCACTTGGTACTGGAATTTTGCTTAAGAACATTGAGAAGCATCAGCGCCACTAATTTTTGGAGGCTCGATTTGCGTAAAATACTGATTTATTTAGTTAAAATCTACCAGAGATTTATTTCTCCGGCTTTACCAAAATCTTGCCGTTATTATCCAACTTGCTCAACTTACATGGTTGATGCATTAACCAAATTTGGGCCATTTTTAGGACTAATAATGGGGATTTGCCGGATATTGCGTTGCAATCCTTTTGTGCGCGGTGGAGTTGATCCCGTACCAGATAAATTTACTATTTTTCGAAATCCTCATCCAGAACGATATGAAGATGAAATTATAGCGAAAAAGTTTCATCCAAATATAAAGTAGGAGAATTTATGTCAAAAAAACCAGAAAATATTAACGTTGAAATAAATGAAATCAAGGGTAAAGAAAACCCTACCTGGGAAGTTGTAATTCCTCAGAAAAAATCTATTGGTGTAATTGAAAAAATTGCAGGTCGTTATCGGGCTACAACTGGCAAAACCAATAGCATCTTGTATGCAAAAAGCTTAGAAAGCAGCATTAATGATTTGCTTTCATACTTTGCTTTACATGAAAAGTAATAGGTTGTGATAATTAATGGTCAAAGTACAAAATAAAACCAATCTTTTTGATCGAATTGCTTGGAATATTGTTGTCCCTGTGCTGCTTTTAGCAGCAGTGGGCCTTTATTCCATTTATTTTGCGGCAGTTGATGATCCCAGTCACATGGGTAGCCCGGTAAAAGCTGTGGCAATGCAGGGACTTTGGTATATTATTTCAGTGGCCATCGTTGTTTTTGTGATTCAGTTTGATGCTGAGCAATTATATAGGATTGCGCCATATGTTTATGGGCTGGGTATCTTGCTCTTAATTGCGGTTTTGTTCTTTTACAATCGCAGCATTGCCGCAGATGCCGGTGCCAAAAGCTGGTTTAAGCTGGGGCCAATTTCTTTTCAGCCATCTGAGGTCATGAAACCCGCTTTTATACTGATGCTGGCACGGGTCGTGCGTGAGCATAATGACAAGTTTGCTCATACTATCAAAAATGATTGGGTTTTAATTGGCAAAATGCTGGCTTGGCTTTTACCGATTGCCATTCTGCTAAAACTGCAAAATGACTTCGGTACGATGCTGGTCTTTATTGCAATCGTAGGAGGCGTTGTATTAGTTTCCGGTATTTCTTGGAAAATAATTGCACCGATGTTTGCGGCAGTCTTTGTTCTGGGAGTCGTAGTCATTTACATGGTTACAACGCCTGGAGGACAATCAATTTTAAGTCACTTTTTCCAGCCATACCAGTTCAGACGTATAATGTCATGGCTGAATCCATCTACTGATACTTCTAAAGCCGCCTATCAATTGTGGCAAAGTATGCAGTCAATCGGTTCTGGACAAATTTTTGGCAATGGCTTTGGCAAACTGAGTGTTTACGTACCAGTACGAGGTTCTGACATGGTTTATTCAGTAATTGGTGAATCATTTGGCTTTGTTGGTAGTGTAGTCGTCATTCTGCTTTACTTGTACTTGATAGTGCAGATGGTACGCATCACATTCGATACAAAAAACGCATTTTATTCTTACGTCTCAACCGGTGTAATTATGATGATACTTTTCCATGTTTTTGAAAACATAGGCATGAGTATTGATCTTTTGCCGCTTACAGGTATTCCATTGCCTTTTATTTCCCAAGGTGGTTCAGCCCTGATTGGAAATATGATTGGTATTGGAATGATCTTGTCCATGAAGTTTCATAATAAAGACTACATGTTCAGCCAAGCGGGCGATTTCTAAAAATTTAATAGACACAAAAAAAGCATTTCAGAGATGAAATGCTTTTTTTCTACTTGGTTATGTTTTCGTTTGAACGACAGACTAAGACGTCACAATCAGCAGTTCTGGTAACATATTCTGTTACGCTTCCGATTAGTATGCGCTCAACAGCGTTCAGACCTGTAGCTCCTAATACGATTAAATCAATTTGGTGCTTTTTAGGAAACTGGTGGGCAATGATTGCCTTGGGAGCTCCAAATTCAATCGAATAGTGAACCTCCTTTACGCCAGCTTCCGTAGCTTGCTTGTAGTAATTCTGCAATTTTTCCTTAGCATCATTTGATACTTGCTCAACCATCTCTGAATCAAAGCTGGAGACATTTTGGAAAGATCTGGTATCAATGACATGCAGAATTTCCAACGCAGCATCATTCCGCTTAGCTGCGGCGATAGCTTTTTTAAAAGCTAAGTCGGCTTCCTTTGAGCCATCAACTGCGACTTGAATACGGTGATATTGTTTCATCATTTAAAACACCTCTCTTACCACTATTTTACCAAATTTCTGGTCAATTAATCACCCTTTTGATTAAGTATAAGACTAAAAATTAAAATAGTGATGCTGCTGAGAGCTAAGGTAATTAAATTCAGATACTTATTTGCCTGAAATACTAAAAATAAGCCTAGCAAAGTTTCTAAAACCAAGATGACTGCAGTCCAGGACATTATAGAGCTGAAATTAGAAATGTTTTTACTATTATAAATCAGAAAATGACTGTGGCGGTTATGCCATAAATAAAAGGCAGTCAAAAGTAATATTGCTAGATATATCGTGATAACAACTTTTATAGCCATAAAATCTCCAAACAAAAAACGGTCCGCAGACCGTTTCCTAATATTCTCAAGAAATCCGAGTCATCGAAACATAGCAAAACAATGCTTGTTGAACCCGCAGTGTTCAAAAAATGAGACGTATCGCAACGAATATGGATCCTATCGCAATAGATAGTCTTCCGATTCGAAAGTTATTTACTATCTCGCATGTCTTATGTTTGACCGGTCAACCTTATACAATTAAGCTATTCGATCGACTCAGATCAATTATTATAGTACTAAGCATCCTAAGTTTTGTCAAGATAGAAAACTAAATATCTGTTTTAGCAAAACTAAAATTTTTGTTTGTCTAAAATTTTAGGTATTTATTTAATGCTATTTTTTTACTAATTATTTTTTATAATCTATAAAATTATACAAATATATTACAAAAAGCTGTTTTTTTATTTCAGAGCTTTCAAAACAAAAATTAAATTTGTTATCAAACTTCAATGGTTAAATCAAGTTCGAATAATTTGTATGTTTTTAAATTGACAAACGAAAAAAATTTTATTTTTTTAAAAAACCTTTTTAAATAACATAATGACTGTCGCCGGAAAGTACTTTTATCTGTTTTTGGTCATTAAAAAAAACACAGTTATTGCTTTAAATATATTTTTTATACTAAAAATATGATTCATAAAAATAAATAAAAGTCAATTTTTTTTGCTCACATAATGTTATTTTTTTGTATATAAAGCCCTAAATTAATAAAATATTTAGCAATTATAACGTTTTTTAATTTTTAAAATTTACTAATTTTTAAGGTACAGTTATTTATAAATACCATATTTTTTTTAGATATTATATTGACAACCCGAATTTTCAAACCTAGAATAGTATTCGAACATACTAATCATACATACTTTTTAGGAAGGATAAATATGCTAGGAAAGAATAATTATAATGAAAGACTAAGAAAAATGGAGATGCAGGACAAGCAGGACCATTTCTCAATACGCAAATTGAGTATTGGTGCTGCTTCAGTTTTGTTAGGTTTTACCTTCTTTGGCTTAAATAGTCAAAGCGTAAAAGCTGATACTATAGATCCATCGCAAAATGTCACAGAGGAGTCGAATAGGGATAACTCCAATACTGAAACCAAAGAAAAAAGTACTAAAGATACAACCAAGGTTGATACCACTGTTTCTAAAAAGAAGACAGAGACTGACTTGTCAACTTTTTCAGGTTTGAGTTCATTCTTAAAAGACTCAAAGACTAGTGAGGTAAAAGATACTACAGCTAAGGACAAGGCTGATACTACCAAAGATAAAGCTGGTAAGGAAACTGCAGATAAAGATAAGCAGGAAACCACTACAGCTGATTCAACTGGAAATAGTGCGACAACACCTGCAACTGGCTCAGATGAAGGCAATCAAGATACCACTACTGATAAAACTCCAATTGACATAACTAGTTCAGATGATCAGAATTCTGACAACAGTAAGTTGCCAACTGATGTAACTGGTGACACTCCTAATTCAGATAAGGGTACTACTACTTCCGGTGAAGACACCACAACTGCTGATAAAACAGGATTAGATGGAAAAGCAATTCAGACAAAAGTTGACGATTATACACCTTTAATTGTTGGAAATGTTGCTCTAGTAACAACATGGCACCAATTTAAAACTGCGTTGACATTAAATAAAAAATATTTGCCTGAAGGCACTGTTATTAATGAAATTGATATTATGAATAATATTGTGTCTGATACTACAGGTACTGAAGATTATACTGACTTTACTTTCCAAGGTCGAAAATTATTAATTACTTCAGGCGGCACTGGAAGGCACATTATCGATTTTAAGGGGTCTCATCCTTATTTAACTGGAAATCAAAAGTTAGACCTGACCTATAAAAATTTAACCATTTGGAGTTCCGATTTTTATGGAGTTGCAAAGACTGATGGCTATAGTTTTACTACTTATCCAGATAACACAGATAATACTGCTAAAGTAACACTTGATGATATTGATTTCCATGGCTCTCAGGTTTTATATGTTGGTAGCCATAATGAAATTCATATTAAAAACACTGTTACTGTTGACCAGGTAAGAAATGCATACAAGAGCCCTGTAGATGGTTCACAAGCTAGGGGCGGCGGAGATAATCAGCAAATATTTGAATTCACTAGTGATTATAATTCGCTTTATTTTGATGAAGGTTGCAAGTTTGTCGGCAACACTCTAGACGGTACTGCTATTGAAATGAATGGTAGTAATGATAATGTTTACATTGCTAAAGGTGCAGATGTAACTTTAAACCCTCTTAAAAATAATGATGGCAATTTTGGTGCTAATAGCGGTGAACATGGTACTATATATGCTATTTGGATCAATGGTAAAGGTTCAGTAAATGTTAAAGGCCATTTAACAATTAATCTAGGACAAGCAGATTATGCTGGGAAGCTTGACAAAAAACAAGCTCAGGCTATTATCTTAAACAATGGTGATAGTCAATTTGTAATTGATAGCAATAATGATGGCACTGGTGGAACAGTAGACATTACAACTAATGGTGATATCTCAGGTAATAATAGTGGCTATTTAATAAAAGATCAGGGTAATTTTACTGTTAAACCAAATGGTGCCTTAAATATTACTGGTCAAGATATGGGTGATTATAAGGGTACGTTAGTTAATATCGGTAATAAGGCTGATATTGAAAATGGTGCTTTCAATATTCGATTGAATGGTGATAAATCTATCGGAGCCGGAACCGGAGCAGGTACAAACGATATAATTTTAGTTAATGTTGCAGGTAGTGGTAAATTAATTGTTAATAACCCTACTTCATTAGTACTAAACTGTTCTGCTAACAACTCTTCTGGCACTAGTATTATTGGCAATAATGCTATCACGATTACTAATGTGCGCCAGAAATTAAACTTTTTAGGTGATAAAGGTCTAACTTTACCCCCATTCCATATTTTAAAAGTTCATAAAGAGAAATCTATTAAGGTTGATGACCTTGTACTGCTCAATGGACAAGGTAGTGAAGATGGCAAATATATGTTTACAAACCAAACTTGGGAACAAATTAAAAAATTGCCTTACTTTAAAGATAAGCGTTTACAAAAAATATATGACTCTTTAGATGCAATTGCTAGATCCGGCATACCAGTAAACTATGATACAATTTTCAAAAATATTATTGAACAAGCTTTCGCCGATCCAACGAACATTGGGTATAATGACATTGCCTTTGGCCCGGCTAATACTTCTGGATTTTTAGATATCAAGCCTGAAAATGTAACTGCCACAGCAAATGTCGATGCTTCCGGCAAAAAAGATGGTTCTTGGACAATTTCTGGAATTGTAGATGGTTATAAGAATGAATATGATGGACCTGATTCAGACCCCAAAAACCCATTTAGACTGATTTTACCTCTTGGTACTAAAGCATATATCATGGCAGAGATAGATAATGGGAAAGGTACTATACCTTTAAGCTTAAATAATAATATCGCTGATCCTCCATATCAATATACGAAGAATGGGGATAATGATAAGGATAAAGATTTGCCAACGGAGTTTGCAGGTGAAGTTACTAAAGCTGAAAATGGAAATTATATATTTAAGGTTAATGTACCTGTAGATGTTGTTAAAAAGATTAATTCCAACACTAGAATTAAACTAACACCTACTGCTAACTTTATTGACTACAATCCATTGGATGTAGAGAGTAAAGAACGGCCAGTAATCGTAAGTATTTTAAAAATAGCACAGGATACTGCAGCTAAAAATATTAAATCGAAAATTGATGAAGCCACTGCTTTAGATAGTAAATTTCCTAAGTCAGATCCTAAATCAAAAGAACAAGTTGCTCTAGAAAATGCAATTAATAGCGCTAAAGAAGTAGCACAAACTGCATTGGAATCTGGTTACGATTCAGGGAAGTCAGTGTATGGTGCAGTAAACGTAGATGAAGTATCTAAACGTGAAGAAAATGCATTAAAAGCTTTAAACGATGCTATGGATCCAGCTCAGAAAGTAATTGATCAACTTCAAGCTGCTGAAGAAGCTAAAGATAAAGCACAACAGGCTATTAATACCGCTGCACAAGAGGCAATTACTCGCGTAAAGACTTCAGGCTTAAGTGATGCGGAACAAGCACAATACATTGATGCCATTAATAGCGCTGAAAGTACCGCTTTAGCAAATCCTTCGAATGACAAGAATTCAATTTACAATCCTGCGAATACGCCAACCGACATTACAAACATCAAAAATGCATTTAATGACAAAGTTAATAAAGAAGCAGCAAAAGCCGAAGTTGCTGGTTATACTGAAAATGGAAAGAAAGCTTTAGGCATTTCTTCACCTGATGATGTTATTGATCCAGCTTTAAGTAAAGATCTGGATAATATTGACCATGCTACTGACGTAGCTACGGCTGAAAAGAATGCTAAGGATGATATATTAGGCAAACTAAAGGCTTCAGCTAAAGCTAAAGTTGAAAATGATGCTAAAGCTGCCAAAAAAGATGGTCTTGGAGTTGATTCTGATCCTGACATTGATAAAGCAGTTAGTGATGCTGAGACTGCTATAGAAGGTCACACTGATTTTAATGATATCAAGAATGATATGACTAATGGTCAGACCAACGTCCTAACCGCATATAAGACCGCTGCTAAGAAACAGCTTACTGATATGGCTAAGACCGATAAAGATGCACTTGGTGTAGATTCTGACTCTAATATTGACCAAGCTGTTGATAATGCAAGCAGTCTAATTGGTCAGTCAAGTTCCATTAAAATGGTTACCGACAACTTAAGTGATGGTAAGACAAAAATAGGGAACAATTTCAAGGAATCTGCTAAGAAGCAAGTTCAAGATTATGCCGATAAAGCTAAGAGCAACCTCGGTGTTGACACAGATACTGGTATTGATGCTGCTGCTAAGAAGGCTGAAGATGCTATAGCTGGTCACACCGCAGCAAGTGACATTGGTACTGATATTACTAACGGTAAGAATGATATTTTAGCTGCCTACAAAGACTCGGCAAAGAAGCAACTTGATCAAGCTGAAAAAGATGTTGAAAGTAAACTTGAAAAAGTTAAGGGCTTGACTGCTAATGATATTGAAAAAGCTAAGCAAGCGGCTAAGGATTTACTAGTTAATGACAACAAGACTGGTTACAAGGACCAGATTGATGATCCTAAGACTAACACTCTTGAAGATGTCAATACTGCCACTAAAGATGGTATCGACGCTTTAAACAACTTACTGATAAATAAGTCTTCACTTGGTAACAAGAACGATGCTATCAATGCTATTAATCAAGCAAGAGACAATGCTATCAAAGAGATTAATGATAAAACCAAATATCCTAACTTATCTGATGAGGATAGAAACTCATTAATTAACACTATTAAAGACGATGCTACTGAGGGTGTTGACAATGTCAATAAAGATACTGACCCTGCTAAGATCACATCTGATAAACAGGCAGCAATTGACAAGATTAATAGTGTTAAGGCCACTGCTTCAAGCAAAGATTTAGCAGGTCTCAATAAGGAGAAGAGTTCTCAACTTAAAGCATTGCAAGATGCAGCTACAAATGCTAAGGATGCTATTGATAAGATTGATGACAAGTACCTCAGCCCAAGTAACAAGCAATACTACAAAGATTTGATTGATAAACATGCTGCATCAGCAACTAATGCTATTAACTCAGCAAGTAACAAAGATGCTATGGATACTGCTGAAAAAGACGGTGAAAGCAACATCAATGGTGATCTTGTTTCAGGCCAAGTTACTGCTGCTAAAGCGCAAGCAATTGCAGAATTGAATCAGGCAAAAAGTGATGACAAGGGAATTGTTAATGATGCTCATAAGAATGGTACACTTGGTGACGACGACTGGGAGAAAGCTCTTGATGCTATTGACAATGCATACACTACTGCAATAACTGCTGTATCTAATGACCATACTCCAGCAGACGTTGTTACTGACAAGAACACTGGTATCAATGCTATGAATGCAGTTGCTGATGGTATTTCTCAAGATAAAGACAAAGCTGACTTAGCAAAAACTAAGAATAAAGCGATCGCAGATTTGGAAGATCAAGCTCAAGCTCTGCATGATCATATTCAAGCAGATCCTAACTTGTCTAACACTGAAAAGAATAACTACTTTGACCAGATTTCTTCTACTTTAAATAATGCTAAACAAGCTGTTAGCGCTGCTGATAAGAATACTGTTAACTCAGCTCACAATGCAGGTATTGAAGACTTAAACGACATTAGAAATAATGCTGACTTGCAATCTGCTAGAGATAAAGCTCTAACTGACTTACAACATGAATTCAATACAGATAATGCAGCTATTGACGGCTTAGGCAATATCAGTACCGCTGGTAAGGCAGGTATTAAAACTGATCTGCAAAATGCATATAACGATGCTGTCAAGAAGGTTAAAGACCCAACCTCTAATACAGTTGCTAAGATTAATTCTCAAAGTGATGCCGGGATTACCAATATGGAGAATATCCTGGGCAAAGCAAAGGGCTTAGACAAGACAATATCAGACGATAAGCAAAAGTTAAATGACTATGCTCAAAAAGCAATTGACCGTATCAATAGTTCAACTATGTCAGATGCTGACAAGGGTGCAGCCACTACCAATATTCAAAAAGCTCGTGATGATGCTCAAGCATTAGTTGGCCAGCAACTTACAGTTGAAGATGCTAATAAAGCTGAAAAAGACGGTGAGACCAGTATCTTACAAACTGAAGCTAAGGCCAATAAAGCTGATATGGACAAAGCCAAAGGAGAAGCAAAGGCCAAAATTGATGGTGCCAGAGACAAAGCTTTACAGAACTTAAAGGATGCATATAATACTTTAACTGACGATGAAAAGAAGCAAGCTCAGGCTGCATATGATAAGGCTGTTAAAGATATTCCAGCACTTGCTGAACAAGCTGAGTCTGCTATTGATAATGCCTATGATAAAGGTGCTATCAGTGACTTAACCAACGATGCCATCAATTCAATTAACTCAGCTGGTGACACGGCTAACGTAGCAATAACCAAAGTTGTCGCTGTTCAAGCTGTTAAGGATGCCGCTCAAGCCGCTAAGGATAAATTGACCAACAAGAGAGACAAAGACGGTGTTGATGATGTTGCTAACTTGGGAATTGCGGATATTAATTCTGCCACTACCAGTTCAACAGTACTTGACATCAAAGATAATGCTCTTAACAGCATTAAGAACATCAAAGATTCTGGTACTGGTGATGCAAGTGCTGATGACGCTCTTTGGGATAAAAAGAATGCTGCTAATAAGGAACTTGCTCAAGAACTTGCTGATATTGACTCTGCTATTGACAAGCTGACTGACTTAACTGACAAACAAAAACAGCAATTTAAAGATCAGGCGCAAGCTGCTCACGATAGGGCTCATATCAGAATTGAAGGTGCTACTGAAGATCAAATCAATTCTGAAAAAGTCACTGGCAAGAATAATATTGATAAAGCCCTGGCAGATGCCAATTTACAAGTTGCTAAGAATGTTGCTAAAGCTGATGTTGACAAGACTGCCGATAACGCAATTGATCAAGTTAATAAAGACAATACTATTAATAAAGATGATAAACAAAATATCATCGATAATATCAACAAAGATCGTGACAAGACTAAGGACAAGATTGATCACGCTGAAACGCCTGACGATATCAACAATGCTAAGAACAATGGTAAAGATGATATCAATAAAGAAATCAATCATCACGGTGATAATGGTGACGGTACTGATACAGATCAGATAGCTAAAGACAAGCAAGTTGCTAAAAATAACATTCAAACTGCTGCCGATAAAATCAACGATCGTATAGATAAAGATGAAAAAGACGGTAAGTTAAATCACGATCAAGCCAACGATCTTAAAGATAAAGTATCAGGTGCTGTTGATGCTGCTAACGGAGCTATTTCACAAGCTGAAGATCCAGCTACCATCAACCAAGCTCAAAATGATGGTAATAATGCCCTAAATGAAATCAGTTCAGATGTAGATAAAACGGAAGCTGTAAACAATGCTTTAGGCAAACTGTCGGATGCAGTTAATAAGGCTAACGAAAATGCTGACGAACTAAGCAAGAATGATGAAGAGCTTGCTAAACAAATGAAGGACGCAATTGAAAAAGAGCGTGCTAAAGCAGCTCAAAACATTCAAAATGCTCAAAATGATGCTAAAGATCCAATAAAAGCAATTGGAAATGCTGCCCAAGACGGGGTCAACGCTATTACCAGTCTGACTGATGATTACGGCAACAAGGTTGATCACATCAAGACTTTGAAGGATGCTGCTAATAAAGCTAAGGATGACCTTAACAAGTTTAAGACAGATGAAAAAGGCAACACTGTACTTGATGAAAATGAACTTGCTCAAGGTGAAGCTGATATCGACAATGCAGTTCAAAAAGGAATCAGTAATATTTATCAAGCATCTGCTAACGATGATCTAGATAAAATTGAAAAGGATGCCGAACAAGCTGTTGAATTAGCTGAATTACCAACTCAACTCCTTGCAGAAAAGAACAAACAGATTGCTGCTATCAACCAGTATGCTGCTGATGCTGACAAGACAATTGATGGTTTGGCTCAAACTGCTCAAAATAAGGATGGTCTACCAGCTGACACTATCACAGAACTTAAGGCGCAAGTTGAAGCTGCAAAGAAAAAGGCTATTTCTAAGATTAATGGTGTTACCTTAGCAGAGGGCGCAAGCCAAGATGACTTTGACAAAGACAAAACTAAGGTTGAAAATGCTGAAAAGGGTGTTCCTGAAGATGGCGAAACAGTCGACTTTGGTGAAGCTGGAATTGACAAAGTTAAGAAACTTGCTCAACAAAAAGCCGATATTGTTAAGGCTAAGAATGGCGCAATTGCCAGACTTGAACAGGAACACGAAAAAGAAATCAACGCCATTGAAAATTCTGGTATGTCTGATGCCGATCAAAAGCCTTTGAAAGATCAAGTCCAAAAGCTCGTTGATCAAGCTAAGGATCAGATTATTAATATCTCTGACACAGATGATAAGGGTGAAGTTAAGACTCCTGAACAGGTAACTTCTGAAGCAAATACAATTATTCAGAATACTGTTGATGGTTTCGATGAAAATGGTAATAAAGTAACTGGAATCAAAGATATTGTTGATCAGGCTAAACTTGAGGGTGCTAAGACCTCAGCTGAGACCATACTTAATGATAAACGTGCTCAAGCTCATGATATTATTAAGGGTTCACAGTTAACTGCAGACCAAAAGCAAAAAGCCAATGAAGCAATTGACGATGCCTTTAATACCGAAAAGTCTGCTATTGATGGTAAGACTAACATTAAGGATGTTCCAACTAATAAGGACGAGATTGGTAAAGCAATCGAAGCTATCTGCACTAAACCTAGTGAATGGTTCGATGATGAACAAAAGAATGCTTTATCAGGTAAAGACGATGTAGCTGGTTTACAAGCTGGTCTTGATAAATTAACCGCTGGACAAAAGGCTGATCCTGATTACAAAGACTACCTTAACGATATTAATAATGCTATTGCAGCAATTAATAAAGCTGAGAACATTAAGGATGCAAGTTCAGCTTACGACAAGGGTATGACTTCTCTTAACAAGCTGAATGCTCTTCAAGAAATTAAGAACGAAGCTAATAAAGCTAAGACTGATATTGATAATAGTGATAAGTTGGATGACAATACCAAGGATCGTCTAAAGGGTGACGTTGATAAGGTTGTTGAAGACACAAAGGACAAGATCAACCAGATCGATTCTTCTAATGGTACTGCCGCATCTAACAAAGATAAGATTGATCAGATTAAAAATGATGCTCAGAATGATATCAATGTTGTCATTAATGATGCCAATGCTGAAAGCAATTCAGATGTTTCTCATGCTAACAGCGAAATTTCCAAGAACCACAGTGATGCAGTAGACACCATTCACAATGAGTTTGGTGATGATAGCAAGACGCCTAAGACAGATGATGCTTACGAAAAGAACAAGCATGTTCATAGTTCAACTGGTGATGGAATCAACTCTGATAAGACCAACGCTGATAAGGAAATTTCTAAAGGCGCGATTGACGATGCAAGTGACATTGCTAAAGACAAAGTCGACCATCTGAAACATGAGGATGGTAGTGATTACACTGATGCTGATAAGAATAAGATTAAGCAACAGATTGATAAAGACGCTACGGATGCCAAGAATAAGATTGATAAAGCTGATAATGTAACTGACATTGATAATATTCGTGATAACGGTATTCACCAAATCCACCAAGATTGCTCTGACACTTCTACAATCGATAAGATTCTTCATGGTGACAACAACAATAATAACAATAATGGTAATAACGGTGGTGGCGGAGTAGTTGCTCCAGTTCAACCAGTAAATCCTGCCAAGAACCCAACTACTAACCCTTCTAACCCTTCTAACCCTTCTAACACGAATAAGGATGACGGTACGATTGACCACTCTTCAGATGTAACTTTGATGCACAACGCATATCTTTATGATGAAACTGGCAAACGTGCTAACAAGATTACTCTTGGAGCCAGCTCAGTCTTGACTACTTACGGCATTAAGACCATTAACGGTAAGGACTATTACGTCCTTGTTGATAAAGGTGCTAACAACAAGAAATATTATGTTGCTGTCGGTAATGTTGTTGCGGCTACTCGCAAACTGAAGCATAACGCATATATTTACAATCAATTTGGCAAACGGGTAAAGAATTCTGGCGTTTACAAGAAAGGCAAACTGATTAAGACCTTCGGTGCAGCTGTCAAGATTCGTGGCAAAAAGTACTTCATCATTGCCAAGAACCGTTTCGTTAAAGCTGCCAACTTTGCTAAAGGTGTTGTAGCTGCAGGTACTGCAAAGGCTGAAGTAGTTCCAACCAGTGCAGTTACTGAAAAGCCACAAGTTACTGTAGAAAAGACTTTAATGCACAATGCTTACCTCTATGATAAGAATGGTACTCGTGCTAATAAGCTGATCTTCCAGGCAGGCTCTAAAGTCGGAACTGTTGGCAAGAAGACAGTCAACGGCAAGGTTTGTTACGAACTTCCAGATGGTATGTTTATTGCAGCCGGCAATATTGATGCCAAGAAGTTGAAGTTAAAGCACAATGCCTATGTATACAACCAATACGGCCATCGTGCAAACAAGAAAGTATTGAAGAAGCGTAAGTCAGTTAAGACTTATGGTAATTCAGTCAAGATAAACGGCAAGAGATATTTCATTATTTCAAAAGGACGTTTTGTTAAAAAAGCTAACTTTTAAATTGAAATAACTTAAATAAAGTGTCGCGAATTGTTAAAAACAACAATTCGCGGCACTTTTTTTGCGCTTTTTTTTCTTTACTTATAAGCAGATAGTATATAAATATAATTTTATATAGTATTTTTTCAAAATGATAAATTTAATTTAATAAATCAAGCTAGTAAAGGGCTTACAAAAATATCCAAATATAGTAAATAGTATTTAAATTTACGTATAGTATATATAAATATATGAAAATATAAAATAGCAGGCGCACTTCTTATATACATGAAAATTTAAAATATTTTAGTTTTTTTATAAATTATTAATGTTATTTTATATAAATTAAACTCCATTATTAATAGTAAGGTTAAGATATCTTAAAGTTATTTAAAAAAAATAAAGTTTTATTTTTTATCTATATGTTATTTAAGGTTAGTTTATAATAAATACTATATTGACAATTATAATACCCAGCATTAAAATATTGCTATAAATAGTATTTTTGAGAAAGGATTATTTTATGCTAGGTAAAAATAATAAGAGAGAAAGAGTACGTAAAATGGAAATGCAGGCAAAGCAAGACCACTTCTCAATTCGTAAATTGACAATTGGTGCTGCTTCTGTCTTGCTCGGTTTTACTTTCTTTGGCTTGAATAGTCAGACCGCTAAGGCTGATACTGTTGATCCTGCAAAGGAAGAAATTAATACTAAAACTAATGAGTCTCAGACTGAGCTTGATCAAACAGCAGATAAAGATAAAGCCCAAACTCCAAGTGAAAACAAGCAAAGTAACTCAACGAAAAAGGATGCAGACTTAACCACATTTTCTGGCCTGAGTTCTTTTTTAAAGAGTACTGATACTGAGAAATCAACCACTGCAGGAAAAGATTCTACAGATAAAACTGAGGATTCCAAGGCTGATGATCCAAAAGATAAGGACGAGGATAATACTGTTGACGATAGTTCCAAAACCCCTGATCAGGATCAAAGTAATGCTAAGGATCCATCTAAAACTGATGATGACACTAATCAGGATACTTCAGAAACAAATGATTCTGAAAAAACTGATTCTCAGGATCCTGAATTAGTTGATAAAGATGAAAAAAGGGATGCTACCGGTACAATTGCTGAGGTAAAAAATTGGGATAATTTTAAAACTGCACTCTTAAATGCAAATGTGAGCGAAATTCGTATCATGAATGATATTGCTCCCACAACTAATGGAGGACACGCATCTATTGGTAGAGTTCCTGGAAGAACGTTGCGAATCATATCCGATGGGGATACGCGACATTTAATTGATTTTAAAGGATACCACCCTGAAATTATTCAGCGTAATTCCTTTGACGTAACTTTTGAAAATGTTGCAATGAAAAGCGCAGACTATTATGGCGTATTTGATACTGGTGGGCTAAATAGTAGTCAAAATGCCAACATTACCTTTAAAAATACGAAATTTGAAGGTTCCCAGTTAATTTATTCTGGTCGGAACACTCACATCTTCTTTCGTGGTGATAATGAAATAAGAACGATTAAAACACCTTATTATGATGGTGGACCATCTGACAATAACAACCAGCAACTATTTCAGTTCACTGGTCAAAATTGTAGTGTTGAATTTGTAGACGGTACATTCACAGGCTCTACTTTTGGCGGCAGCATGATTGAAATGGAAAGCGATAATGACGTTGTTACAGTTCGTCAAGGTGCCACTGTTAATTTGACGCCCTTATTAGAGTATGACGGTTCTCATGGTTCAAATGGTGAATGGGGGAGACCATTTACTGTTATTGCTATTACCGGTAGTGGCACCGTAAACGTTGCGGGTACATTGAATATTAATATGGGCGATAACTCAAAGGCAAATCCATATAAGGGAACTCGCAATGACAATAAATGTAGAGCGATATATCTACGGAATTCTAACTCTAGTTTCAATATTGAAACCAATGGTACAGTAAATATTACTACTAACGGTAACATCAGTGACGCAAATGGTGGTGGCTACCTTATTTATGATGGTGGTAATTTTAACATTAAACCTAAGGGTACTTTAAATGTCACTGGTCAGGACATGGGTGACTATAGTGGAACTTTAGTCTTGGTTAAGGGCAAAGCTGATGTTGAAAACGGTGCTTTTAATATTGTTCTCGATGGTTCCACTAACATTGATAACCGGCCAAGCGCGGGAAAAGGCGCTATTACGTTAGTAGATGTTCAGGGTGGTACTTTAATTGTCAATAACCCCACCTCTCTAATTTTGAATGCGTCGGCTAACAAGAATCCAGATACCAGTATCGTTGGTGAAAATAATATTACTATAACAAATGTACGGCAACAATTCGATCTTACTAATTTAAACATTGGACTTGGCAAACTTACTTTACCGCCATTCCACGTTTTAAATGTTAGAAAACAAAGAAAAGGCACCATTCTTGTAGACAAACTTGAGCTATTGAATGGTAAAACGACGCTAACTGAAGATCTATTGGATCAATTAAAAGTCAAAATAGCATCTGCTGGTATTAATTATGAAAAGTTACCAAATGATGTGAAAGAATCTTTAGAAGAAACTTCAGCCAGCAATAAAACTTTTGACGATCTTTTTATTGATATTATTCAAAGAGCATTCAACAATAGCGAAAACTTTGGTTACAATAATATTGCCTTTATTCCTGCCAACCCAAGTGGTTTTATGGACATTGACACTAGCAAGGTCACTATCACGAGGAATGACGACGGTTCAAACACTATTACGGGCGCTGCAGGTAGTGTAATAAATTATGACCCTAAAGTAGATGGTCTGGAAGACTCTCAAAATAAGTTCGGTTTGGTTATGCCGATAGCTACCAAGGCTTATATTGTTGCCAATATTGTTGATGATAAAAATAAGAAAACTATCTGGGCAGATGATTCTATAGCAAATCCATACCAGAATACGGTTGACAATGCCAAAAATGACACTCATAACCCTTCACTAAACCCTCTGCCAACTAAGTACGCTGCTGTTGTCAATGACGATGGTTCATTTAGCTTTACTATTCCGGCGGATAAAACTATCAATTACAATAAAAATTATGGTATTGAGTTGTCACCTAGTGCTAACTTCATTGGATATGATCCGACTGATACCAGTAAGCCTGTCAAAATAACTTTGGATATTCTGACATTGAGTGATGCTCGCGATCAAGCAGCTAAGACTATTAATGATGCGATTAACAAGGCTAAAAATGATAAGCCTAATAATTTGACGGATGAGCAAAATAAAGCATTTAATGATGCGATGACCCAAGCTGCTGCTGCAGCTTCAAAGACCATCAATAGTGCTAACAAGGACACATCTGTTTACTCCTCTGATGCAAATACGATTACGATTGTAAACAAGCGTCGGGATGATGCTTTAAAGATTATTGATGATGCAATTAAAGCTGCTAATGGTTCAGCTCAAATTGAAACTAATAAAACTAATGCCATTAATGATTTGAATAATGAGGCAAGTAAACAATCTGGATACTATCCTTCACAAACTCAGGCAATTAATCAAGCGCGAGATAAAGCAATTGACCAGGTTAAGGCTGCACAAAATAACAATGATGTTGCTAGTGCTAGAGACGAGGGAATAAAGGCAATTGATAAGGTTGCTCTTGACTATAAGGCTTCTGTCAAATCTGATCTTAATAAGCAGATTGAACAGGTAAAAACCGATATAGCAGAAACTGCAAAAGATTCTAACTTAAGCGACACTGAAAAATCTGAGATTAATGGTTTAACGGATAGACTTAAGCGTCCAGAAGCAATTGCTGCTGAACAAGGTGACATTGATAAAGATTCTGATGAAACTTCAGTCAAAGGTCACCAAAAAGAAGCTCAGGATACGATTGATGCTCTTAAGAACACTATCAGTGCAATTAAAAAATTGCAAGATGCTGCTAAAGATGAAATTTCTAAGCACAGTGACAAAACGACTGATATTCAAAATTCTTTAAATGATGCTGTACATAAAGTCATCAATGGTGATGATCCTGACGGCTCAAAGGGTCTTGAAGCGATCAAACAGGTATATGCGGATCAGGAAGCTGCCAATATTAATAAAGCAGCTGAAGCAGCCAAAAAGAGAGTGCAGAAATCAGGACTTGCAGCAGCAGATCAAGCAGAGTACTTAAATGCAATCGATAATGCTGCTAAAATTGCTACTGCTAAACCTGGTGACCCAGGCTATGATGCAAGTAAATCTATTTACGGTACGTCAGATGGAACGGCTATAAAGCAAAGAGAAGCTATAGCACAGACAGCTTTTGATAAAGCTGCAGCAAAGGCTGAAGTTGCAGGTTTTGCTGTTACTAACCAAAATGATCTATCAGTTAACTCAAATAGCGATATTGCAAAAGCAATTAGTGATGGGTTGGCAAATATTGATAAGGCAGCTGACTCTAATGCAGTAGCAGCTGCAGAAGATACTGCCAAAAAGAATGTGCTTAAAGCAATTTCTAAGCAAAAATTAGCTGATGTTGAAGCTGACGTCGAAAATCAAATCAGCAACATTTCTGGCTTGACCGCTCAAAATATTGACGATGCCAAAAAGCAGGCCCAGAAGATTTTAAGCAATAATGCCGATCCACTGGGATATACTCAAAGGGTTGATCAGGCTGACTCACTTACAACAATTGATGGAGCCAGAAATGACGGTATTACAGCTCTGAACAATCTGTTGACTAAGCAACAAGAGTTAGGTAAGCGTAACACTCAGGTAAGTGACGCTGTTGCACAAATTAGGCAAAAGCAACAAGATGCTGAAAAAGCTATTAATGATATAACAGGCTTAAGTAGCGAAGATAAAAAGGGATACCTTGATCAAATTAAGAAGGTTGCTGACGACAGTATTAAGGGTTTAAGCAATATTGACACTGCAAAGATTGATGATGCTGTAACAACAGCCAAAGGTAAAATTGACAGTATAGTTGCTGATGCTCAGAATAAGGGCGATAGTGTAATCAAAGATGCACGTGCAAAAGCATCACAAGCAATTGACGATGCGGCAAAGGCTGCCAAGCAAAAGATTGAAAGCATACCTGACAGTCAACTTAGTCAATCAAACAAGAAGCACTATGAAGATTTGATTGATCAAGATGCGCAAGCCGCTAAAGATAAAATTGCGGCTGCTCAAGATGAAGACACTGTCAAATCAGCTGCTCAAGATGGTGCAAACAATATTACCAGGGACTTAAACGACGCACAGGTTTCTGCTGCACGCGCTAAAGCAATTTCTGACTTGCAAACTGCAAAGAATGAAGCCAGAAAGACCATCTCTGCAGCACATGATAGTGGCTCACTTAAAGACAAGGACTGGGAAGATAAATTAAACCAGATTGACAGTGCATATGACCAAGCTGTTCAAGCAGTAACAGGCGACCTTAATGTTTCAGATATTAATGATGATGCTGATAAAGGCAAAAAGAGTATTCAAAGCATTGTTGACAGTATCTCGGATGACGAAGCAACAAAAGCTTTAGTAGCAAAGCGTGATGATGCTATTAAGAAATTAAGACAGGCTCGCGATAATGCTAATACCCAAATAACTACTGATCCTAATTTAAGTGTTACCGAAAAGAACGATTACTATAACCAAATCTCAAATGCCTTTAATACTGCTCAATCGGCTATTCAGTCAGCAGGTAAAGAAGACGATATCGATGACGCTCTTACAAATGGCACGAGGAAACTGACTGAGATTCAGGAAGCTGCAAACTTGCAATCTGCTAAAGATCAAGCTCTAAATGACTTGCTTGCGGAAAGAAGCAAAATTAGAGAACAAATTGGCAATATGGATCAAGTTACGAGTGATAATAAGAATCAGTTACGTAATAAAGTTGAAGAACAATACAATCAAGCAGTCAAGAATATTAATTCTGCAAGTACATCTTCTATTCAACAAGTTACTCAAGCAACTCAACAAGGCAAAGCAGCTATTGATGATGTAATCAGCGATACGAACATTAATAAAGTTATTAACAAACAAAAACTTGATGAGTATGCTCAAAAAGCTATAGATCGCATTAGCAATGCAACAGATATTGCTCAAACAGTAAAGGACTCCACTATTGCTGGAATCAAAACTGCTCTTGATGAAGCAAAGGCCAATGTCGATAATGCAGAAGATATCCCAGCTTCTAATCTTGCAGAACAAAATGGTGAACTCGCAATAGATGCGGCAGAAGCAAAAGGTAATGGTCTTCAAGGCTATAAGCAAAGTGCCATTGATCAAATTTCTAATGCTGCAAATGATGCTACTTCCCGTTTAACTGAAATTTATAATGGACTTAGTGAAAGTGAGCAAAAAACTGTTAAGGAAGCATTTGATAACGCTGTCAATACTATTCAGCAAAGTTCAAACGATGCAATTGATAATATTAGGAAGGCAACTAATAGAGACCAGGTAGAAAAAACTACTAAAGATGCAATAGCTGCTATTAACAAGGCAGAAACAAGTGCTGACCTCGCTGCTGCAAGAGTTACCGCAATAACTGCTATTAAAGAAGCGGGGGCTAACGCAAATACCCAACTTACAAACCAAAAAGATAAGGATGCAGTAAAAGCTGTTACCGATCTTGGAGAGAAAGATATAAACGTGGCCAGTGATATTGCAACAGTTAATAAGATTAAAGGCAACACTATCCAAAGCATACAAAATATCCGTGATAATGCTTCTGCTTCTAATGCAGATGAAATAAGAGATAATCGTAATAAAGCAATTGATGAACTTGACCAGGCACTCAATGGCGGCGGAAATTATGTTGGAGTCACTAATCAAATTGACAGCTTAACTGATCTAAGTACTGAAGAAAAGAATAAGTTTAAGAACCAAGCTCAAGAAGCGCATGATCGTGCTGTAGCCAAGGTTGATGGTGCCGCTGCTGACCAAATAGATACAGAAAAGAATACTGGGTTAGTCGACATTAACAAGGCATTATCAGATGCGAAATTGCAAGCAGCAAAAAACAAGGCTAAGTCTGACTTGGACCAAGCAGCATCTGATGCTGGTAAAAATGATCCAATTGATAAAGATGCTATTAACAACGAACGTGATAAGGCTAAAGACAAAGTTGATCAATCAGATAGTATTGACAAAGTTAATAAAGCCAAAGAAGATGGCCAAAATGCTATAAAAGGTATAGAACAGACAGGCAAGGATACTCAACTTGCAAATGATAAAGCTGCAGCTAAAAATGATCTGAAAAACGCTGCAGACAAACTGCAACAACGGATTGATCAAGATTTAGCTGATAAGAAACTGGGTCAAGACCAATATGATAAGCTAAAAGACAAAATTGATAAGGCTCGTTCAGATGGTGAAACTAGAATAAACTCGGCCACCGATAAAGGTAGTTTGTCTAATGCCCAGAATCAGAACAAAAATGATCTAAGTCAAATCGGCGCTGAAATTGGTAAAGAAGAATCACTGACAAATGCCTTAACTCAGTTGCAAGATGCCGTCAATAAGGCTTCTGCTGCAGCAGACGAGATCGTCAAAGATAATCCGGATCTGGCTACTCAAATGAGAGATCAGATCAAAGCTGAACGCGATAAAGCTGCGCAAAACATTCAAAGTGCTAAAAATGATGAAAATGATCCTAACAATGCTATGAATCAGGCTGCACAAAATGGGGTTGCAGCAATTACTGGCTTAACTGATCGCTTTAAGGAAAAGAATGAAGCTATTAACAAGTTGAAGCAGTATGCTCAAACTGCAAAGAACGGCTTGCAGAGTGATCATCTTGATGCTAATGAAATTAGCCAAGGCGAAAAAGATATCAATAACGCTCTGCAAGGCGCTATCAGCAACATATATGGCGCCAAAGACAGTGACAATTTAGATAATATTGAGCAGGCTGGAAAAAATGCCATTGATCAAGCTAAGTTGCCAAGCGATTTGTTAGCTGAAAAGAACAAGCAGATTGCTGCTATTGATGATTATGTTAAAGGTAAAGGTGATATCAGTTCAGTTGCCTCTAGTTTAAATAATGAGCAAAAGGCTGATTTGCAAAAGCAACTTGATGAAGTTGTGCAAAGTACCAAAGATAAAATTGGCAAAGTTACCTTACCTGAGAATGCAACTGCATCTGACTTGGAGGCAGCAAAGAATAAGCTGTCGAATATCGAAAAAGGTGTGCCAGAAAATAATGAGCCAATTAACTTCGGTGAAGCCGGTGTAGATAAGATCTACGATATAGCTAAGAATAAACAGGATATCTACCAAGCTAAGCAAGATGCTATCAAAGAGCTGCAAAATATTAAGGATGAAGCTGATAAAAAGATTGAAGGTTCTGGTTTATCGGCAGCTGATCAAGATACGGAAAAGAAAAAAGTACAGGATATCTTTGACAAGAGTAAGACAGAAATAAATGATATTCCTGTCAAAGGAGAGGATGGTACTACCGATAGAACAGCTGATGAAGTCAAAAACGATGCTCAAGCTATAATTGATAAGGCCAAGAACGGGTATAAAGATCCTTCAACTGGAAAAGATGTCCCTGGCATTTCAAATATTACTGATCAAGCAGATCTTGCCGGAGCTAAAACCAAGGCAGAAGGTTATCTGAAAGACAAGCAAAATCAGGCTCATGATATTATTAATAAGTCGCAGTTAACTGATTCTGAAAAGAAGGAAGCTATTAAGGCTATTGATGATGCTTATGATGCTGAAAAAGCAAAAATTGAAGCTATCAAAGATGTTGAGAATGTTCCAAAAGATAAAGATCACGTTGGAACCAACATTGATCAGATTTGGCAAAATTCTTCTGAATGGGTTGTTAAAGATAAGCATGATGCTGTAAATGGCACTAATGGTTTGCAAAATGAATATGACAAATTAACTAGTGAGCAAAAAGCTAATCCAGATTATAAGGATCATATTAAAGATATAACTGATGCTCTGGCCAACATCAATAAAGCTGACAATATTCCGGATATCAGTTCTGCCTACGATAAAGGCATTACAGCTTTGAATAAACTTAAAGCTAAGGAAGAAATTAAAACTGCTGCTGACAAGGCAAAAACTGAGATTAAGAATAATAAAGATTTAGATGACACAAAGAAGCAAGAACTTATTGATAATGTTGATAAGCACGTTACAGATAGTAACACAGCAGTTGATCAAGTTAATGCACCTAGTGATGATCCTGCTGGTAAGAAGACTAATATTGATAAGGTAGTTGACACAGCTAAAGACGATATCCAAGTTGAGATTAATAAGGCAAATCAAATCAGCAAAGACAAGGCTGATGAGGAGATTGCTGATAAAGCAAAAGAGGCTATCGATAAGATTCATAAAGAATTTGGTGAAGATGCTGATACTTCTTCAATCCAAAATGCTTTTGACAAAAACAAACACACTGAAGGCAATTCTTATGATGAGATTCAAAAGAATAAACTTGAAGCGGAAAAGGAAATTGCCAAAGGTGCCGTTGATGATGCTGCTAAGAACGCCAAAAAGGATGTTGACAATAATAAGGGCAAACACCAAGATGGCACTGACTTAACTGACGGAGAAAAACAAAAAGTTAAGGATGAGATCGACCGTCAAAAAGATAATTCCAAAGATAAAATTGATCAATCAAATAGCAGTGATGATATAGACAAGCATCGTGATGAAGGGATAGATACTATTCATCAAGACAGTTCTGATCCGTCAACAATCGACAAGGTTATTCAAAGCGGAAATAATAACGGTGGTGGTTCAGGTACTGGAGGAGGTTCTGCAGTAACTCCTGTAACTGATCCAAATAAGAAGCCTGACGACAATGCTAACAGCAATAAAGACGATGGCAATGATAAAGGTTCGGATGTTGATTTAACCAACTCTTCTGCAGTCGAATTGTTGCATAATGCATACTTGTACGACGAAACTGGCAAGCGGGCTAACCAGATTACTTTAGGTGTTGGTTCAATCCTTACTATCTATGGTACTAAGACGATAAATGGTAAAGAATACTACATCTTAGTTGATCAAGGTGCCAAGAACAAGAAGTACTATGTTGCTGTGGGCAATGCACAGGCTACTAAGCAAAAGTTGACTCACAATGCGTATATCTATAATCAACTTGGTAAGCGGGTTAAGAAGTCAGGCGTTTACAAGAAGGGGCAGACGCTGAATACTTACGGCGATGCCGTTAAGATCCGCGGTAAGAAATACTTTATTATTGGCAAGAATCGCTTTGTAAAAGCAGCAAACGTTAAGTTGATAACTGCTTCAAAATCAGCAAGTGAAGAAGTTGCGCAAGCAGATACCAACAGTAGTGAACAACCTGTTGTAACTGTTGCTAAGAGCTTAAAGCATAATGCTTATCTCTATAATGAAAGCGGCAGGCGTGCAAATAAGCTGATCTTTAATGCAGGCTCAGTAGTTGAAACTACCGGCAAGAAGAAGATCAATGGTCAGACATACTATGCCTTGCCTGATGGACTTTACATAGCCAGTGGCAATATTGATGCCAAGAAATTAAAGCTGAAACATAATGCTTATATTTACAATAAGTATGGTCATCGCTTAGGCAAAAAAGTGCTGAAGAAGCGTAAGTCAGTTAAAACTTATGGTAATTCAGTCAAAATTGGTCATAAAAAGTACTACACATTAAGTAAAGGGAGGTTCGTAAAGAAAGCAAACTTTTAAATAATCAGAGCTTTAAAACATACAGCTTAAATATCACGAAAGAAGTGTCACATTTGTGGCACTTCTTTTGTATTTTCGGATCAAAGATAATAAAAGTCTTAATAAGTATTACAATTAGTTATTTTTAAAGGGGATGTGTTTTCTTCTTTTTCTGCAAATCAAATTAAAAAGCGTATAAGTTTAAACAGATAAAAATGATATAAACAAGTCGAAGAAATGATGTTTACCTAATTAATCGTGTTAAATAAATCACAAACATATTCATGTATACACAGTAAAACAGTAATTTGTATATTATATATAAATATTATTTTTAAAATTAAATTGAATTTATAGATAATATATAAAGTGTGAATTAAAAAATGCAATTATTGTTATTTTAATCATAAATATGTCTATAAAACAGTATTTAATCCCAAAATATAGTTATTTAATAAACATGTTTTTTAAATTTTATTACATATTTAAGTGCATAATAATGTTACTAAATTGACAGTAAAAATAACAGGACTTACAATTAATATGTAATCATAATTTTGAGGAAGGATTATTATGCTAGGTAAAAATAACAATAAGGAAAGAATACGTAAAATGGAAATGCAGGCAAAGCAAGACCACTTTTCAATTCGTAAATTGACAATTGGGGCTGCTTCTGTCTTGCTTGGTTTTACATTCTTTGGCTTAAACAATCAAACAGTTAAAGCTGATACAGTTGATCCGGCAAATGAAGAAGTAAATTCTCAAAAAAATGAGAATGAAACAACTAAAACGGAACAAACTGAGGGTACTGCCAAAACTGCAACTACAGAAAAGCAGTCAAGTCAAGATAATACAAAGCACGATTTAAGCACTTTTTCTGGCTTAAGTTCGTTTTTAAGAGATAGTGGCAGTGACTCAAAAGCTAGTCACAGTTTATTAACTGGTCAGGAAAAATCAGAAAAGACAACCTCTGAGCCAACAAATAGCTCGGACCAACAGTCTAGTCAGGATCAACAAACCAATGATGTTTCATCTCCTAAAGGAGATACAACAAAGCCTGTTGATTCAACTGCTGTAGTAGATGAAGATCCAAATGCTGCTGAAAACACAGAAATAAATACCAGGGATGCTGGTGTAGCACAGGTCCATACCTTTACTGAACTTATAACTGCATTTCAGAATGAATCTATTTCAGAAATTGACGTCATGAACGATATTACTGACGGACCAGAGAATGGATCACAAGCATACTACTTCTATGGCAGGAAAATGTTGATTAAATCCGCTGGCAACGGTAATACCAGATTTAAAGTGGACTTGAAAGGTAATCACCTTCAACTTAATGGCGGAAGTACTAATGATTTAGATATAACGTATGACAACCTTGATTTATGGAGTGCTGATATCTGGGGCGTCATCATGACTGATGATTACAACAAGGACGGGCATTTTTCAAAAGTAACGTTTAATAATGTTAATTTCCATGGTTCGCAGATGGTTCACTGTGGTAACAATACTAAAATTTACTTTACAGGAACTAACTATGGTGAAGTGACTCATACACCATATCCTGGCATTACAATATCAAGTGGTGATGTTCAACAACTATTTGAATTTACAGGTTCAAACAACTCAATTGATTTTAGCGGTACTTTTACCGGTAAAACTGTCGGTGGTAACGTATTAGAAATGGCTGGGAGCAACAATGTTGTTAATATTGCCAAGGACGCTAAGGTTACACTTGCTCCGCGAATCTATTTTCCTAATAATAACTTAGGCTCTAATGCTGCTGAGCACACGGGACTTCCTTTAGCCATCGCCATGCTAGGTAATAATGAAGCCGTGAATGTTAATGGTGAATTAAACATTATAGTTGGTAGTGATCACTATAATGGTACAAATGATAATGATCAGTCTAGTGCAATTCTTATCAATGATGGTAACTCTGTCTTCAATATTAATAGCGATGCGAAAGTAAATATTACCACTAATGGTGATATAGCCAATAACTGGTGGAATAGAAACCTGATTTATGATGGTGGTAACTTTAACATTTTGCCACGAGGCTCGTTAAATATTAACGGTTCAAATATGGGCGACTATTCTGGTACCTTAGTTCTTATTAAGGGTACGGCCAATATTGAGAACGGTGGTTTCAATATTGTTCTTGGTCAGCCAGATCCCAGTGGCAAATATGTAAACGGTGGTACTGGTCAAATACTATTAGTAGACGTCCAGGGTGGGAAATTACTTGTTAATAATCCTACTTCATTAATCTTGAATGCTCAGGGAAATACCAATCCTAATACCAGTATTATCGGCACAATGCCAATTACCTTAACAAATGTGCGACAACAATTTGATTTGAGTTCGACACAAAGTGGGGTAGGTAAAGTAACATTGCCACCGTTTCACGTTTTAACTGTTAGGAAAACTGATAGTACGATAGCGGTTGATAATATTGAATTGCTTAATGGTCAAGAAAAGTTAACTGCAGATAAATTAGCAGAAATTAAGGCCGAAGCGGCTAAAGCTAATATTTCACTTGATAAATTGCCGACAGACGTCCAAACTTCATTGGCTGATGGTATTAAGAACGGCTGGACTTACGATCAAATTTTTTCGGACATTATTCAAAAGGCATTTAATAATAGCAATAATTTTGGCTATAACAACATTAGTTTCATTCCAGCCAATCCGAGCGGTTTCTTGGATATTGATCCCGGTAAGGTTCAGATAACTAGAAACGCTGATGGTTCACAAACAATTTCCGGTGAACCAGGCAGCGTAATTAATTATAATTCTGCTGTTGATGGTCCGGATTCAGATCCAGAAAATTTGAAAAACCCATTTAGTTTGATTCTCCCAGTTGCCACTAAAGCATATATTATGGCTAATTTAATTGATAGTATGGGAGTAAAAACTGCGTGGACACCAAAGGATCAAAATGGCAAGAATTTAATTGACAACCCATATTCGCAAACAAAAGACACCATAAGAGATTCAAGCAACAGTTCTTTGAACCCTTTACCAACACAATTTGCAACAATTGTAAATGACGATGGTTCATTTAGTTTTACTATTCCAGCCGATCAAACGATTAAGTTTGATAAAGGCTACTCTGTAGAATTGACTCCAAATGCAAACTTTGTTAGCTATGATCCGTCTAGTTTAGCTGCCGGACGTCGCCCAATAATTAAAAATTTGGATATTCTAACTTTATCAGATGCTCAAGATCAGGCTGCTAAGGCAATAACTGATGCAATTAGTGATGCGAAAATTCATAGACCTAACAATCTATCTGAAGCTCAAGTTAAAGACTTTAATGATCAATTAGATAAAGTTGCGGTCGCTGCATCTAAAACAATTGATACCGATAACGAAAAAACTTCGG
Organism: Lactobacillus sp. wkB10; assembly: GCF_000760615.1. NCBI lineage: Bacteria > Bacillati > Bacillota > Bacilli > Lactobacillales > Lactobacillaceae > Lactobacillus > Lactobacillus sp. wkB10. The sequence goes on along the minus strand of NZ_JRJB01000012.1, from coordinate 7,729 downwards.
TTTATGCTTCAAGTGCAAATACTTTAACAGAGGTCAACAATCGTAAGAATGCTGCTCTTGATGCAATTAAGAATATCGTAAATCAGGCGCAAAATTCTTCAACGATTGAGGCATCTCGTAATAATGCAATTACAAATTTAAATAATGAAGCCACATTGCAGTCAAAGAGATTCCCTACAATGGTAGATGCAATTAATGCTGCACGTGATAAAGCAATTAATACTATTAAAAGTATTCAAGCTGATAAAGATATTACTGAAGCAATGAAGAATGGCATCAATGCGATTGATCAAGCTGCTTATGGTTATAAGAAGAGTATTGAAACTGATCTTAAGCAAAAAATTGATCAAGTTTATGTTGACGCTTACAAGCTAGCAAGCGATCCTAACTTGAGTAAAGAAGAGAAGACCGAAGTAACTAATTTACCTACTCGACTGGCTCGTGCTCAGGCTATCGCTCAACCAGAAGGCGATATTGAAAAAGATTTTGACCAAGTATCAGTAGATGGGCACCAAAAAGAAGCTCAAGATATAATTGATAAAGTTAACAAAACAATTCAGGCACTGAAAGACTTACAGGCTGTTGCTCAAGATGAAATTAACAACCATGCCGATAAGACTGCAGAAATAAGGGATTCTTATAATCAAGCAGTTCACAATATTATCACTGGTGATGATCCCGATGGTTCCAAGGGTAAGGAGTCGATTAAGGATATAAATGCTGACCAAGAAGCAAGTAAAATTAATGCTGCAGCGGCTGCTGCCAAACAGCGAGTACAGAATTCAGGCATTAGCTTAGATCAACAGACTCCTTTACTGGACGCAATTGATCAAGCAGCAGAAGTTGCAACTGCAAAACCAGGGAGTTCTATGTATGATGAGCAAAAGTCAATTTACGGCACTTCTGATAACAATGCAATCCAACAAAGAGAAGCAGCAGCACAAACTATTTTTGATCAAAATGCTGCAAAAGCTGAAATTATAGGATATGCAAATGCTAATGAAAATTCGTTAGGCATTCCTTCAAACTCTGAAATAGAAAAAACAGTAACTGATGGTTTGACTAATATTGATAAAGCAAGCGATTCTGCTGCTGTTTCGACAACTGAAGAGTCAACTAAGCGGTCAATTTTAAGACAGCTTTCTAAGATTAAACTTGCTAAAGTAGAAAGCGATATTGAGACCCAACTGCGTAGTTTGCCTGGCTTATCTGCAAATGATATTGACGATAGCGTTGTAGCTGCGCAGAAGTTGCTCAATAATTCAACTACTCCTCTTGGTTATAACCAGCGCATTGACCAAGCAGATAGTTTAACCGCAATCGACTCAGCACGAAATGATGGTATCGATGCCTTAAACAACTTACTGGCTTCAGCTAAAGCTAATGGTGAGCGTAACAATTCTTTGGCTGATGCTATCAAACAGATCAGACAAGAGCAAACTAATGCTAATTCAAGAATTGATCAAACAAGCAATCTAACTGATGAACAAAAGAAAGCATATCATGATCAAATCAGTAAAGTAGTTAATGATAGTATAGATACTTTAAACAAGGTTAATAGTTCAAAAATTGCTGAGACAGTAACTAATGCCAAAAATAGTATTGAGAATATCGTAAGCGATGCTCAAGGCACTGCCAATAAGGAGGTAGAAGAAGCTAGAACCAATGCAGCTCAAGACATTGATACAGCTGTTAATGATGCAAAAGCTAAAATTGAAAGCATTGATGATAGTCAACTCAGTCCTTCAAATAAGAAGTATTATGAAGATCAAATCGATCAAGATGCCCAAGCTGCAAAGGCAAAAATTGCTTCGGCTCAAAATGTTGCTGATATCACTTCGGCAAAGCAAGATGGTCAAAACAGTATTCTTAAAGATTTAGGTGCTGCTCAAATCACAGCCACTAAGGCGCAGGCAATTAGTAAACTGCAACAGGCCAAAGCTAATGCTAAGGATGTTCTTGCAAATGCCCAGAAAAATGAACAACTTGATTCTGCAACAGTTCAAGCCAAACGGGATCAGATTGATGCAGGGTATGATCAAGCAATCCAGGCTATCACTAATGACCATACAGTAACTGATATTAATGATGATGCTCAAAAAGGAATTGATGCTATTAATTCCGTTATTAATTCTCTTTCATCAGATATCAACGCCCAAGCCTTAGAAAAACAGCGTCAAACTGCAATTGGAAAATTAAAAGATGCGCGCGATTCTGCAAACAGTCAGATCACTAATGATCCTAATTTGGGCGTAACAGAAAAGAATGACTACTATAACCAGATTACAAATGCCTTCAATCAAGCTCAAACTGCTATTCAAAGTGCAGGTAAAGATGATATAGATGCAGTATTAACTAAGGGTATAAATGATTTAACAACCATTCAAGCTGCAGCGAACCTGCAATCTGCAAAAGACCAGGCTTTAGCAGCTCTAATGAATGAGCGCAATAAAGTTAAAGAGCAAATTGGCAATATGGATCAAATTACCAGCGCCAACAAAGATGACTTGCGTGCAAAAGTAGATGCTACATATGATATTGGTGTTAATGGCATTAATAATAAAAATACCACTACTAATGAGCAGCTTAATGAGATTGTCCAGAATGGTAAGTCACTAATTGACAATGTGATTAGTGACGTAAATGTTAATAAAATCCTTAATAAGCAAAAACTTGACGATTATGCTCAAAAAGCGATTGAGCGAATTAATAATTCGTCAGATATTACTAATGACGCCAAGACCACAACCATTAGTAACATTACATCTGCCCGTGATAATGCAAAATCAGCAATTGATTCAACAGCTGCAATCTCTGATGCTAATACAGCAGAAAAAAAGGGCGAATCAGCTATTGATGCTGCAGAAGCTGCAGGTAATGGTTTCAATACATCTAAAACTGATACTAGAAATAATATTGCCAATGCTGCTACCAGTGCCAAGAATCGCTTAAACGACATTTATAGCAAATTATCTGAAGATCAAAGAAAAGCAGTAGATGATAAATTTAATGATGCAATTAGTCAGCTTGAGTCAATCCCAACGGATTCAAATAGTAAAATTGACGCAGCTACAAATAAAGATCAACTAACTGGGATTTATCAAGATGCAATAAATAAAATTAATAGCATTGAATCTGCTGCCAAGTTGGCTAGTGACAAAGTGGTTGCTACGGAATTGATTAAAAACACGGCACTTGCAGCTCGTGATAAACTACATGATTCACGAGACCAAAATGCAGTTTTCGAAGTGGCTGATTTAGGCATTAAAGATATTGACGCTGCCAATGATAGCGATACAGTTGAAAAAATCAAAAATAATACCTTACAGGGAATTAGTAATGTAGTTACTAATGCAAGTAAGAGTGATGCTGACGATATTCGCAACCAAAGAGATCAAGCAATTAAAGAACTTGATAAAGCTCTTGGAAAAGGCTCAACTGATACCGGTGTTCTACCAGAAATAAATGGTTTAACTGGTCTAACCACTGATCAGCTAGCTAAGTTTAAACAGCAAGCACAAGATGCTTATGATCATGCGGTTGCAAGCGTTAATGGCGCTCTATCAGAAAATATTGATACAGAAAAGAATACAGGTCTAAGCAATATTTACCAAGCATTGTCTGATGCTAAACTGCAAGCGGCTAAAAATAAGGCAAAATCCGCTTTAGATGATAAAGCCCAAGCTTCAATTGCTAAAGACGCTAATGATAAATCTACAATTGAAAGCGAGCGGGATAAGGCAAAAGAGAATATTGATAAAGCTAAAAATGAAGATGATGTGCAAAAGGCTCAAGATGAAGGTAATAAAGCAATTGAAGCAATTGTTGATACAGCTAATGATGAGAACATTACTAACGCTAAGACTTCTGCTAAAAATGATTTTGATAATTCAACTAATAAATTACAACAGCAAATTGATCAAGACTTGGCTGATAAAAAATTAGGTCAAGACCAATATAATGATTTGAAAAATAAAATTGATCAAATTCGTCAGTCTGGTGAAACTAGAATAAACTCTGCTACCAATCAGGATCAATTATCTGATGCTAAAGATCAGAATAATGCTGATTTGAATAAAGTTAATAATGAAATTATTAAGGCTGAATCTGTTAATAATGCATTGACTAAGTTGCAAGATGCAGTTAATAAGGCAAACGAAGCTGCAGATAAGATTGCTAAAGATAATCCTAATCTTGCGGATCAGATGAGAGATCGCATTAAGTCAGAGCGAGATAAAGCTGCCCAAAATATTCAAGCCGCTCAAAACAATTCAACTGATGCAAATAGTGCGATGAATCAAGCAGCACAAGCTGGTAGTGATGCAATTACTGGTTTAACTCAGAGATTCGAAGAAAAGAACAAGCAAATTAATACTCTGAAAGAATATGCTGAAACTGCTAAGGCAAAATTACCTGGTTCAGGTCTTGATCCAACTGAAATAAGTCAAAATGAAGCTGCAATAAATGACGCAATGCAAAAAGGTGTTAGCGACTTGTATGGTGCTGATGATAATGCAGACTTAGGTAAAGTTGAAAAAGCTGGTGAAGCTGCGATAGACCAAGCCGGTATTCCAGCTAATTTACTAAGTGAAAAGAATAAACAAATTGCTGCTATTGATAAGTATGTCAAAGATAAGGGCAGTATTAGCCAAGTTGCCAGCGATTTAACTGATCAGCAAAAGGTTGACCTGCAAGATCAGCTTAATCAGTTAGTTCAAAAAACTAAGGATGAAATTAGTAAAGTTGCTTTACCAAGCAGTCCGACAACAACAGATCTGGAAAATGCTAAAAAGAAATTACAAAATATTGAAAAGGGGCTCGATAGCGAGGGACACTCAATCAATTTAGGTGAAACTGGAATTGACCAGCTATACCAAACAGCCCAAAATAAAGAAGAAATCTATCAAATTAAGCAAAATGCTATTAATAATCTTCTTGAGCAAAAAGCAGAAGCTGATAAAAAGCTTGAAGATTCTGGTTTAGTAAACTCCGATTTACAAAAGCAAAAACAGAAGATTCAAGATATTTACGATCAAAGCAAGGAAAAGATTAACGCAGTTCCAACAACAGATAAGAATGGAAATGATCGTTCTACTGATGACGTCAAAAAGGACGTTGATCAAATTGTCAACAATGCAACCCAAGGATATTCTGATAGCGATTCTGGCAGTCACGTTCCTGGATTTACTGATGTTGAAAAAGATACTGATCTTGCTGCTGCCAAAGCAAAGGCAGAGGATATTTTACAAAGAAAATATTCAACAACTCACAACATTATTGGCTCATCTCAACTAACTGCTGATCAAAAGAAAACATTAAACAAGATAGTTGATGATTTATATGCAACTGAAAAAGCAAGTATAGAACAACAAACTGATATCAACAAAATTCCGACTGACGAAAATCAAATTGGTACTAAGCTAACTGATACTTATCAAAATACTTCTGAGTGGTTTGATTATAATCAATCTAATGCCTTAAATGGTTCTGGAAATGAAATAACAGGTCTAGAAGCTGGATACAATGGCTTAACTGAAGCACAAAAAGCCAATCCTGATTATCAAAGGAATATTCAAGCTATACGTGAGGCAATAGATGCAATTAAGCATTCTACAAACATTGAATCTACAACCCAATCGTATAGCAACGGAATCAATGCTTATAATGAGCTGATGTCCAGAGAAAAAGTTAATGATATGTTCAATAAGGCAAAGGACACGCTTAATAATATAGATAGCTTACTTCCTCAGGATAGAGATCATTTCAAAAATAGACTTGATGGCATACATGGAAGTATAGATAGTGTGCTTACTCAAGATGCTCAAGCTGATGCATCTTACGAAAATATTGCCAATCAAATGAACCATGATATTGATATGGCAAGGCAAGCAATTGATCAGTTAATGCAGCAAGCATTATATGCAGTTAAGAGTTCTGCCAATAGGGATATTGAGTCTGAATACAAAGGCGCGGTTGCCCAGAACCAGAAATATTTTGGTGAGTCTGCATCGATTCATTCAACTGATAGTCAGCATGACAAATTTAAAGATATCTCTGGTAATTCTTATGATGAAGTTCTGAATAATAGACTAACTGGAATACGGGAAATTGCCAAAGCGGCTGTTTCTGATGCTGCTACTAATGCCAAGAAGAAAATTGATAATAACAGAGTCAAACATGAAAATGGTGATAACTATACTGACGATGAAAAAGCTGCCATTAAAACTGAAATTGATCGTATTTTAGCTGATGCTCAAACGAAGATTAATCAAAACGATAATCTAACTGATATTGACGGCAAGCGTGACGATGGTATTGATGCGATTAATAAGGCCTCATCAGATTCAACTGTCATTGATAAAATTATTAAAGATAGTGCTAACAACAATAACAACAGCAATAACGATAATTCTATTGGTGGTGGAGACAATTCTAATTCGGATGGTAATGGCAGTACTTCATCTAATCCTGCTGACTCAGCTAAGCAACCAACCAATGATAAAGAAAATGGAGCTAATGGAACTCCAAATGATTTAGGTGAAAGCACTAATGTGACTTTAATGCATAATGCCTATCTATATGATGATTCTGGAAAACGGGCTAACAAAGTTACACTTGGTGCCGGCTCAATTCTTTCAACACACGGTACGGTTACTATTGCAGGACGTGAATACTATGTACTAGTTGACACACATGATAATAACAAGAAGTATTATGTTGCTGCAACAAATGGTCAGGCCACTAAGCAAAAATTGACTCACAATGCGTATGTTTATAACCAGCTTGGCAAGCGGGTTAAGAAAACAGGAGTTTACAAGAAGGGTCAACTGCTTAATACATTCGGAGGAATCGTTAAGATTCGCGGTAAAAGATACTTCACTATCGCGAAGAACCGCTATGTCAAAGCAGGAAATGTAAAATTAGTAACTGCTATGGGATCAGCGAGTGAAGAAGTCGCCGCAGAAACTATTAATACTGCAGTTCAACCTGTTGTAACTACGACTAAGAAATTAATGCATAATGCTTATCTATATGATGAAAATGGCAAGCGTGCTAACAAGTTAATTATCAACTCGGGTTCAGAAATTGAAACAGTAGATAAGAAGACTATTGGCGGTAAAACCTATTATGCTTTAGCAGATGGTTTGTTTGTGGATAGTGGCAACATTGACGCTAAGAGATTAAAGCTGAAACATAACGCTTATATATACAATAAGTATGGTAATCGTTTAGGTAAAAAAGTTTTGCGAAAACATAAAGCTGTTAAGACTTATGGTAATCCTATTAAAATTGGTCATAAGAAATTTTATGTAATAACAAATGGTAAATATATAAAGAAGGCAAACTTTTAAGTTGTTAATCTTTTAATACAGACTAACTAATTGCTAAACGATAAAACACCTCAAATTTGTTCTAAATTTGAGGTGTTTTTGCTTCCAGATTTTTAATTAAGAAATTAGGCTTGTTAGCTACTTTAAAAATGAATTATAAAACACAAAAAAGTTAACAGTGACAATATTAGCGTTTGTTACCAAGGTCGATCATTATCTCGAACTGACGGTAAAGCAGTAAAATTTACTTTCTAAAAAGACATATTTGTATTCAAACATTTTTTAAATAACAAATTAAAATTTATAAAATTATTAGAATTAATTTACTTAATATTTATTAATGTTATTTAATATATGGAAACACACTAGATAAATTTGTATCACAAATGTAATAAAAA